>NZ_JAFCMA010000007.1:0-268412 GCF_018130125.1 Bradyrhizobium sp. AUGA SZCCT0177 | reverse complement strand
TCGTGTGCATTTTGTTTTGTGCAAACCGCACGCGAGACCGCGGGTGCAGCGCGCACCCGGTCTTCCCTGCGCCCTCTGTTCATGAGGGCCAAGGAATTTCTGGCAAAGCTCGGGCAGATGATGCCGCGAGAATGCGAAGGTGCGTTTAGGCCACGGTGCAACAACAAACACGCTGTCGTCCCAGCCTTGAGCCGGGACCCATACGCCGCGGCCCATCGGTTAGAGCGCTGGCGTTGGAGACCTTCTGCAAACAATAACTGCCGCGGAGTATGGGTCCCGGCTCAAGGCCGGGACGACGGGTTGATAGATCTCGGAACGCAGCCCCTACGACGCGACCGCGCCAAACCGCGCCAGAAACTGCTTCTCGGCCTTGGCTGCGGTCCATGGCGTCAGATATTCGCGCACGGTTGGTTCGGGCAGGCCGGGATCCTTGCCGAACAGGCGTTTCGCCTCGGTCTCGGCAAAGCCTGCCAGATGGGTGGCTTCGAGATAGGCCGCGCCGCGGTCGGCGGCCTTGATCGCCTGCGTGATGGCATCCGCCAGTACCGGCGGCAGGCCGAAGCGGATATGGATCGCCGCCAGCAGGCGTTTCTCCACCACCTTGTAATCGCCGCCGATCACCGCCTTGAACGGCGAGATCATGTCGCCGATCACGTATTCCGGCGCATCGTGCAGCAATGCGGCGAGCCGGAATTTGAGATCGACACGCGGCATCTGCTCGCGCAGCACCGCCTCCACCAGCAGCGTGTGCTGCGCCACCGAAAAGATATGCGCGCCGCTGGTTTGGCCGTTCCAGCGCGCGACGCGGGCGAGGCCATGGGCGATATCGGCGACCTCGATGTCGAGCGGCGAGGGGTCGAGCAGATCGAGCCGCCGTCCCGACAGCATCCGCTGCCAGGCCCGGGTCGAGACATCGGAAGATTTGCCAGATGTTCTTCTTGGCGTCATTTGACCTTGAGGCGGGGCTTGCGATGTTGACCGCTGCAGGTCTCGTGGCAGAAGCACGTGACCAGATGGTCGTTGACCATGCCGGTGGCCTGCATGAAGGCGTAGACGATGGTCGGGCCGACGAACTTGAATCCGCGCGCGCCGAGCTCCTTGGATATTTTGATCGACAGCGGCGTCGAAGCCGGCACGCTGGCGGTGGTCTTGAACTGATTCACCTTCGGCTTGCCGTCGACGAAGTCCCACAGGAACTTCGAGAAGCCCGCGCCTTCTTCCATGATCTTGAGGTAGCCCTTGGCGCTGTTCACGGCGCCTTCGATCTTGGCGCGGTTGCGGACGATGCCGGCATCGTTCATCAGCGCGTGAACCTTCTTCTCATTGTAGCGCGCGATCTTCTCAGGCACGAAATCGTCGAAGGCCTTTCGGAAATTTTCGCGCTTGCGCAGGATCGTGATCCAGGACAATCCGGCCTGAAAGCCGTCGAGGATCAGCTTTTCATACAGCGCGCGGTCGTCATATTCAGGCACGCCCCATTCGGTGTCGTGATAGGCCATGTAGAACGGATCTTCGCCCGGCCACGGGCAGCGGGTCTTGCCGTCGGTATGCAGGCGTGCAGAGCGGCTCATTGGACTTTGCTCATGCGACGGTCTGCTTCGGCGGCGTGCGCACGTCGTTCGGATCGGTGAGGCGGATCGCAAGCCCGCCGGCCGACAGCGTCAGGCCGGCGTCGAGCGCGTCGGCGACGCGATCGGTCCGCACCAGCGCGATGCCGTGGCCGCCGGCGGTCGATCCCATGGTGCCGACCGGCTTGTCGCCGGCGACAACGGGGATGCCGGCCTCGGGCGAGAAATCTTCCAGCGTGACCCGAACCGCGCGGGTGCGCGCGGTGCCGCGATGCTGCATCCGCGACACCACCTCCTGCCCGACGTAACAGCCCTTGTCGAAATCGATGCCGTGCATGCGGTCCATATTGGTCTCGTGCGGAAACGCGTCGCTGTACATGAAATCGAGCCCGCCGCGCGGCACGCCCGCGGCGACGCGGCGGACCTCATAGGCGGCTTCATCGACGAGTTCTGCGCCGATCAAATCGGCGACTTTCTGCTTGAGCTCTTCGGGAACCAGGATGCGCCAACCGAGCGTTTCGTTGCGCGGGTCGGCGAAAGCAAGATCAGGCTTCATCGAGGGCTCGCCGTCCCACACCGCGAGCACGCCGAGGCTGTCGGAGAGGTTTTCCACCGCGACCTTGGCACGCAGCTTGTAGAAGCCGAGCTTGTCGGCGAGGCCTTTTGCCAATGGGCGCGGCAGGTCGATCAGGAAGCCGCCGCCATGGCCGCTGGAAGCCTCCGTGATCAGGAAATCCGCTGTTATCTTGCCCTGCGGGGTCAGCAGTGCGCCGAACCGGCCAAAGCCCGGCCGCAGCAGCGTAACGTCGGTCGTAACGAGGCCATTGAGGAAATTGCGGGCGTCCTCGCCCGAAACCTTGACCACGCCCCGATCGGTAAGAAACGCTGCTTTCATGCGCTGAAAAGGCCTATTTTGGAGGTTCTTCTTGAACTTCGCTGGAAGTTCTCTTGCAAGTTCTCGTTCAAGTTCCTGGGGAAACACAGGTGCCGGATATCACATGGGAAGTTAAGGCGCTAAGGTGCCGTCAACAAGCCCGAGAGGCAGCCTAAAACGGGCGTCGAGGACCGATGAATCAGCGATTTGATACCATTCTAAAATCCGGCACCGTGGTCAATCAGGACGGCGAGGCCATCCGCGACATCGGCATTTCCAATGGCCGGATCGCCGCGATCGACGGGCTCGGGCAGGCGTCCGCCGCCGAGACGATCGACTGCAAGGGCCTGCACGTCCTGCCCGGCGTGATCGACACCCAGGTGCATTTCCGCGAGCCGGGCCTGACCCAGAAGGAAGACCTGGAAACAGGATCGCGCAGCGCCGTGATGGGCGGGGTCACCGCCGTGTTCGAAATGCCGAACACCGATCCCCTGACCGTCACCGAGGCGACCTTCAGCGACAAGATCAGGCGCGCCCATCATCGCATGCATTGCGACTTTGCGTTTTTCATCGGCGGCACCCGCGACAACGTCGCCGATCTGCCGGAACTGGAACGCGCGCCGGGTTGCGCCGGCGTCAAGGTGTTCATCGGCTCTTCCACCGGCGCGCTGCTGGTCGAGGACGACGAAAGCCTGCGGCGGATTTTTGCGGTCATCAAGCGCCGCGCCGCCTTCCATGCCGAGGACGAATACCGCCTCAACGAGCGCAAGTCGCTGCGCATCGAAGGCGATCCGCGTTCGCACCCGGTGTGGCGCGACGAGACCGCGGCGTTGATGGCGACGCAGCGGCTGGTGAATATTGCCCGCGAGAGTGGCAAGCGGATTCACGTGCTGCATATCTCGACCAAGCAGGAGATCGACTATCTGCGCGACCACAAGGACGTTGCGTCCTGCGAGGCGACGCCGCATCACCTGACGCTGGTGGCGCCCGAATGCTACGAGCGGCTCGGCACCCACGCCCAGATGAATCCGCCGGTGCGCTCGGCCGATCACCGCGACCGCATCTGGTACGGCATCGAGCAGGGCATCATCGACGTGCTCGGCTCCGACCACGCGCCGCATACGCTGGAGGAGAAGGCAAAAACCTATCCGGCCTCGCCCTCTGGCATGACGGGTGTGCAGACGCTGGTGCCTGTCATGCTCGACCACGTCAACGCCGGGCGCTTGTCGCTGCAGCGTTTCGTCGATCTCAGCAGTGCCGGCCCCGCGCGGCTCTACAACATCGCGACCAAGGGCCGCATCGCCGCCGGCTATGATGCCGACTTCACGATCGTCGATCTCAAGCGCTCTGAGACCATCACCAACAAATGGGTGGCTTCGAAGGCGGGCTGGACGCCCTATGACGGCATGCGCGTCACCGGCTGGCCGGTCGGCACCTTCGTGCGCGGCAAGCGCGTGATGTGGCAGGGCGAACTGACGACGCCCTCGACCGGCGAGCCGGTGCGGTTCCTGGAGACGCTGAGGGCGTAGGGCTTCTCTTCTGTCATTCCGGGGCGATGCGAAGCATCGAACCCGGAATCTCGAGATTCCCCGGTGCGCAATTGCGCACCTGAGGTCTGGTGCTAACGCACCATCCCGGAATGACGGAGTACGAGAATTACTGCCGCGCCAGCGACAGCGAAAACTCGCCATTGCGTACGCGCGCGGGAAGGCCTTCCACGAATTTCGCCACCGCGTCCTCGCCATAGGTCGAGACCAGTTCGGCCAGCGCGGTGAACAGGCTCGCCTGCGCCAGGCAGTCGCCGTCGACGCCATCGTGGCGCGCCTCGGCCCAGGCCTCATGGAGGTAGCTGAGCGCAGCCTGCTTCTGTTCGTGGTCGGGCAGCGGATCGCGGTGAAGCGAATAAGACGCAGGATGGCTCATGAAACTCGACAGACGTTGCGCGCGTTCCCCAGCGGAGCGCGTCTGATCGCCAAGCTGTAGCATGCGCCGCGGGGCCTGCTAGGCCACATCTTTAAGAAAGGTTAACGGGCGTCCCGGCATTTGATGGAGTCGCGGGTTCCGCGGAAAAATCCCGGAAAATGCAGTCGAGTATGGCCTGCGGTGTGGCGCAGACATGCAGTGCGCCGGCCCCGATCAATTCGTCCTGGCTACCATAGCCGTAGAGCACGCCGATTGCCCGCATGCCGTTGTTCTTGGCGCCGACGATGTCGTGGCTGCGGTCGCCGATCATCAGCGTCTTGGACGGATCGACGGCTGCGATCTTCAGCGCGTATTCCAGGAGATCGGACTTGTCGACGCGGGTGCCGTCGAGTTCGGAGCCGAACACATGCTCGAAATGATGGCGCAGCCCGAAATGCTCGACGATGCGTGTCGCGAACACATGAGGCTTGCTGGTGGCGACGAACAACCGGTGGCCGGACTGGCGGAGCTTCGTCAGCACTTCGCTGATCCCGTCATACACGCCGTTCTCGTACAGCCCGACGTCGGAAAACCGTTCGCGGTACAGCGACACGGCGCGGTCGGCGGAATCTTCCGCGCCCAGCAGTCTGACAAAACTGGCGCGCAGCGGCGGGCCGATGCACCAGGTCAGTTCGTCCTCGGTCGGGATGCTGTGATGGTCGAGCTTTTGCAGCGCATACTGGATCGAACGGGTGATGCCGGGTTTTGGATCGGTCAGCGTGCCGTCGAGATCGAAATAGATTGCGGCGAGGGGCGGGTCAGTTCGCATAGCGGGCAGTCAGGTCGCGCGAGATTTTCGAGCCTTCTTCGATGTAGCGTCGGATCGCGATCGAGGCGGCGGGCGTGCAGGTGCGGTAGGTCTGCTGGAAGCCGTTATAGCCGCGGTTGAAGGCGGCGATCATGCGCGCGCGGCGTTCGCCTGAGGGCGTTTCGGCGTCGACCAGCGCCTGCATTTCGTTGCGCCATTTCGCACCTTCATTGTTGCCGCAGATGCCGCGCAAATAGTGCAGCGTGCCGAGGATTTCGGCCAGCCGCTGCAAATCGCGGTCGAACGGCGCGGCGCCATCCTGGGCCCGCGCGGGCGCTAGATGGCAGGCCGAGATGAGGATGAGGACGGCAAAAAAGTGCTTGCGCATTTGGGGGTCCAGAACCCGCCCGATATGCCCCCTCAATGCGCCGGTGGCAAGACATAGCGTTTTCAAGCGAAGCATGCCCTCGGACTTGATCCGGGGGTGGACACTGGTTCGCGTCAAGAAAACGCGTCAAAACAAAGGACTCGCGCCTAAACCAGCTTCCGTGCGGCTGCTAAGACCTCCAGGAGGCCGCCGGTGAGCATGAGATCGCCGAGCGCATCGGGATCAAACCATCCGAAATCGTCGTGCTCATCGTTCAGGACCGGCTCCCGGGCGGTCCAGCGCGCCGCGAACGACATGATCAGATAATGCCCGCCGCCGCCGGTTCCCGGCAGCACTTCGCGCCAGCCGGCCAGCGCCAGAATCTCGATTCGCAGGCCCGTTTCCTCGTCGACCTCGCGATGCAGCGCCGTATGCAGCGATTCGCCGAATTCGACCCGGCCGCCGGGGAACGAATAAAAGCCTTTGCCCGGCGAGCGTGAGCGGCGGACCAGCAGAACCTTGCCGTCGCGAAAGATCGCGCCGCTGACGGCGAGCTGGGGACGGGTGGGTGACGCGGGGGAGTCCAAGGTGTGATCCGGGAAAGTGGTGGACGGTTTCGGGGCGGATCATGCCCGATCGATGCGCGGAGGTCTAATGCACTGCCGTCAGGTCAGGTCCTAGTTCGACATGATGGTTTCGACGTCGGCCTCGGTGGCGCCGTTGATGATGCCACCGGCCAGCGCCACCAGCGGCTTGACCCAGCCGGTGGCCTGCTCGGCGAGCGTGGCGCGGGTCTTGTCCTGGCGGGCTTCGCGCATCGCCGAGCCTACCGCGGTCAGGATCGAGGTCATGGTGTTGGCGACGTTGTCGAACTCGGTGCGAATCTTGGGGTCAGCCAATTCGTAGGCCTCGATCGCGAGATCGCGGGCCTTGAAATTGGAAGCCCAGAAATGCTCGGCGTAGGACAGCGGACTCCAGGTCAGAAAATCCTCGGCGCATTCCGGCATGTCCGGAACCATCTCGAGCAGCATGATGGCTTCGTTGAAATGATTCAGATAGTCGGTGGCAAGCCCGGTGCGGGGGTTGATGTTGGCGGCGCGCAGAACCGCGGCGCGGGCCTCATCGATGGGGCTCGTCGGTAGCTGTGTCGGGCGATCGGATCGCGCTTGTGTGGCGGCCGTTGAGCTCATCTGTTCCAGTGTTAACAATTGGGGTTAAAAGGAATTAAACGGACACCCATTCGGGTTAGATTATGTGCGGACGTTTCGTAATTACTTCGCCGCCGGCGGCACTTAGGCAGATTTTCGGCTATGCCGAGCAGCCCAACTTCCCGCCGCGGTACAATATTGCTCCGACGCAGCCGATCCCGGTGGTGATGCTGGAGAATGGCGGCCGGCATTTCCGGCTGATGCGCTGGGGCCTGGTGCCGGCCTGGGTCAAGGACCCCCGTAAATTCTCGCTCTTGATCAACGCCCGCTCCGAGACGGTGCGGGAAAAGCCGGCCTTCAAGAACGCGATCAAGCGGCGGCGCTGCCTGATCCCGGCCGACGGTTATTACGAATGGCAGGATTCCAGCGGCCGGAAACGGCCGTTCTTCATCCACCGCCGCGACGGCAAGCCGGTCGGCTTTGCCGCCCTCGCCGAGACCTGGATGGGACCGAACGGCGAGGGGGTCGACAGCGTTGCGATCGTCACCGCGCCGGCCAGCCGCGATCTTGCGGCGCTGCATCATCGCGTGCCCGTGACGATCGCGCCCGATGAATTCGAGCGCTGGCTGGATGCCCGGGCCTTTGATGCCGACGACGTCATGGCGTTGTTGACCGGCCCCGCGGAAGGCGAATTCGCCTGGCACGAGATTTCGACGCGGGTCAATCGCGTCGTCAATGACGACGCGCAATTGCTGCTGCCGATCACGGACGAGGAACGTGCGGCCGAGGAGCCGAAGCCGAAGAAAGCCGCGCGCAAGGCGGCGTCGGCGCCGGAGGACGAAGGGCAGGGATCGCTGTTTTGACTCCGCGTCGTCCCGGCTCAAGGCCGGGACGACGTGAATTCTTGTACACACCTACCTGAAAATATTCAGCGCCGCATATTGCAACAGCATGATCGTCTTGGCATCCGCGATGCGCCCGTCGGCGATCATCGCGAGTGCGGAATCGATCGGCAATTCCAGCACCTCGATGTCCTCGCCTTCGTCGGCGAGGCCGCCGCCGCTGCCAATCCGCATCGAGGCTTCATACTCGGCGACAAAGAAGTGCAGTTTCTCCGTCACCGCGCCCGGGCTCATGAAGGCCTCGAATACCTTCTTGACGTCGTGGAGGCGATAGCCGGTTTCCTCTTCGGCCTCGGCGCGGATTCGTTCCTCCGGCGATGCATCGTCGAGCATGCCGGCGGCGGCTTCGATCAGGAGATCGTCATGGCCGTTGACGTAGGCCGGCAAGCGGAACTGCCGCACCAGCACCACGGTGCGCAAGGCAAGGTTATACGGCAGCAAGGCTGCGGCATTGCCGCGGTCATAGACTTCGCGGGTTTGCGTCTGCCATTCGCCGTTGCCGCGGCGGTAGTCGAGCGTGATGCTCTTCAACAGGTACCGGGCATGGGAGAGGACACGCTCGTCTTTGATGCGGATGCGGTCGGAGATGGTCATGGTAATCTTTCTGCATCAAGGCGTAGGTTCGCGGCCGTCGAGCCATTTGGCGAAGACAACCGTCTGCGCCTCGGCGTAGCCGATCGACTGGTAGAATGCGCCGGCGCGGGCGTTTTCGCGCCGGACCATCAATTGCACCTTGGCCATGCCGGCCGCGCGCAGCCAATCCTCGGCCGCGTTCATGATGACGCGGCCATAGCCGCGGCCGCGGCGTTCCGGATCAGTCGCGACGTAATAGACCCAGCCGCGATGGCCGTCATGGCCGGCCATGGCGGTCGCCACGATGGCGCCGCCGTCGCGGCCAATCAGCACGGTCGAATTCGGCCCGCGCCGCGCCAGCGCGATGTCGGACGCCGGATCGTTCCACGGCCGCGTCAACCCGCACGCCTGCCACAGCGCGACGACGGCGGGGATGTCGGCATCCGCGATCGGCGCGATGGCGAGGGCAGGAAGCGGCTTTGGCATTGATGCGTTCACAGCACCTTGCCGGGGTTCATGATCCCTGCGGGATCGAGCATCGCCTTGATGCTGCGCATCAGTTCGATCGCGACCTTGTCTTTCACGTCCGGCAGTTCGTCGCGCTTGAGCACGCCGATGCCGTGCTCGGCGGAGATCGATCCGCCCATCCGCAGCACGATCGCGAACACGACTTCGTTGACCTCGTGCCAGCGCGCCAGGAAGTCCGCGGTGTTGCCGCCGACCGGCTGGCTGACATTGTAATGGATATTGCCGTCGCCGAGATGGCCGAACGGTACCGGCCGCGAGCCCGGGATCAACTTCACCACCGCGGCATTGGCGTCTTCGATGAAATCAGGCACGGCGGCGACCGGCACGGAGATGTCATGCTTGATCGAGCCGCCTTCCGGCTTCTGCGCCGCCGACATCTCGTCGCGCAGCTTCCAGAACGCCGAGCGCTGGCTGAGGTTCGCCGCGATCACGGCGTCATCGACGATGCCTTCCTCCATGCCCTTGGCCAGGATCGATTCCAGTGCGTCGCGGGCGTCATCGCGTGAGGACGACAATTCCATCAGCACGTACCAGGGGTGCTTGCTGTCAAGGGGATCGCGGATGTCGATGCCGTGACGGATGCTGAAATTCACCGCGATGTCGGCCAGCAATTCGAAGCTGGTCAGGCTGCCGGCCGCCTCGTTCTGTGAGATCGACAGCAGCTTCAGCGCCTGCGCCGGCGATTGCAGGCCGACATAGGCGGTCTCGATCGCACGCGGGTTTGGGAACAGTTTTAGCGTCGCCGCCGTGATGATACCGAGTGTGCCTTCGGCGCCAATGAAGAGATTGCGCAGATCGTAGCCGGTATTGTCCTTTTTCAGCTTCGACAGCGAGTTCAGGATCCGCCCGTCGGCCAAGACCACTTCCAGGCCGAGCGCCATCTCGCGCGCCACGCCGTAGGCGAGCGCGGCCGTGCCGCCGGCATTGGTCGAGAGATTGCCGCCGATGGTGCAGCTTCCTTCGGCGCCGAGCGACAGCGGAAACAGCCGGTCGACGTCGCGGGCGCGCTGCTGCGCGACCTGCAGCACCACCCCGGCCTCGCAGGTCATGGTGTTGGAGGCGGCATCGACCTCGCGGATTTTATCGAGCCGACGCAGCGAGACGACGACTTCGCCATTATGCGGCGTCTGGCCGCCGACCAGCCCGGTATTGCCGCCCTGCGGCACCAGCGCGATTTTATGCGCGGTGGCGAGCTTGCAGATTTCGGACACTTCCGCGGTTGATCCCGGCCGCAACACCAGCGGAGATTTTCCGTGAAACAGATCGCGCTCCTCGGTGACATAGGGCGCGATATCGGCAGCATCCGTCACCGCATATTTGTCGCCGACGATCGCGCGGAATTTCGCGATCAGTTCGGGCGGAAGCGGTGGCGCGGCGGGCTGAACGATATTCATGGTCTGGTTTCACTCCCGTCCGATTCACTCTCGCCCAACTGCGGCGCGGCGCAGCCGGTCGTTGATGGCTTCGCCCAGTCCATCGTTGGGAATGGGCATCACGGCGATGGTTTGCGCAGCCTTGCTGTCGAGCGCGCGAAGATAGCCGAACAGATTGGCGGCAGCCTCGCTGAGATCGCCGCGTACGGACAGATTCATCACCGCGGCGGCGGCGTCAATTCCCGAAACTGCATCGCTGCCGAACGCCAGCAGCGCTTCGCCGGGCTCGATCTGAATTGCACCGAGCCGCACACGTGTTCTCGGAGCATAATGGGACGCCAGCATGCCCGGCGCCAGCGGCTGTCCGCTGTCGCTCTCGGCGTCCGCAGGCGGCTGCTTGAGCGCACGGCCCAGCACGCGCTCGATGTCGGCGCGGGGCAGGCCGCCCGGCCGCAGCAGCATCGGTTCGTCGAAAATCCCGACAATGGTCGATTCGACGCCGACGGCGACCGCGCCGCCATCGACGATCAGGTCGATCCGCCCCTCCAGATCGCTTTGCACATGGGCGGCCGTCGTCGGCGAGACGTGTCCGGACAGATTGGCCGATGGCGCCACCACCGGCCGGCCGAGGATGCGCAGGATGTCGCGCGCCACAGGGTGCGCCGGTATCCGAATCGCGACGGTCTCGAGCCCTGCGGTGGCGAGGTCGGCGACCGCGCAATGTTCGGTTTTCGGCAGCACCAGCGTCAGCGGCCCCGGCCAGAACGCTTCGGCCAGCCGCAAGGCGGCCGCGTCAAAACGGCCGATTTCGCGCGCCGCGGCGAGATCGCCGACATGGGCGATCAGCGGATTGAAGGCCGGCCGGCCCTTGGCCTGGTAAAGCCGGGCTATTGCAGCCGCATTGGTGGCATCGGCGCCCAGGCCATAAACGGTCTCGGTCGGGAATGCGACCAGCCCGCCTTCGCGCAAACAATGCGCGGCAGAGGCCACCGCGGCCTCATTGGCGGGCAAAACCGATGTTTTCAGGCTTGTATTCACAGGGATTAATTCCTCAAATCGGTGCCTTGCGGTGACCGAAACCGGCAGCTATAAGCCGCGTTCTTAGTCGGAGTGTGGCTCAGCCCGGTAGAGCACTGCGTTCGGGACGCAGGGGTCGCAGGTTCGAATCCTGCCACTCCGACCATTCTTTCAAATACTTATACTTTCGATGATTTAAGCGTGCAACGAAATGGCTCGATCGGAGCAGTGCCGTGCCTGTGGAATTCGATTCTGCATACGAGCGTTGGGGTAAGGCCGTGCACGCGCTTGTCACAGCCAACGATCGGTTTGTGCAGATTTCGCCGAGGCATCCTGAGAAGTCCGCGGCTTGGTGAGGGCCGCGCAATCTGAACTCGACGCTGCAGCGAACGAAATCGATCCCAAGTTCCCCGCGCGGGACTAGCGCCAGCCGCCAAACGCCTCAGCGGCTTCTTCCTGGAATTCGGGATGGTGATGACCGTAGTTCGCCTCTAGCCGCGCTACCCAAGGCAGCCAGCAGCCTCCCACATATCGACGCCGGCCCGCATCAGCCGCGCGCTGCTGTGTGGCGTAGCGAATGCCGGACGACATCCCTCGCCAAGCCCCGCGTCCTGCAGAATGCCTTCCCAGGCTGACCTGATCTTGCCGGCAAGAGGCTGCCCATCGCTAATGCGGTTGGCGACGAATCGGATTTGGTCGCCGTTCTCCAGAATGCCGGCCTTGCGCAGTTCGCCCGATCGCATCTGGTCGATCTTGCGCCAGCGGACCAAATGAGGGCGCAGTCGGCTAGCGATCTTTGCCGGAGGGCGCCGCTTCTTGGTTGACCGTTCCAGGGCGCCTTTACCGCCAACAGCGAGGGCAATCGCTTCATCGAATGCGACTATTGGTCGGGCCAGATGATGCAGGAGTTTTACAACGAACTGCAATCCGGCAAGGGGCCGGTGTTCCTGAAGCTCAACCATTTGCATAGCGACACCGTCGGCAAGATCGAGGCCGTGCTGCACAATGTCGAGCGTCCGTCGCGCGGCCGGTTCCACGAAAATCGAGGCACGAACTACCGCGAGCGCATGATCGAGATGCATATTTCCGAGATCGGATTCTGCTCCGGCCACAGCGCATCCGGTGTCTACGTCGATGAGTTTGCGCGCACCACGGTGCCGGGCTTGTATGCCGCGGGTGACATGGCAAGTGTGCCGCACAATTACATGCTCGGCGCCTTCACCAACGGCGCGGTGGCAGGGGAGCACGCGGCGGGCTTCGCCGCGAATATCGATCTTCCCGACTACGACCTAGGTGACGTTGCCCGCGAGCAGGCGCGCATGCTGGCACCGACGAGGCGAGAGGACGGGATTCCGCCGAACCAGCTCGAATACAAGACCCGGCGCGAAGGCGGTGTGTGCACCGAGAGATCAAAGAAAATCCAGTGACAGCCGACGTCAGCAATGTCGACCTGCGGATTTGGCGATATTCGGTACGAAAGGATCTCGTTCGACACTGCAGGAATGGTTGGGGGGTTGTCATCGGATCAGGTCCGCACCTGAACACGCAAAAGAGTCCGGGACGGCCACGAGATGGCTACCTTCGAATAAAGGCGGGACCCTATCTGCCCCACTGGCTTGCATAGCCTCAACAGGTAGCGATCGACTGAAGTCAGGCCGGTGAGCGTTGCGACGACGATCGGGAAGAGCGAAAAGGTAACGAACGTCATGCGCGACGTGCGGCCGATGCCTAGCCAGACGACGAACAACGGCGCCAACGCAATCGCGCGCCAACGTTTTTGAGCATGCTTTGGGGCTGGCATTTGAGCTTCAACCCAGGCGGCGCAGGTTCGGCCTGCTCGGTGCAACTCACGGCGAGCGTCGGTGAGAGGGCGGCTTATGCCGCGCTCCCCGCACATAACAGCGGCGGCGAAAATGAGACGCTTGGATATTGGCGGCTTGGGCTTTGAACGGCAGCCTTCCCGAAGGCGCCCGCGAGGGGCGCGTTACGAGACGCACATGGGGGAGGTTCGGCGTGGTCGCCGGATTCTCTCTTCCGCGTCACAGGGAGGAACAACAATGCGCAAGTCTTTGCTTGGCGCCGTCGCGGTGGCCGCCCTTATGTTGCCCGGCGCAGCTCTCGCCCAGAGCGGCACCATCAAGATCGGCATTCTGGTGGCGCTGGAAGGCGCCTTCGCGACCGGTGGCCAGGATGGCGTCCGAAATGTCGAACTGGCTCTCAAGCAGGTGAACAACACCATTGCCGGCAAGAAGATTGAAACCGTCGTCGCTCCGACGGATACCAAACCCGACACAACGATCCGTATGGCTCGCAAGCTTATTGAGCAGGACAAGGTCGACTTCATCATCGGCCCGCTTTCCGGCTCGGAAGGCATCGCCATGCGCGACTTCGCCAAGACCATCCCCGACAAGGTGGTTATCAACGGCATTTCCGGCGCGCTCGAGACGACATGGGTCGATCCGGCGGCGAACTTCTACCGCTTCAACCTCGACGGCTCGCAATGGGGCTACGGCCTCGGCGGCTACGTCGTGAAGACGAAGGGCTGGAAGAAGGTGGCAACGATCGCAGCCGATTACTCGTTCGGCTACACGAACTTCATGGGTTTTGCGGTGGATTTCTGCAAGTCGGGCGGCGACATCGTCCAGCGGTTCTGGCAGCCGCTCGGCCAATCGGATTTCGGCGGGATCATCGCGCAGCTGCCGGACAATGTGGATGCGATCTATCTGGGCCTTGGCGGCACGGATGCGATCAACTTCCTCAACCAATATCAGCAGGCCGGTGAAAAGACCCGCCTGATCGGCGGCACCATCATGGCTGACCAGACGGTTCTGACGGCGAAAGGTAAAGCGAAAGACGTGCTGAAGGGCACGCCGACCTCCGGCCCCTTCGCCGCCGACAATACCGACCCGGCATGGACCTCGTACGTGAAGCTCTATCAGGACACCTTCCCCGCCGCCCAGCGCCTGCCATCGCCTTCGCTATTCGGTCTGGGCTACTACGTCGCCACGCAGGCCGCCATCAAAGGGCTCGAAGCGGCCGGGGGCGATTTGTCGAACGGGCAGGCAAAGTTCAAGGAAGCGCTCAACAAGCTTCAGCTCGACAGCCCGATCGGCAAGATCACGCTGAACGAAAACCGGCAGGCGACCGGAACGGTCTTCGTCAACGAAGTGGTCGATGGACCGGACGGCAACTTGACCAGCAAGATGGTGGCCAAGACCGAAAACGTCAACCAGACGCTCGGCATGACGACGGCTCAGTTCAAGGCCCTGGGGCTACCGGCGCGCGATGCGGTTGACTGCGCCAAGCTACGCGCGGGCGGCTGAGCGCGCCTGCCCCTGACGTCATCTTCGGCGGCCGGCGCTGACAGCCGGCCGCCGCTTCCTTCGGGAATTCCGCCATTGCGGACTCCATGCGGCGGAAACGCCGGGAGCATCTCCGATGACTCTCATCGACTATCTCACGCGCACGCATTTCGCGGAAGCTGCGATCGAGGATGCGCTTCCGGAGGAGGTGGGGGCGCTCGCCCGGGCGCTGGTATTCGTTGACAACGAGCCGGGAAGCGCGGCCGTTTGCACGCGCGTGCAGGAGGCACTCGACCAGACGTCGATCAGCCTGGCGCGGACCGATCGTGCCACCCCTCATGGAGAAACAACCCTCAGGATTCTGAGCGCCATGAGCGACATCCGGACAGACACGCTCATCGCCGTGGGTGGATCTGCGGCCGTCGGGCAGGCGCGGCTCGCTGCGGAACATGCATTGCGGCGTGGCGAACGCCTCACGCTGATCGCGGTTCCTGCCGGCCTTTGTGATTTCGGGTTAGCGCGGCGGGTGCGCCTGGGGCAGGGCCAGCCGATCACCTGCCCGCGCCCCGACCGGGTAATCGCCGATCCGACGGTACTTGAGGGAGCATCCTCACGTCGCCTCGCCGCCGCGGCCATGGAGGTGCTGGTCCACGCCATCGAAGCCTATGCCAGCCCGGTCTATCACCCGCCGGCAGACGCGCTTGCGCTGGAGGCCACAAAGCGGCTTACGCGGTGGCTACCCGTGGCGCTTGCTTCGCCCAGTCACCGGGAAGCGCAGCGCGAATTGATGGTCGCGGCATTGACGGCCGGGCTCGCGCTGGAAAAAGCGGTTGGCGGGGTCGATGCGCTTGCGCATCCGATCAAGGCTGAACTTGGACCCGGCGTCCTGCATGGCGATCTCCAAGTGCCATTGATGGCTGCCATGGCCGACTTCAACACCGAAGCCGTGGGCGATCGATACGCCACCATGGCCGAAACCTTCGCCAGAACAACGCGGGAGCCGCACTTCAGCACCGCAATCGGAGCTTTCGCCCGCGCCATCGGCCTGCCGACCTCCTTGCGGGAGATGGGGATCAATCCGGCTCAGTTCGACCGTTTTGCGGAATTGGCAGCGAACGACCCTGGAGCGCTTGCCAATCCCCGACGGCTGACCCCCGGCGACTGCCGCCGCATTCTCGAGGCCGCCTGGTGAGCACGAATGAGCAGCACCCGGCGCGTGGCAAACGGCCTGGACCGGTGGCGGCCGGGGCAATTTGCCTGTTGTCACAACGCGATCTCCTTATACATTCTTCCGTAACCGCACACAAAGATGGGCGGGGAGGAAACCGATGAGTATTGCTCACGCGGTCGCACATGGTGCGTTCGGGCGCGCTTGCCTCTATGAGCTGGATCGGCCGATGGTGCCGCATGCCCATCGCGAGGGGCATCTGATCTTTCACGTCAGCGGACCGGTCGCCAGCGTGGTTGTCGATGGCAAGACCTTGCCGCTCACGCCCCTCTGCGCAACGGCAATCAGCCCATGGCAACCGCATTATTTCGCGCCGGTTGACCGCCGCGAACCAACGCTGACGCTCGTTCTCTATATTCGCCCGGGCTGGTTTGTTGAGGCGAGCCACACCGCCTTCGAAATCCTGCGCTTCGGCCGCTCGACCGTCGAAATGAGCGACCACATCACCCGGCTTGTCCTGGAAACCGCACGGCTTCTCGCCGACCATGGCGGCTGCGATGGCTCTTTCGAAGACCGGCTCAGTGCCCTCACCCAGGCGGCCTTCGATCAAACCTGGCAGTGGACGAGCGCGGCTGACAGGCCGGCTGCCCATTGTTCGGGACTGCGGGATTTCCGCCTGCGGCGCGCGATCAGCCTCCTGAGCGAGAGGCTCGGCGAGCCCGTCGACCTTGCAGAGATTTCGCGGAACGCCGGCCTCTCGCGCCCGCATTTCTTCAAGCTGTTTCGCGAGCAGATGGGTCTGCCCCCTACGATCTTCCTCAACGCCCTGCGCATGGAGCGCGCGATCGACCGATTGGCCAGAGGCACGGAAACGGTTTCTGAAATCGGGCTTGATCTCGGCTTTGCGACCCCGGCGAGCTTCTCGCGGTTCTTCATCGCCAATGGCGTCGTGCCGCCGAGCGCCTACCGGCGCAGCGTCGCGCTCACACACTGAAAAAGAGGTGCTGCACTCCAAAGAAGAGACGTTCGGGCTAGAGAAAAGACGTTCGGGAAAGGACAGGCCGGCAACTTCCATCTAGCCTTCATTCCAACGGTGGCGAAGTTCGCCACGGGAAGCTGTTGGGCCGTTCTGAGATGGACAATTTCATCAAGCGCTACCCGCTCTGGAGCCTGATTTTTTTCCTCTTGGCCGCAGCGTTCCTGTGCCTTGTGCTGGCCCCCTGGCCACCCGAACTGGTGGCGGTTTGGGGCCGCAAGCAAATCTTCCTGAATGCCCTTTTGGGCGGCATCACGCTTGGCGCGCTCTACTTCCTCGTGGCAGCCGGCTTCACGCTGATTTTCGGCCTGATGCGCGTCGTCAATCTCGCGCATGGGTCGTTGTTCCTGATCGGCGGATACGTTGGCTACGAGGTCGCGACCGCCTCGGGTTCATGGCTGCTGGCATTTCCGATTGTGTTCATCGTCGTGGGGCTGATCGGGCTCTTGATGCAGTTCTTCATCTTCTCGAAAATGGAAGGCGAAGAGCTCCGCCAGACCCTGGTCAGCATCGGGCTTTCGATCGTGTTTGCCGACCTCATGCTCTGGTGGTGGGGCGGGCAATCATATTCGATCCTCGCTCCGCAATTCCTGCAGGGGCCGATGGAATTGCCCCTCGTGAGCAACGTCAACGACGCGACCGGCGCGATTACCTGGCTGCGCTACCCGTCCGTGCGCGTCTGGATCCTGGTCGCGGCAATCGTGATCGGCATTGCGATGTGGCTCGTTTTGAACCGCACCGCGCTTGGCATGCTGATCCGTGCGGGCGTGGATGACCGTGAGATGCTGGCCGCTTCCGGCGTGCGCATCCATCTGGTGTTTCTGGCGGTGTTCGGCTTCGGCGCCGGGCTTGCCGGTATCGCGGGGATCATCGGTGCCACGTTCCAGTCGCTGTCGCCCGGCGAGGATACGCGTTTCCTGCTGGCGAGCCTCGTGGTGGTGATCGTCGGAGGCATGGGGTCGATCGTCGGCGCGGCTTTGGGCGCGCTGATCATCGGGGTGGCCGAGCAGATGGGGTTTGTCTACGCGCCGACCTATTCGATCGTTCTCACCTTCCTCATCATGGCGGCGGTGCTGGCGTTTCGGCCGCAGGGCCTTCTGGGAACGAGGCGGTAGGACATGTCGGTTGCCGATCAAGCCCCTCGCTTCGCCAGCCCCGTCGACCAGCGAATGTGGTCCGAGCGCATTCCCGCCCCTTGGTGGATCTTCGGGTTGATCCTGCTGTTGCTGCCGATCGTGGCCAACAATTTCTGGCTGTTCCAGATAATGGGCTGGACTTTCATTCTGGGCATGATCGGGCTCAGCCTGATGTTCCTCGCCGGCTATGGCGGAATGGTGAGCCTGCTGCAAATGTCGATTGCCGGAATGGCCGGCTACATGGTCGCAATCCTTGGGCCGTCCGGCGCGGCCAATGTCAGTCTCGGCCTCTCCTGGTGGATCGTGCTTCCGGCCGCCTTCCTGATCGCAGCTCTTTTCGCGACGATATCCGGCGCGCTCGCCGTTCGCACGGATGGCATCTACACGATCATGATCACGCTCGCGATCGCGGCGGCCTTCTTCTATTTCACACGACAGAACTACTCGGTCTTCAACGGCTATTCCGGGTTCAACCTCGTGTTGCCGCCGAAGCTTTTCGGCGTGAACTGGCGCGATCCCCTGGCTTTCTACTACCTCACCCTTGCTTGCGCCGCTCTTTGCTACGGCGCAGTCGTCTATCTCGCGCGCTCACCCTTCGGGCTCGCCCTTCAGGGCGTGCGCGACAACCCGCGCCGCATGGCGGCACTGGGTTTCAACGTGACCGCCCATCGCGTGGCGGCCTACGCCCTGGCGAGCGTTTTCGCCTCCACGGGCGGTATTCTTCTGGTCTGGCAGAATGCGCAGATCGCGCCGGGCACGATCGGAATTTCCTCCGCGATCGATGTGCTCGTGGTCGCGGTAGTCGGCGGAATGCGCCGTCCGCTCGGACCGTTTATCGGCGCTTTCATCTACGTGTTGCTGCAAGTGTTCTCGACCGACATTCTCGGTTTTTTCGGATTCTCGGCGGATCGCTTCAAGCTGATCATCGGGATCGGCTTCCTGGCGATCGTGCTGTTCTCGCCGGATGGTGTGCTGGGCCTGTGGGATCGCTGGCGCGCGGGGCTTGCGGCGCGCAAGGCCGCAACGATGGGAGGCGGGGCATGAACGCGCCGGTCGTGTCTTCCCGGATGAATGTGCCCGGGGCTGGCAATGCCAGCTCCGGCAATGCGCTGGAACTGCGCGGCATCACCAAGATGTTCGGCGCGCTGGCCGCAATCTCGGACGTGACGCTTTCGGTGAAACCGGGCGAAAGGCGGGCCGTTCTCGGCTCGAATGGCGCGGGCAAGACCACGCTGTTCAACTGCATCACCGGGGATTTTCTGCCCACAGCGGGCCTGGTCCGGTTTTTTGGCGAGGATGTGACGGTCTTCCCGCCCCATGAGCGAATCCGACGGGGCTTGCGCCGCACCTACCAGATATCCTCGCTCTTCACCGGGCTGAGCGTGATGGACAATGTCTATCTGGCCTGCTGCGGTGTTTCGCGAAACCGTTTCTCGCTGGTCCGGCCCCGCCCCGACGATGCACTCGTGCAAGCAGCGGAAATACTGGTCGAGGCCGTGCACCTGACCGACGACAAGGACCGCTTGGTCGGCGAACTGGCCTATGGCCAGCAGCGCCAGCTTGAAATAGCGCTGGCGCTGTCCGGCGCGCCGCGCTTCGTGCTGTTCGACGAGCCTGCGGCGGGGCTGTCGCCGACCGAGCGCGCCGATCTGGTGACGATTTTGACATCGCTGCCGGCGCACATCGGCTTCATCATTATCGAACACGACATGGATGTCGCGTTGCGTGTCGCAGAAAGCGTGACGATGATGCACAACGGCCGGATCTTCAAGGAAGGCCGGTCCGACGAGATCGAATCCGATCCGGAAGTTCAGGAGCTATATCTCGGAGGCGGTCATGCCCAGCACTGACCGTGGTCCGCCGCTACGCGGCACGCTGCCGGCGCTGCAGGTTCGCGAGCTGAACCTGTTTTACGGCCAGTCGCACGCGCTGCAGGGCGTTGATTTGACCCTGCAGGAAGGTGTGCTCAGCCTGGTCGGCCGCAACGGCATGGGCAAGACCTCGCTGTGCAAGGCGATCATGGGCCTGGTTCCGGTGTCGAGCGGTTCGATCAGTGCGTTCGGCGAGGAACTGGTCGGCCGCTCCACCACCGACATCGCCCGGCTCGGCATCGGCTATGTGCCGCAGGGCCGGCGGCTGTGGCGATCGCTGAGCGTCGACGAGCATCTGCGGCTGGCGCAACGCGGTCCGCGCGGCGGCTGGACGCCGGAGCGGGTCTACGACACCTTTCCGCGGCTTGCCGAACGCAAGAACAATGCAGGCTCGCAGCTCTCCGGCGGCGAGCAGCAGATGCTGGCGATTTCGCGGGCGTTGCTGCTCAATCCACGGCTCTTGATCATGGACGAGCCGACCGAAGGCCTCGCGCCTGTCATCGTCGCTCAGGTCGAGGATATGCTGGTGCGGCTGAGCGAGGAAGGCGACGTCGCCATCCTCGTCATCGAGCAGAACATCGGGGTGGCAACCGAGATCTCGGACATGGTCGCGATCATGGTCAACGGCCGGGTCAACCGCGTTATCGAGGCGGCGCGGCTGGCGGCCGATCGCGATCTGCAGCAGCGCCTGCTCGGCGTCGGTCGCCATGGCCACGAGGAGATCGAACCGCCGCCTGCTTCCGTGAGTGAACCCGGCGGCCGCCGGACCGCAGCGGCGCCAGCTCGCAACGATGCGCCCATCCGGGTCTACCTGTCGAACCCGGTGCTGCCCACCCGCTGGAGCCCCGATGTTGCGGCGGCGCGGATCGAAGGATCGGCGCACACCCTGACGCGCATGCCCGTCGCGGCCGCGGTCGCCGCATCCGACCGCAAGGTCGGGCGCAGCATAGGTGGTCTCAACGAGCCATTCGTCGCCGTGGCCGGCACGCTCGACACCAAGGGCGAGGAGCTTCGCTTCATCGCCGACATCATCAAAGCGGCGGGCCTGCCGGTGAAGCTGGTCGATCTGTCGACCACGGGCCGGATCTCCGGCGCGGATGTGCCGCCGCTGGAGATCGCGCTGCATCACCCGCGCGGTTCCGCCGGGGTGTTCAATGCCGACCGTGGCGCCGCCGTGGCGGCGATGGCGGAGGCTTTCGAGACCTGGGTGAAGGGCAAGTCCGGCCGCGACGGCGTCAGGCTGCTCGGCCTGATTTCTGCCGGCGGCTCCGGCGCCACGGCGTTGGCGACGCCGGCGATGCGGGCGCTGCCGGTCGGCGTGCCGAAGCTGATGATCTCGACCGTCGCCTCCGGCAACACGAGGGCCTATGTCGGTCCCTCCGATATCATGATGATGTATTCCGTCACCGACGTTCAGGGACTGAATGCGATTTCGCGACAGGTGCTGGCGAACGGCGCACAGGCGATGGCCGGGATGGCGAAGGCGCGGCTGGAGGCGAGCAAGGCGCCGCCGCCGCGCCGCCATGCCGGCGGTGAGCGGCCGCTGGTCGGCCTCACGATGTTCGGCGTCACGACGCCTTGCGTGCAGCAGGTCACGAAACTGATCGGCGACGACTACGAATGCCTGGTGTTCCACGCCACCGGCATCGGCGGCCAGTCGATGGAGAAGCTGGTCGATGGCGGCCTGGTGCCGGCGGTGATCGACGTCTCGACCACCGAAATCGCCGACCTGTTGTTCGGCGGCGTGTTTCCGGCGACCGAGGATCGGTTCGGCGCCATCATCCGCACCCGGATTCCCTATGTCGGTTCGGTCGGCGCGCTCGACATGGTCAATTTCGGCGCGCCCGACAGCGTCCCCGAGCGCTACCGGACGCGGTTGCTTCATCAGCACAATCCGCAGGTCACGCTGATGCGGACACTGCCTGCGGAGAATGCCGCGATGGGCCGCTGGATCGGTGAACGGCTCAATCTGATGGAAGGCCCGGTGCGCTTTCTGCTGCCGGAGGGCGGGGTTTCGGCGCTCGACGAGGCGGGCAAGCCGTTCTTCGACACTGCGGCGCGCGAGGCGCTGTTCGGCGCGCTGGAGGCGAGCGTGCGGCAGACGGCGTCGCGCCAGCTCATTCGCGTTCCGCATCACATCAACAGCCCGGCGTTTGCGGCCGCGCTGGTGCAGCATTTTCGCGCGCTGCAAGGCGCACGGCCGCGCGCACGCGCCGCGGGCCGGTAGGGGATCACAGCATGGCAGCGATCGATCGGCAGGCTCTTCTCTCCAGGTTTCACGAGATGATCGCGCGCGGCGAGCCCATCGTTGGCGGCGGCGCCGGCACAGGCCTGTCAGCCAAATGCGAGGAAGCCGGCGGTATCGACCTGATCGTGATCTACAATTCCGGCCGTTTCCGGATGGCCGGGCGCGGTTCGCTGTCCGGCCTGATGCCGTATGGCGACGCCAATGCGATCGTGATGGAGATGGCCGCGGAGGTGCTGCCGGTCGTGAAGAAAACTCCGGTGCTGGCCGGCGTCTGCGCCACCGATCCGTTCCGCAGCATGGAGCGCTTTCTCGACGAGGTGAAAGCCGCCGGGTTCTCCGGCGTGCAGAACTTTCCGACGGTCGGACTGATCGACGGCAGCTTTCGCATCGGGTTGGAGGAAACCGGCATGTCCTACGCGCTCGAAGTCGAGATGATCGCGTTGGCCGGCGCCAAGGGCCTGTTGACGACGCCCTATGTGTTCTCGGCCGACGATGCCGCAGCGATGGCGGGCGCGGGGGCTGACATCATTGTCTGCCATTTCGGCTTGACCGCCGGCGGCGCGATCGGGGCACAAACCGCACTGAAGCTCGAGGATGTTCCGGCCATGCTGGACACCTGGGCGGCGGCGGCGCTCGCGGTGAAGCCCGATGCGATCATCCTCGTGCATGGCGGCCCGGTCGCAGAACCTTCGGACGCCGAATTCGTGATCAAGAACTCGCGGCATTGCCATGGCTTCTACGGCGCCTCCTCGATGGAGCGGCTGCCGGTCGAAGTCGCGATCCGCGAGCAGACCCGGAAATTCAAGGCCATCAGCCGCAGCTGAACGGACCATGCGACAGCACTTTGTAGAGGGAGAACAGATATGTCAGGCCAGCTGATCGGAGCGCTCATTCTCTGGCTGATCGTCGCGATCATCGTGATCGCGATCGTCGTCTATCTGGTGAACTGGCTCTACCGCCGCTCGTCGAAGGAGGCGGCGTTCGTCCGTACCGGTCTTGCCGGCGAGAAAGTGGTGATCGATGCCGGCGCCTTCGTGCTGCCGTTCATCCATGACATCACACCGGTCAACATGAACGTGCTGCAGATGCGGGTGCATCGCGGCCAGGACGGCGCCATCATCACCCGCGACCGGATGCGGGTCGACATCGACGCCGACTTCTACGTCCGCGTCCGCGCCACCCCCGAGGCAGTGTCGCTCGCGGCCTCGACGCTTGGCCGGCGCACCATGCAGCCGGAGACGCTGCACGAGCTGTTGTCCGGCAAGTTCGTCTCGGCGATCCGCTCGGTCGCCTCCGAGATGACGATGGAGGACATGCATGAGCAGCGCGGGGTCTATCTCGCCAAGGTCAAGGAGGCAGCCGCCGAGGCGCTCGCCAAAAACGGACTCGAACTGGAATCGGTGGCTCTGACCAATCTCGACCAGACCGACCTGCAATATTTCAACGCCTCGAACCGCTTCGACGCCGAGGGCTTGACCCATCTGATCGAGCAGATCGAAGGCCGGCGCAAGGCACGCAACGACATCGAGCAGGATTCGATGATCAAGATCCGCTCGCGCAATCTCGAAGCGGAGAAGCAGTCGCTAGAGATCGAACGCGAGAGCGAGCTGGCGCGGCTGGAGCAGCAGCGCGACGTCGAGGTGCGCCGCGCCGTGCAGCGCGCGGAAATCGCCCGCGAGCGTGCGATGCGCGACACCGAAGCCGAGCAGGCCCAGATCAACGCGCGCGAGGAAATCGAGAAGTCGCGGATTGGCAATGAGCGCGCCATCAGCGAGGCGCGGATTGCCTCCGAGCGCGACGTCCGCCAGCGCGAGATCGAGCGCAGTCAGACCGTCGATCAGGCCGAGATCGCCGCGCGCGAGACGGTGGAGAAGGCACGGATTGCCAATGATCAGTTGATTAAGGAAACCCGCATCGCCGCCGACCGCGAGATCCGCGAGCGCGAAATCGAGCAGGTGCGGGCGCTGCAGGCTGCCGAAATCGCCGCCCGCGAATCCACCGAGCGCGCCCGGATCGCGCAGGAAGCGTCCGTCAGCACCGACCGGATCGCCAACGAACAGAGGATTTCGGGCCTCGACATCGCGAAGCGGCGTTCGATCGAAGAGGCCGACATCGCCGCGCGGCTCGCCACCGAAACCGCCGAAATCGCCCGCAACAGTGCCATCATCGCCAGTCGCCTGGCCGCGGAGGAAAAGCGGCTGGCGCGCGAGATCGTCCGCGACCGCACCGTCCAGCAGGAGACCATCGCTTCGAAGGAATTGGTGGAGTCCGCCCGCATCGTCCAGGAGGAACGGGTCCGGGCGCTGACCATTACCCGCAACCAGGCGATCGATGAGGCCGAGATCGCCGCCCTGCATGCAGTGGAAGCGGCGCGGATCGCCAACGAAAAGGAAATCGCGGCGCATCGCATCCTCGCCGAACAGGAAACTCGATCGCAGGAGATCGCGCGGACCCAGACACTCGAAGGTGCCGAAATCGCCGCCCGCGAGGCGACCGAGACCGCCCGCATCGCCTCTGATCTGGAAATCCGCAACCTCGACATCAACCGCGCCAAGGCGATCGAGACCGCCGAGATCAAGAAGCGCGACGCGGTCGAGGTCAGCCGCATCGAGGCTGAGCTTGCGATCGACAAGGGGCGGATCGCGGCGTCGAAGAGCCGCGAGGTGCTGCAGATCGATCAGAAGAAGACCATCGAGATCGCCGAGGAGGAACGCGTTATCGCGACCTCTGCGCGGAGGATCGAGCGGGTTGATTCCGACCGTGCGGTGCGCGCAGCCGAGATCAATGCGCGCCAGGAGGTCGAGAAGGTCGACATTACGCGCGAGCGCGAACTGGAGGTGGCGCGGCTGGAGCGCCGCAAAGCGCTCGAACAGCTCGATATCGCGCGCAACCAGGCACTGCAGGAATCCGAGATCGCCGCGCGCGAGGACATCGAACGTGCGCGCATCGCCTCCGAGCGCGGCCTCGACGAGGCTCGTGTCGGCCGCGACCTCGACCTGCGCAAGCTCGAGGTCGGTCGCGAGCGTGAGGTCGAGAGCGCGGTGATGGACAAGGCGATTGCGATCTTCGAGAAGTCGCTGCTGGAATCCGCAGCCCAGGTGAAAGCGGAGATGGCGAAGGCCAAGGCGGTGGAAGCCGAGGAGATCGTCAAGACGGTGCGCGAAAGCGAGAACGCCAAGCGCCGTGCCACGGTTGAAGTCATGCTGGCGAGGAAGAACGCCGACGAGAAGCGCATCGAGGCCGAGGCCCATGCGATCCGCGCTGCGGTCGATGCGGAAGCGCAGAAGCTGCTCTACGAGGCCGAGAACGCGCTCACCGACGAGGCCCGCTACGGCCTGTTCCGGCGCCGTCTGCTCGATCGGATCGAGGGTATCGTCCGCGAAAGTGTCAAGCCGATGGAGAAGATCGAAGGCATCCGCATCCTGCATGTCGATGGACTCGGCGGCATGGCCGGCAATGGCGGCGGCACCGCGCGCACGCCGACCGATGAGGTGATCGAGTCGGCGCTGCGCTACCGGGTGCAGGCGCCGCTGATCGATCAGGTGCTGAAGGAAATCGGGATCGAGGGCGGCAACCTCGCCAAGATGGGCGGGCTGATGCGCGAGGCCAGTGACATGCAGCGCGTCGGCAAGGAGGCCCAGCCGCCGAAGGCGAAGGACGGGCCAGCGGACACGGATCCCGGCGAACGCAAGCCGTCGGGCCGCGGCGACAAAGGCAAGGGCAAGGAGTAATCGGATGGCCCGCGTCTACGTATCCAGTGTCATCAATGCGCCGGCGGCCAAGGTCTGGGCGCGCGTGCGCGACTTCAACGGCCTGCCGAACTGGCATCCCGGTATCGCCGAGAGCCGGATCGAGAACGGCGAGCCGGCCGATAAGGTCGGCTGCGTCCGTGCGTTCGCGCTGCGCAACGGCGACCGGCTGCGCGAGAAGCTGCTCGGCCTGTCGGACTTCGACATGCTCTGCACCTATTCGATCCTGGATTCGCCGATGCCGCTGACCAACTACGTCGCCTCGCTGCGGCTGACGCCGGTCACCGACCAGGACCGCACCTTCATCGAATGGAGCGCCGATTTCGACTGCGCGCCGGAACTGGAGGCGGAACTTGTCAGCGGCGTCGGCGGCAATGTGTTCCAGACCGGTTTCGACGCGCTCAACCGCGCCTTTGGAGCCTGAGCCATGCCTCGGGTGGTTCGCAGCACCATAATCGACGCGCCGGTCGAGCGGCTGTGGGCGGTGCTGCGCGACTTCAACGGTCATGAATCCTGGCATCCGATCGTTGCCAAGAGCACGATCGAGCGCGGCTATCCGTCCGACAAGATCGGCTGCGTCCGCCGCTTCACGATGCAGGACGGCGCCGAATTGCGCGAGCAGTTGCTGGCGCTGTCGGATCTGGAAATGGCCTTCAGCTATTGCCTGCTGGAGACGCCGATTCCGTTGTTCAACTACGTCGCCCATGTCCGGCTGCTGCCGGTCACCGACGGCAATCGCAGTTTCTGGCATTGGGAGGGCCGGTTCACCACGCCGGCCGGGCGCGAGGCGGAGCTCGCCGAGCTCGTCGGCAACGAAGTCTATTCAAACGGCATCGCGGCGGTCCGCCAGCTGCCCGAACTCGCTAGTTAGGAAACGCCATGCCCGTCAACGTACGCATCGTGCAGGGGTTACAGGAAGCCGCGAGTATCCTCGCCAGCGACCGCGGCGCCCAGTTGCTCGGCGGCGGCACGCTGCTGGTGCGCGACATCAACGAAGGTGTGATGACGGAGGGCACGTTGCTGCGCGCGGTCGATCCGGCGCTGCTGGCGATGAACACCGGCGGTGCACGCGTCGAACTCGGCGCCGGCGTCACCATGGCGATGGTGCTGGCCAGCCGCGACCTGTCCTACCTGCATGCGGCGGCGCGCGGCATTGGCGGTCCCGCGGTGCGGACCACGGCGACCATCGGCGGCAATCTGTTCGCCGCGACGCCCTATGGCGATTTCACCACCGCGCTGCTGGCGCTCGAAGCCGTGGTCACGCTGCATGCCGGTTTCGGCGGCGCGCGGGTAATGCCGCTCGAGGAGATGCTGGCGAACCGGGCGCGGGGAGGGGTGGGACTGGTGGCCTCGGTCGGATTCAGCCGCCCGGCCGGCGCCGATGCGTTTCGTTTCGTCAAAGTCGCGCGCGTGCGGCCGAAGGGTGTTTCGGTGCTGTCGATCGCGGCGCATCTGCCGCAGAACGCCGGACGGATCAGCGGCGCGCGGGTCGCCTATGGCGCGATGGGGCCGACGCCGCTGCGCGCCAAGGCGGTCGAGCGCGTGCTGGAAGGCCGCACCCTGGATGCGGCCACCATTGCCGCGGCGAAGACCGCGGCGCTCGAGGGCACGCAGCCCGCGACCGATGCGATCGCGTCGGAATGGTATCGCCGCGAAGTATTGCCTGTGCATCTCGGCCGGCTGCTTGCCGGCGAGACATCCTGAAGGAACGCAGAATGGCCCGGATGCCTGTACAGTTTCGCCTCAACGGCTCTGATCGCGCGGTGTTCGTCGAGCCGGCGGAAACGCTGCTCGGCACGATAAGGCGCGGGCTTGGCGATTTCGCCCCGAAGTTCGGTTGCGGCCAGGGCACCTGCGGCGTCTGCACCGTGCTGGTCGATGGCGAGCCGCGACTGGGCTGCCTCACGCTCAGTGTCACCTGCGAGGGGCGATCGATCGAAACCGCGAGCGGGCTTGCCGACGGGCCGACCCTGCATCCGCTGCAGGCGGCTTTCATGGAGCATTTCGCCGCGCAATGCGGTTTCTGCACGCCGGGCATGCTGATGGCGGCGAAGGCGCTGCTCGACCGCAATCCGAACCCGACGCGGGTCGAAGTTGTCGAGGCGATCGCCGGCAATGTCTGCCGCTGCACCGGCTACGAGCCGATCATCAACGCCATCCTGGCCGCCGCGCAGCAGCGCGGCGTCCGCCGCGCCTGAGGAGATCCCGATGCTGGAGTTTCGCAAGGATCTGTTCGCCGACGAGCGTGACGACAATCTCAACGTGATCGGCAAGGGCGAGCAGCGCCAGGACATGCTGGGGCATGTCACCGGCCGCACCCGCTTCTTCGACGATCACGGCTTTGACGGCCTGCTGCATCTGAAGGTCGTGCGCTCCCCGCACCATCACGCCCGGATCCGGAGCATCGACGTGACAGCCGCGGAGCGCGCGCCTGGCGTCAAACGCGTGATCCGGGGGCAGGACGTTCCGCTCAACAAGAATACGCTGCTCAGCCTGATCGATTTCGGCAAGGACGACGAGCCGACGCTGGCGGTCGACAAGGTGCGCTACAAGGGCGAGCCGATCGTCGCCATCATTGCCGACAGCGAGGCGGAAGCCCTGGCCGCGGTCAAGCTGGTTCGGGTCAGTTACGATCCGCTGCCCACGGTGTTCGACGTGCAGGAGGCGCTGAAGCCGGGCGCGGTCGTCGTCAACGAGACCTATCCGGGAAACTATTTCGAGTATCACGACAAATACGACCATCAGAAACTGCGCTTCGGCGATGTCGAGGCGGCGTTCCGCACCGCCGATCACGTGCTTGAGGAGCGCTATCAGATGTCGCCGATCGAGCACGCCTCGACCGAGACCAACGGCACCATCGCCGCGCCCGAAACCAACAACCGTTACGTCGTGCATTCCTGCGCGCAGGGCCTGTTCTTCTCGCTCGGCACCACCGCCAAGATCCTTGCGCTGGAATCCAACCGGCTGCATTTCATCGGCGGCACCGTCGGCGGCGGCTTTGGCGGCAAGGTCGATTCGCTGACCGAGCCGCTGGCGGTGCTCGGCGCGATCCTCACCGGGCGGCCGGTCCGCTATGTGCTGGGGCGCGAGGAGGAGATGCAGTTCGCCTCGCCGCGCGGGGCCGAGCGGCACGTCATCAAGGACGGCGTAATGCGCGACGGCCGTATCGTCGCGCGGCAGATCACCTCCTATTTCGATGCCGGCGCCTACACGCGGCTGACCAGCTATGGCGTGGTCAAATGCGTCGCGCACATGCCGGGGCCCTACACGATCCCGAATGTGCGCGGCGACGCCTATTGCGTCTTCACCAACCGCGTGCCGGCCACCGCGATGCGCGGTTTCGGTGTCACCGGGGTGGACTTCTCGATCGAGGTGCAGATGGACAAGCTGGCGCATCTGGTCGGCATCGACCCGATGGAGTTCCGCATCCTCAACGCCTATCGCGACGGCGACATGAAGGCGCATCGCCGCGTCGCCCACAACACCGCGCTGATCGAATGCGTGCAGGTCGTGGCGGAGAAGGTGAACTGGCCGCTGAGCGAGACGGCGCGGCGCGCCTCGTCGCTGAGTGGTGGCGGCGGCGCGCGCGCGGCTATACCGCCGACGGTGACCGATGAGAGCGGCCGGATCGGCCGGCCGGAGACGCGGCAGGCGCCGCCGCAGCTGACGCCAGGCGCGGCGCCGCTTCCGGCCTATCAGCCTCCTCCTGCCGTGACCGTCTATCAGCCGCCACCGGCGCATCAGCCGGCAGCAGCACTGCCGAATTATCCGTCGCAGCCGGCCGCCGCCGCGCCGCTGCCGGCTCCGGCCCCGCCGGTTCCCAACGCGCCGGCGACGCCCCAGCACGGCGCGGCGCGGTTCTCGTCAGTGTTCACACGGAGGCGTTGAGATGGCACGGCATCAGGGGCGCGGAATGGCCTCCATCAATTACCCGATCGGCATGAATCTCGGCGGCGATCCCAGTCAGGCGCTGGTCCATGCCAATCCGGACGGCAAATTCACCGTGGCGCTGTCGGCGATCGATCTCGGGCAGGGTATGAAGCAGGTCAGCCGGCAGATCGCGGCGGAAACGCTGGGCGTGCCGATTGAGGATGTCTATGTCGACACCGCCGACAGCGATACCGGTCCGCACGACATGGGCTCGTTCGCCTCGCGCGGAACGCATCGTGTCGGCAATGCGGTGATCGTCGCGGCAAAGGAGGCGCGGGGCGTGCTGCTGGAGGCCGCCGCCGAGGAGCTCGAGGTCAATGCCGACGACCTCGTCACTGACGGCAAGGGCAACATCCATGTCCGCGGTGCGGCGTCGAAATCGATCACCGTCAAGGCCGCGTCGCAGGCGGCGCAGTTCAAGCAGGGCAAGACGATCTCTGGCCGCGGCATCTTTCTGATCCCGCTCTCGACGGTCAATCCGGAGACCGGCGAGATGTCGCCGGTCACCGCCTATGCCCATGCCTGCCTGGTTGTCGATCTGGAAGTCTGCGACGAAACCGGTGACGTCAAGGTCAACAAACTGACCAGCGCCTATGAACTCGGCCGCGCGCTCAATCCGAAAATGGTCGAGCAGCAACTGGTCGGCGGCGCCTGGATGGGCATGAGCCACGCGCTCTACGAGACGCCGGAGCCGTATTATCCAAACCCCGAACATGGCGGCCGTGACTACAACGAATATCTGATGCCCGGCCCCGGCGACATCGCGCCGCACGACATCACGGTGCTGGAGCGCCCGGCGCCGGACGGTCCGTTCGGTGCCAAGGGTCCCGGCGAGATGTGCGCCAATCCGGTGCTGCCGGCGGTCGCCAACGCGATCTTCAACGCCATCGGTGTGCGGATCGATACGCTGCCGATCACGCCGGAAAAAATCCTGCGTGCGCTGAAAGCGCAGGGCGGCGCGCGGCCGCAAGCCCGGCGCGCATAGGGGACATCGGGATGGCGGTGCGCGGAAGTGTCGGAGGGATCGATCGGCCGGAGAAACTGGCCGAGGCCCTGCGCGCGGCCTATTACCTCGCCGATGACGGCTTCGCCACGGCCGGCTATCTCGCGCTCGCGCTAGGCAAGCCGCTGCTGCTGGAAGGTGCGCCCGGTGTCGGCAAGACCGAGGCCGCCAAAGCGATCGCCGGGATCATGGGGCGGCAGCTGATCCGGCTGCAATGCTATGAGGGCATCGACGCCGCCGCCGCGCTGTATGAGTGGAACTACCCGCGCCAGATGCTCGCGATCCGTCAGGCCGGCGATGAGCCGATCGACATCTATCGTGACGATTTCCTGATCGAGCGGCCGATGCTGGCGGCGCTGCGCCGGCCGGAATCGACCGTGCTGCTGATCGACGAAATCGACCGCTCCGATCCGGAATTCGAGGCGTTCCTGCTCGAATTCCTGTCGGATTTCTCGATCTCGATTCCGGAGCGCGGCACGCTGCGCGCGCATGAACGCCCCGTGGTGATCCTGACTTCGAACCGCACCCGAGATCTGCACGAGGCATTGCGGCGCCGCTGCGTCTATCACTACATCGCCTATCCGGATCCGGAGCGCGAGGCGCGGATCATCATGATGCGCGCGTCCTCCGTCGCCGAGGCCACGGCACGCGCGATCGTGACGGCGGTCGGGCGGCTGCGGCAGGAGCCGCTGACCAAGCCGCCCGGCGTCGCCGAAGCGATCGACTGGGCGGAGGCGGCGACCCTGTTGGCGAAAACCGGCGCGCCGTGGCCGGCCGCGTTCCGCCGCGCGATCGGCGTGGCGCTGAAGGACGAGGAGGATCTCGCCTTCATCGCGCCGCGGCTCGACGCCATTATCGCGGAGATCGCGGCATGACGGTATCAGCTCTACCGCGCGCGGCGCGGCCGCTGCTCGATTTCATCGCGCTGCTGCGCCGCAACGGCTTTTCGGTCGCGCCGGAACAGGGTTTGGCTTTTCTGCGCGCGATCGAACTGCTCGGCCCGCGCGATATCGAGGACATCCGCCGCGCCGGCGTTGCCACGCTGGCGCCGCCGTTCGAGCGGCAGCCCGATTTCGACCTGCTGTTCGATATGCATTTTCTCGGCCTTGCCGGCGTGCTGTCGGATCAGGTCGCCGAAAGCGACGAGGAGATGGAGGTTCAGGACGATGGCGCCGGATATGACGCGCCGCTGTCGGACGACATCAACGAAACCGGGCAGGCGGCGACCGCCAGCGAGGCGCTGTCGCGGCGCGCACTGCGGCCGGACGATGAAAGCCAGCAGCTGGCGCGTTTCAGCCGGCACCTGCCGGACCGGCTGCCGCGCCGCCGTGGCTATCGGATGCGTTCCACCAAGCGCGGCGGGGGCTTCGACCTGCAGCGCTCGCTGCGGGACTCCATCCGCACCGACGGCGAGGTGATCCGGCTGCGCCGCCGCGAACGCCAATTGCGGCCACGCGCCATCCTGCTGCTGATCGACGTGTCGGGCTCGATGAAGGCGCGCTCCGACGCGCATCTGCGTTTTGCCCATGCGCTGGTCAACGCCGCGCCCCGTGTCGAGGTGTTCACGTTCGGTACGCGGCTGACGCGGCTGACCCGTGCGCTGCGGCTGAAGAACCGCGAGCAGGCGCTTGCCGCCGCGGCGGACCTCGTGGCCGACTGGGACGGCGGCACGCGGATCGGCGACGCGCTGGCTGCCTTCCTCGCGGTGCCGCGTTTCGCCAGCTATGCCCGCGGCGCGCTGGTGCTGGTGCTGTCGGACGGGCTTGAGCGCGGCGATCCGGCGCAGATGATCTGCGCGGTCGGCCATCTCGCCGCGCGCGCCTGGCGGATCGACTGGCTGACGCCGCTTGCCGCCGCGGCCGATTATCGCCCGGAGACCGCTGCACTGCGCGCGGTTCTGCCGATGCTCGACAGCGTCGCCAATGGCGCGACCACGGAGCGGCTCTGCCGGCACGTTCTCGATCTCTCGCGACGGAGGGCCGCCCGATGAGTAAGCCTGCGTCTGGCTGCGTCGATGCGCATCATCACATCTGGCGGCAGCAGGATCTGCCCTGGCTGCTCGGTCCGATGCTGCCGCGAATCTTTGGCCCCTACGAGCCGATCCGCCGCGACTACACCATCGCGGAATATCTGGCGGATGTTGCCTCCGCCGGCGTCACGCGGTCGGTCTACGTGCAGGCGAACTGGGCGAAGGCGCGTTTCCTCGATGAGGTCCGCTACGTCACCGACGCCGCGCGGGAAACCGGCTGGCCGCACGCCATCGTCGCCTATGCGGATTTCACCGCCGAGGATGTGCGGCCTCAGCTGGAGCAGTTGGCGGCATTCCCGCTGGTGTGCGGCGTCAGGATGCAGCTGCACTGGCACGAAAATCCGCAATACCGTTTCGCATCGGGCCCGGATCTGGCGCGCGATCCCACGCTCCGGCGCAACATCGCGCGATTGAGCGAATATGGCTGGGCCTTCGATCTGCAGGTCTTCGCGCCGCAAATGGCCGGTGCGGCCGAGCTTGCCGATGCCTGTCCCGGCGTCAGCTTCGTCTTGCAGCACGCCGGCATGCTGGAGGATTTGTCGCCGGCCGGCCTTGAGGCCTGGCGCACCGGCATGGCGCTGCTGGCGCAACGGCCAAACGTCGTGGCGAAGCTGTCCGGCCTCGGCACCTTCCTGCATCGCAATGATCCGGCGCATATCGGTTTCGTGGTCGGTGAAACCGTGCGGCTGTTCGGTGCCGGACGCTGCATGTTCGGCTCCAACTTTCCGATCGAAAAACTCTGGACCCGCTACGAGGCGTTGTTCGAGGCCTATCGCGTGGCGACGCAGGTGCTGTCCGTCGCCGACCGTCAGGCGATCTTTCACGATACCGCCGCCGGCATTTACCGGCTGGCTTGATTTCAGAAAACAACGGGATTCAACGAGGGGAAACAATCACATGGCGCTCGAAATCAAGATCCTGGACTACGGCGACATTGAACTGGAATCCAGCTTTCTCGTGCTGGGGCGCGATTGCGGGCGCACCAGGCGGGTATACACTTACGGCTTCCTGATCCTCGGAGGTCCGTGGCCGATGGTGGTCGATACCGGCTATCGCCACAATCAGATCATGGAAAGCCTGGGCATGCGCGGGCTGCAGCACCATGAGAACATGATCGAGAACCAGCTCGCCAGGCATGGCGTGCGGATGGGTGATGTGCGTTACGTCATGCACACCCATCTCCACATCGACCATGCCGGTAAGGACGAGCTGTTCCCGATGAACACGACGGTGCTGCTGAACCGGCGCGAACTGGAATATTCGGTGTCGGGCCTGATGCATCCGCAATATCCGGCGCCTGACATCAAGCACCTGATCGACCGGCTGCACACCCGCCACGCGCTGCGGCTGGAAGATCTCGAACTGTCCGGCCCGATCGAGGTCTGCCCCGGTGTCACCGTCGATGCGGCGGGCGCTCACACCGAAGGCTCGATGAACATCCATGTCGAGACCGCCGAGGGCCGCGCCACCATATGCGGCGACGTGATCTATGATTTCAACGACCAGATCGTGAATCCCTTCCACGAACTGCACCACAACGAGCCCCGCACGACAGGCAACCACGGCAACACCAAGCGCGAGGAGAAGGCCGCGATCAAGCGGCTGTTGTCCGGGTCACGCTTCCTGCTCCCCGTGCATGACAAGCCCGCGAAGATCGAGCACGGCCAGGTCGTGGCACGGCTCGACATGGCGGTGCCGGGACCGACCGTGCAATCGCTGCCGTCACGCAATTGGTTTGCAGCGTGAGCGGCGGTTTCGGAGACCGGCGATGACCACGCATATCGCGCTGCGGCCATCCTTTGCCGAACTGATCGACCTGTGGGCGCCGGTACGGCAGGCCGGCACCGGATTCCAGTTCACGGAAGGTCCGGTCTGGCACCCGAAGGCGCATGATTTGCTGTTCTCCGACATGCCGGGCGACGTGCGCCGCCGTCTCGACGGGCAGGGCGTTCGCGAAGCGATGCGTCCATCCAACAAGTGCAACGGCATGACCTATGATGCCGGGCTGAACCTGATCGTCTGCGAGCACGCCACCTCCACGCTGGTGCGCGAACGCCCCGACGGCCGGCGCGAGATATTGGCGTCGCATTTCGACGGGCTGGAGCTGAATTCGCCGAACGACGTCTGCGTCAAGTCCGACGGTGCGATCTACTTTTCCGACCCGTGGTACGGCCGCATGCCGGTCTACGGCGTCGAACGGCCGCGTCAGCTCGGCTTCCAGGGCGTCTATCGCGTGCCGCCGCGCGGCGGCCCTCCGGAATTGCTGGTCGACCGCTATCTGTTCGATCAGCCGAACGGGCTGTGCTTTTCGCCGGGTGAGCAGCGGCTCTACGTCAACGATACCGTCAAGCATCTGATCCGCGTGTTCGACGTCGATGCCGGCGGAGGTCTTGGTAACGGGCGGGTGTTCGCCTCCAACATCGTCTCGGCCACCGAGCCTGGCGTGCCGGATGGGATGAAATGCGACGCGCTCGGCAATGTCTGGGTTTCGGCGCCGGGCGGGATCTGGGTCTATGCGCCGGACGGCAGATTGATCGGCAAGCTGCGCGTTCCCGAACTGGTCAGCAACCTGACCTGGGGCGGGCCGGATTGGCGCACGCTCTACATCACCGCGACGCATTCGGTCTATGCGGTGCCGGTGAAGGTCGGACCGCGCAACGAGCCCTATATGCGCGCCGGCCAGAACGCGCCGGCCGCAGCCCGGCCGGCACCGGCTCCGGTAGCCACGGTGGCCACGGTCAATCGGTCCGCAGCCCAGCTCGCCGAGCCGGGTTACGCGGTCGATCCGACGCGCTGCGCGCTGATCATTCAGGATATGCAGAACGACGTCGTGATGGACGGCGGCGCTTTTGAGTCGTCCGGCTCACCGGCGCATTGCCGCGAACAGAACGCCATCGCCAACGCGAAGCGGCTCGCGGAGGCCGCGCGTGCGCGCGGCGTCATGGTGATTCACGTTTGGTTCGTGGTGGAGCCGGGCGCGCCCGGCGTGACGGCGAATGCACCGCTGTTCGAGGGGTTGATCGACGCGAAAGCACTGGTGCGCGGCACCTGGGGTGCTGCGCCGGTGCCGGGGCTGGAGCCGCACGCCGGCGACCAGGTGGTGGAGAAGATGCGGATGAGCGCTTGGGAAGGGACAAGACTAGAGGCCATGCTGAAATCGGCTGGACGCGATTTCGTCATTGTCACCGGCGCTTGGACCAACATGTCGATCGAACATACCGCCCGCACTGGCGCGGACAAGGGATTCTACATGGTTGTGCCTGAGGATTGCTGCTCGACCATGAACGCCGAATGGCACATCGCCGCGGTGAACTACGCGATCCAGAACGTGGCGATGGTGACCCGCGCCGACGATCTGATTGCTGCATTGTCCTGATCATGGTCGAAAGGGTGTTGTCGGGCTGCTTGTCGTGTCTGTTCGTTTCGTTGCGACATGCCTCCAATATCGGTCCGGCGGCGTGATCCAACTTCGTCATGTCCTCACGTTCTATGGATTTGCGGTCATTGCTGCAGTGACCGCTTTGATCTGACCGTCAGAACAGCAACGAACGCGCAAACACCCAGGACGACCAAAGGGGGAACTGCATGCGCATATTCCCCATGGGATACAACGGTCCCCGCAGCGGCCAGCATGACGGCGCCGCCAAGCAGCGATCCGTAAAGGCGGAGAGGTTTGAGGATCAGCATGACGGTTGTCGTGCATTCGAGGAACGCGGTCAGATAATGAAAGTTCTCCGGATAGCCCCAGCGGGCATAGTCAGCGGCAATCTCCGTGCTGACGAAAGTATTGCCGAAAGCCCCGACCAAGAAGAACGCTGCAAGCAGCCAGACGACAACGTTTCCCCACAGATGTCCACGCATGGAAGGTGTCTTTCTTGCGCACAATTCAAGTCAGTTACAGATTGACGATGGACGTGCCGCGCTTTTCGGCGCGACGCTGGTTGAAGCGAATGCACGCGGCTTGCCACGCGCCAGCCGTCCGGCGAAGCCGCTCAGTGTAGGTCACGCGCACCACCGCGCCGTTCGATAACAGGCCAAGGACTTTCGACTCGGCTGATATCTCGTCCTTCGGGCCTTGCTGAAGGTACACATTCGTCGTGTGATGCGCGCTCGCGAGACCTTCCTGGCCCGCCATACCGCAGATAGCTTTCGACCGGTGCGAAGAATACGAAGGTCGCAATAGCGACGGTGCGAGGGAGGAAGGGAGAGGGCGCTTCCACTATGAATACTCCATTTGAGCGAATGCAAACTTCGATGATCTGGGCTGGCGCGAAGCGTGGGCGGTTTGTTCGTCCAACCCCTCCCGAGGCAGACACCAGGTTCGAATCCTGCCACTCCGACCATTAAATCAATGGCTTGCGCGACCTTTGAGCTGGAATCATCGCGATCCGTGGCGGGGGTTCGATGCCCGGCCTCTTGCTTGCGGAGGTTCGAGAACGACCTGCTTCAGATCGCTGCCGCCGCTCACCACGACGATGACGAAATTGAGTTTGCCATTGTCGTCCATCAGGCTTCCGCCAATGGCTCGTCCCGACGCTACTTGTTCCGCGATGATGACGGCGTCCGACAGCTCTTGCCGGACGGTCCGCAGCGCCATGACGTTGTTCCGGTCGTCCGGATTGAGGTCCTTTAGGTGTGACACCGTTTCTGCGCCGATCGTGTCGCCGGTTTTCGCATCGATCGCATGTTCCCAGAGACGGTTATCCTGGACGGTCTTCACGCGATAGACCGGGGAGCCCGACGCGCCATCGAAGCTGATATCCGCGGTTCTCGAACCGGCGTGCCGCTTTTCAGCGATTCCCATCGCCTGGCGCAGTGATAGCTGTGCTGCACGGAATGCCTCGAGCTCGCGGCTCACCGCCTCCTGGTGAATGCGCTCGCCCTCTGCGCCTTCCTCCTGAGCGGCCTGCGTGGCCGACAACGGGGGTATCGCAAACGGCGGAGCAAGCGCGAGGAGGGAGAAAAGGATGACCGCAAATCGTTGCTTGTTTGACATCGGCTGCCTTCGTTGTTTGCACGTGCCGGATTGAAAGTCGGGGCTGACATCAATCGCCGCTGGCGAGATGCCGCGTGGATGAGACGCCGGACATCGGCGCAGGTTCCAGTTCGTCCGGCGGAGGGGATACCGACCAGAGACGGTTGCCGCGCGCCCTGTCGTAACCGTACTGGAACAGCGAGCGCATATAGGCGGTGTCGAAGCCGGAGGTCGGCGAAGCCGGCTGATCGCCCTCGATGTAAGTCAGGTTGAATCCGAACTTGTTGCGGCGGGCGAAGATATAGGTGCTGTACAGAATCGAGCGGGTCTGGATTTTCGTCATCGTCGATGACGACCGCGCCGCGATTTCGACGGTGGCATTCCGAACCAGCTTGAATTCGCGGTCCACCTTGTTGTTGATCAGGATGTAGAGCTGCAGATTGTCCAGCTTGCCCGGCTTGGCATCGTGCAGCAGGTAGGCCTCCGGCAACGTCAGCACAGGCGCGGTCACGCCGCCATCGACGTGCATCTCCTCGAAACGCTTGCCGTTCGCTTCGGCGCTCACCAGCATCGGCGGAAACACCACGGGCAGGCTCGCCGATGCGGCGACGACGTCCCGGAACAGATTCAATGCTGCGGGCGTGTGGAGCGCGGCGATGCGTCCCATGTCCCAGATCGCGGTGCGCTGCGAATCGAGATTGGTCGTGACGACGAGCAGCCGCCGCCCCTTGGCGTGTTCGGCTGCGACCGCCGCGACGAAGTCGGCATCGATATATTTGGCCACCAGTTCGCGCAGCCGGGCGTTGCCGAACAGGCCCGCCCCGAAGATGGCATTGAACGGGTTCGGGGCGTCGAGCAGGCTCTCGGCGATGCCGCTGGTGTAGAGCTCGCGCAAGGTCGCGTCATGGCTGGGACCGAGAAACGCGAATGGCGCGATGAGCGCGCCGGTGCTGACACCCGACACGATCGAGAACGAAGGACGCCTGCCGGTCTCGGTCCAGCCGATAAGCACACCGGCGCCATAGGCGCCGTCGGCCCCGCCACCGGATAACGCAAGGTAGGTGCGGGGTCCGCGCAGCATGGCCTGTGCGGGATATTGCCGGAACGTGGCGGCGGGCTCGTCGGCGTAGCGGCGCAAATCCGTCAGATCGAGCACGCGCGCGGAGGATGCATCCGCAACGCTATGCGGCGTCCTCGGCAGCGACGAACATCCGGCGGTGAGAAGGCTGAGCGCTGAAACCATGGCCAAGGCTACGAATGTCCGAAGACCGATGCAGTTCATGACATTTCCGGATTGGAAGTGAGCGCTCAGGGGCAACCCGCCGCGTATCGGGTGTCGCTTCGCCATTCGGCACGGCGGGATGCGGCGACCATTCGCTCCGTCAGGCGCCCGCGATTGCTGAACAGCCGCGGCTCTCGCTGCTCCGGCCTGGACCGGATTCCCTCGCACGCATCCGGACGCACCGCCGGCAACAGGGCCACTTTGACGCCATAAGACACATCCGAACCAATCAAGTGAGTAATCACTTACTAAAGTTGGCTGGCTCGAAAGTCAACAGTGTATTGAAGGTATTTAAATACTCTATGTGGATGGGCGTTGAGATGAAGACGAAGGAACGGCCCGCCGGACAGCGCAACGACCTGCCGCGATCCTCGATGTGGCCTTCGAGGAATTCGTCAGGAACGGCTACGAGGCGAGGACGTCGCCGCCCGCGCATCCGCGACCAGGGGGACGATCCATTTCTATTTCGAGACCAAGGAGCGCGTCTTCCACGAGATGATCCGGCACAGTCCCAAGGCGTCCTACCCGAACTGGAAGGCTATGCTCGGAGTGTTGCCGCCGCGTCCTCCCGCGCTGAACACGCGGCAACTATCGATCTCCCGAAAACGTGCATCCGGATTGCGGCGGACTGCATTGACGCTGTCGGATGGGGACACGACATATCCCGTACCGTCGATCCAGGTTACAACTCGGGAGCCAATATGGACGCGCCGCCGAATATCTATCCCGTTACAGCGCATTCTGACGGCGACGTCGTGCACTGGCTGACAAACGGCACGCGCGATCAGCGCTTCATCGACAATATTTTCGGGGAGCTTTGTGTCCGGCTCCAGCATGCCGGCATTCCCGTCAAACGGGCGACGCTTCATATCCTGATCCACCATCCGCAATGGCTTGGCGCCCGGATCATGTGGGAAGACGGGATGCGCGAGGCCGAGATTGCGCGCGTTGACTACGATGTCCAGGAGCGATCCGAATATATCGGCAGTCCCGCCAACGAAATCCATGACGGTGTCACCGAGGTGCGCGAGAATCTCGAGCGCGATCCTGCGCTCGGCCGCAAGCACGCCGTCTATGACGAGATGCGGGCGAAAGGCCTGACCGATTATGTGGCGTGGCCGCTGTACCATACGCTCGGCAAGCGGCACATCGTGACCTTTGCAACCGACCGGCCAGGTGGTTTCGACGCCGCGCATATCGCCGCCCTGTTGAAACTGTTGCCGGTGCTGGCGCTGGTCAGCGAAATCCGGGTCAAGAACCGGCTCGCGCGAACGCTGCTGGAAACCTATGTCGGCTCGCACGCCGGCGAACTCATTCTGGCCGGCGCCACCAGGCGCGGAACCGGGACGACCGTTCGCGCCGCCATCATGATCTGCGACTTGCGTGATTTCACCCGGATCTCCGACAACTGGCCGCGCGATGACGTCATTGATCTCCTGAACGGCTATTTCGACGCGATGTCGGAGCCGATCGCGCGGCATGGCGGCGAAATACTGAAATTCATCGGCGACGGTCTGCTCGCCATTTTTCCGCTCAGCCAGCCCTCGGCCTGCGCAAACCTGCTGCATGCCGTGACTGAGGCCCGTCAGGCCATGACGGCGCTGAACGAAAAGAACAGCGAAACCGGCCGTGCGCCGCTGAACTACGGCATCGGTGTCCACGTCGGCGACGTCATGTACGGCAATATCGGGTCGCGCAGCCGGCTCGACTTCACGGTCATCGGTCCGGCCGTCAACATGGCGTCGCGTCTTGAAGCCCTCACCAAACAGTTAGGGAAAACGGTGCTGCTGTCTCGCGCGTTCGCCGACTCTGTTGAAGGCGATTTCGATCTCGAACGCGTCGGTGAACATCCGGTGCGCGGCTTCAATGACCCGATCGAGCTGTTTGCGTATCACGGCTGAATGCCGATCCTGGTCCCGCGCGTCTCCGATCGCTTGAGACAAGGCGTTCTTGTTCTCATTATGTTCTCTCTGCGAGAACCTCGTCGAAACGTCATGGGCGAACGGTCGGATGGCAACGACAGCCACCATCCTCCATGCGGACCTGGATGCGTTCTATGCCTCGGTAGAGCAGCTGCTTGATCCATCGCTGCGCGGCAAACCGATTGCCGTCGGTGGTGGGGTTGTGCTTGCCGCGTCTTACGAAGCCAAGGCCTTCGGGGTCCGCGGCGGCATGCCGGGACGGCAAGCGTGCGAACTCTGTCCGCACCTCATTTTTGTCAGCGGGCATTTCAGGGAATACCAACGGCTGGGCGATGCCACCATCAAGGTGATCGGCGATTTCACGCCCCTCGTCGAGCGGATCTCCATCGACGAGGCCTTTGCCGACGTCGCGGGCTGCACCCATCTGTTCGGTCCGCCCGCCGAAATCGCAACGGCGATCCGCCAACGCGTGCGCGCGGAGCTCGGCCTTCCGATCTCGGTCGGTGTCGCGCGCACCAAGCATCTGGCGAAAATTGCTTCGCAAGTGGCCAAACCCGACGGGCTCGTCGTTGTCGATCCCGACACGGAGCTCAGATTCCTTCACCACCTGCCGGTCGAGCTGATGTGGGGCGTGGGTCCGGCGACGCGGACACGGCTGGCCGAAATCGACGTGCTCACGATCGGGCAGCTGGCAGCGACACCCGGATGTTCGCTCAAGCGGGTGCTTGGTTCCGCGGCAGGGACGAAACTTTCGGCGCTGGCGTGGAATCGTGATCCACGGGAAATCAAGACTCACCGCCGGGCTCGATCGGCAGGAGCGCAATCGGCGCTTGGCAGGAAACCCGCCGAACAGCGGGTTGTTCGATCCACCTTGCTTCACCTTGCTGACCGTATCGGCAGCCGGCTCCGCGCCAAGTCCAGGCCTGGGCGGACGGTGACGGTCCGCGTTCGCTTCGCTAACCTGAATTCAGTCACGCGTTCGGTCACGCTCGACGCACCAATCTCCGCGACCCTGATTCTGGCCGAGGTCGCCGAGGAGCTGGTGCGCGCAGTCCTTGCCGATCATCCTCACGAGAAAACAATCTCGCTGCTGGCGATTTCCGTGTCGCATCTTGGAGAGCAGCGGGATGTGGAGCTCGAACTCCCACTCGGACTTGGCGATGAAGCACGCCGCCCCGGCACCAAAAGAGGCATGGCACGTGGGGCGGCCGACCATGCGGTTGATAAAATCCGCGAACGCTTCGGATGGGATGCGATCGGCTACGGATCGGTGGCGCCGGACGTCTCTTCTTCCGTTCCCGACGCGTTTCGTAAACTCGCCGAAAAGGACCTGTGAACTTCACCCTCAATGCGAAAGCGTTGCCGGGAGCGATCCAGCGACAGATCGAACTAGTCGCGCGTTTAAAGCCCGGTTCGCGCTTTCCAGCTCTTGCCTGATTTCGGGTCGTAGCGCCCCCCACCGAGGTGCTCGTGGCCCCAATTCATGATCTGCAGCAGGACGGGCTCCAGGCGCTTTCCTTCGTCGGTCAGCTGATAGGCGTATCGGACCGGGTTTTGCTGGTAGGGCTCGCGTTTCACCAGGTCCCATTCCGCAAGCCTCTTGAGCCGTTCGGACAGGATGTTCGAGGGGACCCGTTCAGCGCTGTCCTGCAGCGCCTGAAAGGTCTGCTTGCGGTGCCACATCAGGTCGCGAACGATGAGCAGGGTCCACTTGTCGCCCACGACTTCCAGCGCGCGCGCGATGGAGCATGTCGATCGGAAGTCATGTTTTGCCATGGCGAACGTGCCCGTGTTTCCAGCACCGGACCTGCCCGGAACGGTGTGCCTCGATAATCTATCAGACCGACTTGCATTTTTAAAGTGTCATGGCTAGTGTAACTTTCGATTTTAAAGTTACTGGCTGGCGGGCGGCAGATCGAGGTGGCGACGTCATGAACAGGATTGTACTCGCCCATGCCGCCGCGGCGGCCGCGGCCTTGATCGCAGGGGCTGCCGTCGTTGCCACGCGCTCGGTCATTGGAGAGATCGACCCGATCTCGCTGGTCTTTTACCGCTACCTGATCTCGATCGCCTGCTTTGCGCCGTTTCTGCTGGCGATGTGGCCGCGCGGCGGCCTTGCGCTATCCGAGTGTGCAAAGATCGCCGGGTTCGGAATTCTGTTCTTTGTGCTTTTTCCCTGGGCCTTCAATGCGTCGCTCCAGTACGTGCCGGCCGCGCGCGGCGCGGTTGGTCTGGCGACGATACCGATCCAGACCCTGATCGTCGCAGCTGCCTTTGGACGCGAGAAGCTGACAACCGCGAAGGTCGCAGGTGTCGTGCTGGCGTTTTCCGGTATCGCCGTGGCGTTTGGCACCGCTGCATTCGGGCGGGGAAATGCCGATTACGTGGTCGGAGACGGGTTGATGCTTCTTAGCGTGCTCTGCGCCGCCATCTACTCCGTGTTCAGCCGCGCAACCCTGATGCGCCACGGGCCGATTTTCGTGACGGCATTGGCGATGGTATTTGCCGTCGCTGTCTTGTTGCCGGTTGTCGGTCTCCAGCAAGGCAGCGTTGCTTTGCCGGCGATCAGTACAAAAGGATGGATCGCGGTGCTGTTCCTTGGAACCGTCGCCGGTGTTCTGCAGTTTTCACTGTTCATGTGGGCATTGCGCTGGCTGCCGCCGACGACGACCGTCTTGTATCTGACGCTCAATCCAATCACGGCGATGGCGCTGGGCATCGCGATGCTTGGCGAATCGCTGACGGTGGAACTGGTCGCCGGTATGGCCCTCGTTCTCGTCGGGATCCTGGTCGGCACCGGTGTCGTCTCGGCCAACAGGAATTGGGCTCGGCAGACGTCGTCGGGTCCGGCCCGCTAGAGCGCGCGAAGTGCTCGACAGGTCCGCAACGCAAATTCGACGGGGCAAGGAGGGTGGCGGTCCCCGCAAGCGCCCAATATAACCCTTGGTGTTTCGGCAAGGAGGTGAGCGGTTGCGCGAGCGTTATCAAGGCAAGCCCCTGAACCGGCTGGAGGATCATCGCTTCCTCACCGGGCGCGGGACCTACGTCGCCAATGATCACGTGGCTGATGTGCTGCACGCCCATGTGGTCCGCTCGCCGCACGCTTTCGCACGAATTACCCGGATTAGTCTGGACGTTGCCCGTGCGCTCCCCGGCGTCGTGGCGGTGCTTTCCGAAGCCGACCTCGCGGCGGACGGCATCGGCGAGTTGCCTTGCGTCACGGCAATTGATGCGGTCGAGCCGATCATCGCGCCGCCGCGCCCCGCGCTGGCCCGTGATTTCGTGCGGCATGTCGGCGATCCCGTCGTTCTGATTGTCGCAGAGACGCTGGAGGCGGCGGTGGCGGCCGCCGAAGCGGTCGACATCGCCTATGAGCCCAGGCCCTGCGTCACCATGGCGACCGCGGCGCTCAAGCCGGACGCCCCACTGCTATGGAAGGAGGCGCCGGGCAATTCCGCCTTCCTGTTCCATAGGGGCGACGCGGCGGCTGTTGCCGCGGCGATGGTGCAGGCTACGCATATCGTCGAATGCGACCTGTTCAACAACCGCGTCGTGGCAGCTCCCCTGGAGACGCGCGCCGCGATCGGCTTCCACGATCGCACGACCGACAAGTTTCTGCTGTCGGTGACCGGTCAGGCCGTCCACGACACCCGCAAGGTGCTCGCGAACTCCGTCTTCAAGATTCCACTCGATCGTCTGCGCGTGGTGGTGCCTGACGTCGGCGGCGGCTTTGGGATGAAGAACTACGTCTATCCCGAGTATGTGCTGGTGATGTGGGCGGCAAGGAAGCTCGGCCGCCCGGTGCGCTGGGTCTGCGAACGATCAGAGGATTTCGTCAGCTCGGCGCATGGCCGCGATTTCTTTTCCCGCGCGCGGCTCGCACTCGACACCGATGGCCGGTTTCTTGCGTTGGAAGTGAAGGCGGTCGCCAATATGGGCGCGTATTTGTCGACCAGCGGCCCGATTAGCTCCACCAACGCGGCCGGCAGCGCGATCGGCGGCGTCTATGACATCCCCTCGGTGTTTTACGAAGTGCGCGGCGCTTTCACCAACACGCCGCCGATCGACGCCTATCGCGGCGCCGGCAAGCCCGAAGCCAATTATCTGATCGAGCGGCTGGTGAATCTTGCATCGATCAAAACCGGGATCGATGCCGTCAAGTTGCGCCGCCGCAACATCGTCAGCAGGTTTCCGCATCGTACCGCGATGGGCATGAAGATCGACGGCGGCCGCTTCAAGGCCAATCTGGACGACGCGATCGCGCTCGCCGATCGCGACGGTTTTCGCAAGCGGCGGAAACAATCGGACAAAGCCGGCCTGCTGCGCGGCCTCGGGATTGCCTGCTTCCTCGAAACGTCCCGCGGTGTGCCGTTGGAAATGGCGCGGGCCGCGTTCGAGGCCGACGGCACGGTGTCGCTGGCGGTCGGTACGCAGTCCAACGGCCAGGGTCATGAGACCGCCTATCCGCAGGTCGCAGCCGACCTGCTGGGATTGCCGATCGATGCATTCCGCTTCCAGCAGGGCGACACGGACTTTCTGCCGGGCGGCAACGGCCATGGCGGCGCGCGTTCGATGCATATGGGCGGCACCGCGCTTGTCATGGCGATCGAGAAGTTGATCGAGAAGGGACGGCTGATTTCAGCGCATCTGCTGCAGGCCCCGGCCGACCAGGTGGTGTTCGTCGATGGCCGCTTTGTCGTGAAATCCACCGAGCGCGCCATCGAGATCGGCAAGGTGGCCGAGGCCGCGCGGGATCCCGCCAATCTGCCGGAAGGACTGACGCCGGAGCTCGAGGGAAGCGCGACCAACAGTTCCGAACTCTACAATTTTCCGAACGGTTGCCATGTCGCGGAAGTCGAGATCGATCCCGACACCGGCGTCGTGCGGCTCGATCGCTACACCATCGTCGATGATTTCGGCCGCCTCATTAATCCGCGCGTGGCGCTCAGCCAGGTGCATGGCGGGGTGGCGCAGGGCATCGGACAGTCGCTGCTGGAGCACATCGTGTTCGATCCCGAGGGGCAGCTGCTCAGCGGCTCCTTCATGGACTACACGCTGCCGCGCGCGCAGGATTTGCCGAATTTTGCCGGTGGTCTGAATGAATCGTCGCCGACAAAGTCTAATCCGCTGGGTGTGAAGGGAACCGGGCAGGCCGGCAGCATCGCCGCGCCGCAAACCATCATGAACGCCGTGCTCGACGCCTTGTCCCCGCTCGGTATCAATGAACTGGACATGCCGGCGACGCCGTATCTGGTGTGGAGCGCCATCCAGAAAGCACGAACATCAGGACGGATTTCGAAATGAGCCAGGCCGCCTATGTCGCCGTCGATTGGGGTACCAGCAGCTTCCGGCTTTGGCTGATGGATCGTTCCGGCGACGTGCTGGCGGAACGACGCAGCGATGAAGGCATGATGGCGGCCGCCAGGATCGGTTTTGCCAGCGTGTTGCAGTCGCATCTCGATGCCGCCGGTGCCGCCGATCACCTGCCAGTCGTCATCTGCGGCATGGCGGGCGCCCGGCAGGGCTGGGTCGAAGCGGGATATCTCGACACGCCGGCAAGCCTCACATCCATCCTGCAGCGTGCCGTGCCGGTTCCCGGAGGGTCGCGTGATATCCGGATCCTTCCAGGCATCGCGCAGCGCGACCCCAAGGCGCCGGACGTGATGCGGGGCGAAGAAACCCAACTTCTCGGTGCTCTCGGTGCAGATGGTGAAGCGCTGGTCTGCATGCCCGGCACCCATTCGAAATGGGCGAGCGTGCGTGGTGGGACCGTTGAACGCTTCACCACATTCATGACGGGCGAACTCTTCAGCGCCGTATCGCAAGGGACGATCCTGTCGCTGGCCGTAGCGAACGCGGACGAAGCCGTGGACACCGAAGCCTTCAAATCGGCTGTCGTTGCCGCCTTTGAGACGCCTGCATTCGCGGCCAATTTGTTGTTCCAGGTGCGCTCGGGTCAGCTTCTATATGGCGGCAGTGCTGCCGCGGCCCGCGAGAAAATATCGGGAACCCTGATCGGCCTCGAACTGGCGGCGGGACTGGCTGGTGATCGATCGAGGCGCGACATTACCCTGGTTGCGTCAGGCAGGCTCGAGGCGCTGTACCGATTGGCGTTTGACAGCCTTTCCGTTGCGGTCCAATCCATCGATTCAGATGATGCGGTCCGACGCGGTCTTGCCTTGGCCGCCAAGGCCATCTGGACATTGTAGAAGGATAAGCGCGTGACCCCTGTTCCATTCCCGCCGATGAAGCGTCCGCTGGTCGCGATCCTGCGCGGCGTGAAGCCCGAAGAGGCCGAGGGCATCGTCGACGTGTTGATCGAACACGGCATGACGGCGATCGAGATTCCACTCAACTCCCCGGATCCGTTCCGCTCCATCGAGATCGCGGTCAAGAGGGCTCCCGCCGATATTCTGATCGGTGCGGGCACCGTGCTGACGCCAGAGGATGTCGAGCGCCTCCATGACGTTGGCGGGCGGCTGATGGTGTCCCCCAACGTCGATCCTGATGTCATTGCCGCCGCCTGGGACCGCGGCATGGTCACGATGCCCGGTGTGTTTACCGCGACGGAGGCGCTGCTGGCGGCGAAGGCAGGGGCTTCCGCGCTGAAATTCTTTCCGGCCGGCGTCCTTGGCGCGTCGGGCATCACGGCGATCCGTTCCGTTCTTCCCGCAGGCCTGATGATCGCCGCCGTCGGCGGAATCTCCGACAAGAATTTTGCGGAGTACACCAAAGCCGGCATTCACGCCTTCGGTCTCGGCACCAGCCTTTACAAGCCGGGCATGACCGCGGCCGAAGTTGCAGAACGCGCCAGGGCCACGATCCGCGCGTACGATTTGGCGATGCGGGAACAGAAATAATTCAGCGAACGGCTCCGGGCTTCGCCCTCATCGCCCAACGCGCCATCCGTGTGGACCGCCACCGTCGACTCCATCCTTCAGAAGCGCGCGCGACTTTGTCAGCGAATTTCCGGGACAGAACCCAGAGGCAACTACGGCGTGACACGAATCAGCTGACCAGGCTGCGTTGGATCGTGGCGACTGTAGCGCCAGATCGACCGGTCGGGGAACGCTTTGCGCAGCGCGCCGACATCGGTCCCCACACGGGCATGAAGAATGGCCGCGTCCATGGATGGCGGATTGCGCACGAGGTCCCAATCATGCATGCCGAGGCCGCTGGAGGTGTCGTGAATGACGATCGCCTTCCCGGTCACGGCTTGCTGCACCAACCGAAACGGCTCCTGGCGCGAAAACACCTGGAACTGGAAGGCCGTCAGCACCAGCGGCCAGATGCCAACTAGATACAGCACGCAGGCAATCGGAGCGAGCGGCAGCATCGCGCGATCCGTCGACCGCTCCAGTCTCGCGGTGACTGAAGGGAGCGCCGAAACGATGGTGACCATCATCAGAGGGAACGCATCGAAGTAAAAGCGAGGACCATAGCGGTTGCCGCCGAAATCGGCGTAAATCACATAGGCCAGCACGAAGCCCGGAAAAATCAGATCGTAATAGGCGAGCTTGCGGTCCTTGAATTTGAGTACGAGGCAACAACAATACACGATCAGCAAAACCGGCGACGTCCACAACGCAAGTTCGACCAGGCGACCCGCGGTTATCGCCACCCCATTGAAGATCCGCAGGGGGTCGAGGCTTACGAAAATATTGGATACCTCCGGCGTGTTGATGACGTAATATGCGGTGCGGAACGGGCTGCCGGTGATCAGATAATGATAGAGCATCAGCAGCAGCAGTACCGGGATAAGTCCTGCCGCCAGAAGTCCGATCAGGCGCGGCCATGCGTTCCGCCGCTGCCGGGTCAACCACAACAGCGTCGCCGGAATCAGCGGCAACACGTCGAAATAGCGTGTCGCCCCCAGCAAACCGACGATGGCTCCCGCCGCGACCAGCCTGTGCCCCCGCGGAATCTCACCATCCGGCAGCAGGCAGAGGCAGAACGACAGGATCAGCAGTGACGCGAGGATGTGCGGAAAATACGAAGCCGCGTTCATGACGTAGAACGGGGTCAGCGCAAAAAGCGCCGCCGCAACGACAGCCGCGGATGGATTACCGACACGCCGGCAAAACGCGGCAAGCGTTGCGACGCTGGCTCCACCCAGCAAGGCATTTACCGTCCATGACGGTATTCCCAGCAGCATCCCTGCCGAGAGCACCATCGGCCATGCCGGTGGGGACTGGCTGACCCATTTGGATTCGAAAAGATAGGTGCGGAACGGGATCAAATCCGTCCCCAGGATTGGCGGGGCTTCCCACAATCGAAACGCAGCAAACGCTCCCGCCTGAAACAGATAGCAGTCCTCGTCGCCGGAATTCGGAAACCGGTCCAGGATGAAGTAGGCCACTGCCAACGGCAGCAGCATCGCGGCGATGACGGTCACGGATATGCACCAATTCGTCCGTGCCCCGATCCAGGAAGCGATCTTCCCGGTTATTCGACCAACCTCGCCAACAGAGCTGATTGCTGCGCCGATCACAATGGCACCGATGCAGAGCCCGGTTTGGATGGCGAACGTCCAGCGCAGGTCGTCCAACTCACCTGCGCAGTCGCCCGCGATCCGGCCAGGGCATGGTGTCAACCAGAGGGCTCGTTGCAGCCATGGCACAATAAGTACAAACGCAAAACCCAGTCCCAGCAGAGCGAGCCAGCGAGATCGCGGCAACATTCTCCTTTGTCGAACACCCAGCACGTCAACGCTGTCCGCATTCATGGCTAGATCCCTTGCGCGTCACGCATACGATTCAGGCGCTCTCGCTGTTCCACTGCAATGGTAGGACAGCGTGACGGAAGCCAATACGAAAATTGCAAATAGTGGCGGCCAGTAACTCTCGGGAAGGGCTGCAAAACAGGGCTCCTCAATCGCCGACCAATGCGCGATGCTGCCCCTTTGCCTATGCTAGATTCCGTAATGTTCGCTTAAATAAATCGCATGATTTGAAGCGCCGGGCGCAACGGCCCAATCGCGAGCCAGGCGCAATCGCCCGGCGCAATGGTTAACGCAGGCCTAATGGCAACTTGCGACGAAGTGGACGCGCCTCAGGTCACCGGTCCCGGCGTGAACAGCGTGAGATCGTTGTGAATGCCCCAACGGTCGGACCACACCTTGGTGCGGCCGCTCGCGACGTCGAGGATCAGGCGGAACAGGTCCCAGCCGGTTTCCTCGATCGTCGCTTCGCCGGTGGCGATGCGGCCGGCGTCGAAGTCGATGAGGTCCTTCCAGCGTCGCGCCAGTTCGGTGCGCGTCGATACCTTGATGACCGGGGCGGCGGCGAGGCCATAGGGCGTGCCGCGGCCGGTCGTGAACACCTGCAACGTCATTCCCGACGCAAGCTGCAGCGTGCCGCAGATGAAGTCGCTGGCGGGCGTAGCCGCGAAGATCATGCCTTTCTTGCGTACGCGCTCGCCCGGCGACAGCACGTCGACGATCGCGCTGGTGCCGGACTTGACGATCGAGCCGAGTGACTTCTCCACGATGTTGGCGAGCCCGCCCTTCTTGTTGCCGGGCGTGGTGTTGGCGCTGCGGTCGGCGTCGCCCTTGGCGAGATAGCCGTCATACCAGTCCATTTCGCGGATCAGCGCGCGGCCGACATCCTCATTGGCGGCGCGCCGCGTCAACAGATGAATGGCGTCGCGCACCTCGGTGACTTCGGAAAACATCACGGCGGCACCGGCACGCACCAATAGATCGGCGGCAAAACCCAGCGCAGGATTGGCGGTCACGCCGGAAAACGCGTCGGAGCCGCCGCATTGCAGGCCGATCACGAGGTCGGAAGCCGGGCAGGTTTCGCGGCGGCGCGCATTGAGCACGGCAAGCCGCGCGTCCGCCATGGCCATGACCGCGTCGACGATGGCGCCAAACCCGTCGAACGCCTCGTCCTGCATCCGCACCACGCTGCTGTCTGTTCCTTCCGGAAGCAGCCGCTCGGGCACGAGCTTCTCGCAGCCGAGGCCGACCACCATGACTTCGCCGCCGAAATTCGGGTTCAACGCCAGGTTCTGCAGGGTGCGTATCGGCACGATCGCCAGCGGCGCATTGATCGCGACGCCGCAGCCGTAATTATGCGTCAGCCCGACGACGTCGTCGACATTGGGATATTTCGGCAGCAGTTCGGCCTTGATGCGCTTGATCGCAAATTGCAGCGTGCCGGCGACGCATTGCACGCTGGTCGATATCGCCAGCACGTTCTTGGTGCCAACCGAACCATCGGGATTGCGAAAGCCTTCGAACGTATAGCCTTCAAGCGGCGCCTGCGGGGCAGGGACGGCGGTGGCGAGTTCAAGCCTGTCGAGTTCAGGCGGCGTCGGCATGTCGATGCGCGCCTCGTCGACCCATTCCCCGGCCAGGATCGGCCGTGCCGCGGTGCCGATCACCTCGTTGTAGCGGCGGATCGGCGCGCCCGGCGCAATATCCGACAGCGCCACCTTGTGGCCCTGCGGCACGAAGGTGCGCAGCTCGAGACCGCAGGCAAAACGGCTCTTCGCCGGCAGTCCGAGATCGTTGACCACGATCGCGACATTGTCGTTGGGGCCGAGCCGGATGTAGCGCGGCTCAAAGGCCTGCGCCGTCGCAATTCCCGTCACGAAAATTCTCCTTGTTGCGCCTGTCGCATCCAGCGCCAGACCGGGCGAGTATAGGCGGTTTTGGCGAATATATGAAACTCATGCACCATGACGTCATAGCGGCGATCGGCTGCCGCATGCGTTCGGCCATTGTGGGGAGGCCTTCCGGTGCGCTAGCCTCGCCAGTAAGAAAAAGAGAAAACGAAGGGGAAAGCATGGGCAAGAAGATAGCGATCGTCGGAGCCGGCGCCGTCGGCGGATATGCCGGCGCCCACATGGTGCAGGCGGGCGAGGACGTGACGTTCATCGATCCCTGGCCCGAGCATGTCGAGCATATGCGAAAGCACGGCCTGCGCGTCACCCACGCCATGGATGTTCCGGAATTCTCGGTTCCGGTGCGCGCGCTGCACGTCACGGACGCGCAGCAGCTTGCGAAGGAGGCGCCGGTCGACATCGCCTTCGTCTGCATGAAATCCTACGACACCGCCTGGGCCACCATGCTGATCCGGCAATATCTGGCGCCGGACGGCTATGTCGTGTCGCTGCAGAACTGCATGAATGAAGAAACCATCGCGGGCATCGTCGGCTGGGGCAAGACGCTCGGCTGCATCGCCAGCAGCATCACGGTCAATTTGCCCGAGCCTGGCCACATCCATCGCGGAGCCGGCAAGCACGGGGCCGCGCACACGGTGTTTCGCGCCGGTGAAGTGCACGGCCGCATCACGCCACGGGCGGAGGAAATCTGCCGCCTGGTCGGTTACACCGACAGCGCCAAGGTGACCAGCAACCTGTGGGGCGAACGCTGGTCCAAACTGGTCGCCAATGCGATGGGCAACGGGCTTTCCGCCTGCACCGGTATGACCGGCGGCCAGATGCTGGAGAGCGAGCCGATCCGCCGGTTCTCCACCCGGCTCGGCAGCGAAGCCATTCGCGTCGGCCAGGCGCATGGCTATCAGCTGGAAGAGATCCTGCATCTGGCGCCGGAGACCATCGCGCTGGCCGGCGAGGGCGACGAGGCGGCGATGCGCGCCTGCGACGAACAGCGTTTTGCGGACGGCAAGCGCACGGCATCAGGGCAACGTCCCTCGATGGGCCAGGACATGCAGAAGGGCCGGCGCACCGAGATCGAATTCATCAACGGCTTTGTGGTTGATGAGGGCGAGAAGGTCGGGCTTGCGTGCCGCGCCAATGCCGCGCTGACCGACATCGTGATGCGCGTCGAACGGGGCGAGCTGAAGCCGGATCCGCGGCACATCACCGAGCTGCGGTTGAACTGAGCCCCACGCCATTGCGATCAACACCACCGCCTATCATGGGGCTATGATTTTCCCTGAGTTGTCGTAACCTCCATCGCCTGAGATATTGGGAGGTGTGCCATGCGTCTCTTTCTCTATGGGTTTATTTTGATGGCTTCGATTTCGACGGCGGCTGCGGATTCAAAAACAGATGCGCTTCAGATCATCGATAGATGGGCCAAGGCATTCACAGCGTCGGACGTTGACGCGATCGTCAAACTTTATGCGCCGGACGCGCTGTTCATGGGGACCGGAAGCAAGGCAGTCGTGACCAAGCCCGAGGGTATCAGAACCTATTTTGAAGCCGCGCTTCTCAACAACCGGCCGAGAGGGGCGACCCTCAACAGCTATGATTCGATGGTGCTCTCTGACAACGCCGTGCTGGTTACCGGTCTCGATACGACGACTCGTGTCAAAGACGGAACCCCGATCAGCGCATCGGGACGGGTCACTTTCGTGGTGGCAAAGCGCGGCGCCGATTGGCAGATCGTGCATTTCCATCGGTCGGCCATGCCTCAATAGGCGGCTCACGTATTGGTGCGACGCTGGACCTCTGCTGCGCCAGCCTTTAAGTATTCCCGATGGACATCGCATCGGACGCGCCGCAGTCGCGCTATTTTCAGTCGCAGGGGCTCAAGCTTCATTTTACGGATTGGGGTAACGCGCAGGCGCCGCCACTGCTGCTGGTGCATGGCGGCCTCGATCACTCCCGCAGCTGGGACTATCTGGCGCGGGCGCTGGCTGCGGATTATCACGTCGTGGCGCCCGATTTGCGCGGCCATGGCGATTCCGGCTGGGCTTCCGGCTCCAGTTACAGCCTTGCCGATCACGTCTACGATCTGACCGGCCTCGCGAAAGCGGAAGGTTTTGACAAGGTCGCCATCGTCGGCCATTCGATGGGCGGCATGGTCAGCCTGACCTATGCCGGGGCTTTTCCGGAGCGTGTTTCAAAGCTGGTCGTGCTCGACGGCGTGACCAATTTTCCGGCGCGGCGCCCCAAACCCGCCGACGTCAGGATATCGGATTGGGCCGGCGACCTCGACAAGCTGGCGCAGCGGAAAATCCATCGCTATCAGACCGTGGCCGACGGCGCCGATCGGATCGTCGGCCGCAACCCGCGGCTGACGCGTGAGCAGGCGATGCATCTGGCCACCCACGGCATGAAGCGCAACGACGACGGCAGTTTCAGCTGGAAGTACGATCCCTATTTGCGCGCGCGGGCGCCGTACCGGCTGTCGCTCGAAGACAATATCGGGCTGTGGTCACGCATCGCCTGCCCGACGCTGCTGGTCGCGGCCAGCGAAAGCTTTCTGCCCGATCCCGAGAAGGCCGGTGTGATGTCGCATTTCAAGCACGCCGAACTCGCCAAGATCGCCGGCGCCGGCCACTGGCTGCAGCACGACAGACCGGATGAGGTGCTCAGGTTGATCCAGCGGTTTCTTACGCAATCTTGAGGGCTGGTGTAGCGAGGCCCGGCGGTTCATCGATTTCCTCCACGCCGGCAGCCGTCCGGCAGATCATCATCGCTTCACGCAAGTTCCCCGCGGCGATGTCGGCCTTAGCCGCCTCCCGCAGTTCTTCCAGCGATTCCTTGTCGAGGTTCTCGGCCCAGCAACCGAGCATGATGATCGTGGCCTTTGGCAATTGGCGACGCAGGCGCCGAACCGAGTAGCGCATATGGGCGGGACTGCTGGCGTCGAGATAGGACAGGCAGACGATCGCGACACCGGAGAAATCCAGCTGCACGATCCTGGTCGACGAAAGTGCGTCCGCAGGCTCGACCCGTGCACCGAGGCCATGCGCGTTGGAAAGCTGCGCAAACAGCACCGCTGCGGCTTCGTCGAGCGGGGTGCGTCCGGCCAGGCAGAGCACCGGCGCTTCTCCCTGCCAGCTGGGCGGTAGATCGGCCTTTTGCACGACCGGCAAATTGCTTGATATCGCGGCATCCGGGACGGTTTCGACCGCGGCCGCCGCCTCCGCATCCATGGTCGGCGAGGTCACCTCGGGGATCGAATCATCCTGGGTGGAAAGGTCGCTGGCAAACTCGGTAACGGCGTCGCGAATCTTGATCATGCGCGCCTGGTCCAGGGCATCGCGCTTGGCATCTGCCTGCGCCAGTTGAAGGCCTCTCAGGGCGACCTCGTCGAAATAGGAAGACAGCGATTTCTCCTTCAGGAATTCTTCGGCCTTTCCTGCCGCCTCGATCGGATCGCCGGCAAGCATTCGCTGGTAGAACATTTCCGGCGGTGACAATGCAGGCCTGTCGCCAAAAATCACGTCGAGAAATTCGAGCCGCTCGACATGACGTCCGAGGACGACGAGGCAAACGGTCAAGGGCGTTGCAAGGACGAGCCCGATGGGCCCCCACAATGCGGTCCAGAACGTCGCCGAAGCGACGATGGCGACGGGAGAAAGGCCGGTGCTCTGGCCGTAGGCGAGAGGCTCCACCACCTGGCTGATGATCGGTCCGACTCCCAGAAAAAGCACGATGGTCCATGCCAGCATCGACCAGCCAGGATCGACGGCGGCCGCCAACGCCAGCGGAAAAGCCGCCGAGATGGCTGTGCCGATGTAGGGGACGAACCGAAGCACGGCCGCCAGAATGCCCCAGAGGATCGCGCTGGGAATACCTATTAACGTAAGTCCCGCCCCGATGATCACGCCGAAAGTGGCGTTGATCATCAGCTGAGCCAGAAACAGCCGGCTGAGGCGCGTCGCCGCATCGTCCAGCGCCGCTGTCGTGCGTTGCAGATCATGCGAGCCCGCCAATCGAATTAGGCGGTTTCGCAGATCCTCGCGCTGGATCAGGATGAAGATGACGAAGATGATGATGATGCCGGTGGTCGCAAGCGGGTTTAGCAATGGTGCGATCAGGGTTCGCAGGTTCTCCAGGGCTCCCGGGTCAGGCTGACGCACTTCAACTGGGATCGGCAAGGCCGTGACGGCAGCATTTGGCGCGCCGAGACGCGGGATCGCCCCGCGGACCGATTTGTCATCCTTCGGCCTGTCGAGCTCCCGGCTCAACTCCTGGAGCATATCCGCCGCACGTTCGAGGGTGCCGCTGCTCGCCGTGACGCCGCGCACTGATTTGATCTTTTCACGCATCGTCGATTGATAAACCGGCAGGTCTCCAGCCAGTTGGGTCAATTGATTGGCGATGAGGGTGCCAAGTCCGAAGATCACGGAGAATGCCAGAAAGACGATGCCCACGACCGCCAGGCCGCGGGGAACGCGGGCTCGCTGCAGCAATCCGACCGGCGGTCCGAGCACAAAGCTGAGAAGAATAGCCAGCGCGATGGGTACGAATATTTCTCGGCCGAAATACAGCGCCGCAATGAACAATGCGGCGAGGATCGAGCAGGCGACGGCACTCAGCAAAGCCAGCAACTCGTCCATCGTGCGTCCGGTGCTGACTTTTCGGGTGATCAAACTCATTGAAGCTTTCTAAGGCGGGGCGGGAAGTAGATGCCGGCGCAACGAAAAATGGTCTGAACATCCAGTCGTGAACCAAGGCGCGACCGGCGCATAGGTTGCACCGGTTGGGGCAGCCTATTCACTGGAGACCGCGGAACCATTTTGCGAACTGCGAACCAGCCTTCGTCGAAGGCACTCTGGCGAGCAGGTTGCCAGCCCGGTGCGGTCCGCGACGTCGAACTAATCCGGCAGCAACGCGTTATTCCTGTATGCAAAAAGGCAAACCACGCTGCGCCGGCCCAATGAACATGCAGCCCGTCGATCACGGTTCGACGAGGCCGGCACCGTTGCTTCCTGCAATGCCCGGCTCCGACGACGCGGATCGTTCGAGAGCATCACTGCCGAAAACCAAACTGACCAGAGCCGATGCCGTCCGCGCTGCGAAGGCAAGAATCATGCGGCGTAATTCACTGCGAAAGCAGCGGCTGGCGCAAAAGGGATGACGCCCGAAAAACCTCAGTTCCTGGAATCGTTTTCCCGATCCAGCTCTTGAAGGTATGACAGCCCATGCACGGTCAAGCGGTGCTCGTTCGTTTCACCGTCGATGTATAATTTCATCAGATGCCTTGAAAGACGCTCGCGGGTGCCCTTCGTCTCGGAACGGTCCGCAAGGGCGCCGTATATGCTCAGCGCGCGGTCAACGGGTAGCGTTTGCATTGAGCCATCTCATCGGTTGAGTTCGATCTGAAGAGGTAAAGCCCGCTCCTCCGTATCGTTCCGGAATTATGCTGATGCAATTGTAAGCGTCAGGTTCGGAAAAACACGAAATAGACAATTGCCAGAGTGACCACGGCAATACTCAGGCTGATGAGGAGCAAAAACAGTATCGACGGTCCAGGCTCGGCCTGGCGAGCTTCCGTTGGCGTTTCGATAATGACGCCGTGTTTTTTGATGGCCATACGGTTCCTTCGCTTGTTCCAGCGTTTCCTGGGCATTGGCAGATAGCCCGAGACCCCCGGATCGAGGTCGGGTTGGTCGAACACCGGTGTTGGCTATCCCTTGCTGGAGACCAAGCCGCCTGGCTCATGATGGTTCCGGCCGATCCGCGACCCGTTGGCTCTACCCGCCTACGAAGCTAGTATCCCGCCACCTGATGCGGCCGGAACAGCCGGCCTTTTTCCACCACCAGCACGACGCCGAGCGATGCCAGCGTGCACAGGAAGAAGCCGGTCGCGAACGGCAGCAGCGTGCCGTCGTAATCCTGGCCGATCGTGGTGCCGATGCCGATGCCGAGCAGGGTGGTGATCGATCCGTACAGCGACGAGGCGGTGCCGGCGATGTGGCCCTGCGGCTCCATCGCCAGTGCCGTGAAGTTGGCGATCATCAGCCCGAACGAAAACATCATCAGCGCCGACAGCGCCATGAACAGCGGCAAGGGCAGCATCTGCAATTTCACCGCCGCCAGCATGATGCCGGATACGGTAACATAGCCGAGCAATGCGGCGTGTGAAATCACGCGCATGCCCAGACGATTGACGAAGCGGGAGTTGACGAAGCCGGCGATGGCGGTGCCGATCGCGATGCCTGCGAAAGCAATGGGAAAATAATGCCCGAGCTTGTAGATCTCGGTGAACACCTGTTGCGACGTGAATACGTAAGCGAACAGCGAGCCGAGCACGCCGCCGGAGACCAGCGCATAGCCCAGCGTCTGGCGGTTGGTCACGGTCTGGCGGAAGGCGTCGAGGATGTCGCGGACGGCGAGCGACCGGCGCAGCTGAAGCGGCAGCGTCTCCGGCATGCGCCACGCGCTCCAGATCAGCGTCACCATGCCATAGACCATCAGCACGATGAAGATGCCGCGCCATTGCGTCAGCATCAGCACCGCCTGCCCGAATGACGGCGCGATGACGGGCACCGCGATGAACACCATCATCGCCAGCGACATCACGCTCGCCATGCGGCGGCCGGCGTAGCAGTCGCGCACGATCGAGGTGGCGATGACGCGGGTGGCCGAGGTACCGAGGCCCTGCAGCGCGCGCGCCAGCAGTAACGTCTCGAACGAGGGGGCGGCGATCGCCAGCAGGCTCGCGATAAAATAAACGGTCATGCCGCCGAGCAGCACCGGCCGGCGGCCGAAGCGGTCGGACAACGGCCCCATCACGAACTGGCCGACACCGAAGCCGACCAGGAAGATCGACAGCACCATTTGCGGGCGGTTGGCGTCGGTGAGGTGGAACGCGGAGCGGATGTTCGGCAGCGCCGGCAGCATCATGTCCATCGCCAGCGGATTCAGCGCCATGATCGAGGCGATGATGATAACGAATTCGGGGAAGCCCATCGGGCGGTGGCCTGAGGAAACCCAGGCATTGGCATTGATTTCAGACACTTACGACCTCGTTTCAGGCCGTGAATCTATTCCTTTTGTTGCGCCGCACAATGCCCAATCCGGGATGGCTGCCCGTCGGGGAGGGATGGGGTATGGGTAGGGAAGTGGTTTTGCGGGTTGCGGTACGCAGTCGCGCCAAGCACATAGTGCGTTCCCTCCCCCGCAAGGGGGAGGACCCTTTCGTGTGGCCGGCTTCCACGAAAACGACCCGACGGGCAAATCAGTTCTGTTTTGCAGAAATCATGTCAAGCCCCGAAATGAAAAATATTTCGGTTTACCAGAAGGCAAATCAGGTGCATATGTTTGCCCATCCCGTCCTACTCAGAAGGGCGTCGGCCGTCGTCACGGACGTTGGACGGGTTGCGGTGGACGCTGGGCTACGTCTGACGACGGCGTGGATCGAGCGTACGGCAAAACCGTGTGGTCCTGGCGCCCGTTGCAGGCGTCAAGCTGTCGGAGAAGCGCAAGCGGGAACGGCAGCGACGGAGTCAACCAAGAACTCGTCTCCGGGGAGAGCACGGCATAAGCCGTAAAGCCATTGCGCAGGGAAGGCCGGGTGTTCTCCGCTGCCCTGTATGCTCGTGTGCACTTTGTTTTGTGCAAACCGCACACGGGACCGCGGGTGCAGCGCGCACCCGGTCTTCCCTGCGCCCTCTTATTTTGGGGGCAAGGAATTTCTGGCAAAGCTCGGGCGCAATGCGTCGCGAGATCGCGGCCACATATTCAGCTGTCGTCACCCGCCCGAGTGCGCAATTGCGCACGGGCGGCGGGTGATCCAGTATTCCAGAGGCGTCAATGACAAAACGGAGAGGCCGCAGCGTACTGGATCCCCGCATGCGCGGGGATGACAACCGAATGTGGCGCGGAACTGCTGGTCCGGATCGACCAAAATCCACCAAAATCGACGCTGGCGCCGATGGTTAATCGCGTCTTAACCTCGCCGTATCTATGGTGGTTTGATCCGCTTCCGGTCGCTCCGTCCGTCCCCCCGACCGCAATTGAAAGTGCTGGCGTTTTAGACATGGCAATGACCGCCTCTTCCGGCGTGGCGCAGGGCGCCGGCAGTGTCCCCGCTGCCGGTCAGGCCGAGCGTTCGCCGTTTCTGCGGACGGCCGAGCTTCTGGCTCCCTATCAACCCGGTAAGCCATTGATCGCGTTATCGTTAGGAGAACCGCAGCATCCTGTCCCGAGCTTCGTCGGGCCGGTGCTGGCCAAACACATCGCCGATTTCGGCCGCTACCCGATCGCCAAGGGCATCGAGCCATTCCGCCGGGCGGTCGCGAACTGGCTCTCGGCCCGGTTCCAGCTGCCCCGGGCAATGGATCCCGAGAGCGAAATTCTGGTGCTGAACGGCAGCCGCGAAGGCCTGTTCTTCGCGGCGATCACGGCCGCGCGCTATGTCGGTCCCCGCAAGGGCAGGCCGGCGATCCTGATGCCGAACCCGTTCTATCCGGCCTATGGCGCCGGCGCGCGCGCCGCCAATTGCGAACCGATCTATCTGCCGACCACGCTCGCCAACGGCTTCCTGCCGGATCTCGATACGCTCGATGAAGCGACGCTGGCGCGCACTGTTGCGATGTTCATCGCCTCGCCGGCCAATCCGCAGGGGTCCGTCGCCTCGCGCGACTACTTCACCCGCTTGACGCAACTCGCCGATCGCTACGGCTTCATGATCCTGAGCGACGAGTGCTATTCGGAAATCTACACCAAACAGGCGCCGGGCAGCGTGCTCGAATGCGCAGGATCCGATTTCAGCAACGTCGTCGCGTTTCAATCGCTGTCGAAGCGCTCCAACCTGCCGGGCATGCGCGTCGGCTTCGCGGCCGGCGACAAGAAATTTCTCAGCGTCTTTCACGAACTGCGCAATGTCGCCGCCCCGCAGGTGCCGGTGCCGCTGCAGCACGTCGCGGTTGCCGCCTATAGCGACGAGGCGCATGTCGAGGAGAACCGCCGGCTCTATCGCATCAAGTTCGATCTCGCCGATCAGATCCTCGGCAATCGCTACGGCTATGTCAGGCCCGCCGGCGGCTTCTGCGTCTGGCTCGATGTGTCGGACCGTGGCGGCGACGAGGCTGCAACGGTGCAGCTCTATCGCGATGCCGGCGTGCGCGTGATCCCCGGAACCTATTTGTCGCGTCCGCAAAACGACGGCAGCAATCCTGGCGCCGGCTATATCCGCCTGGCGCTGGTATCGGACAGTGAATCAACGGCCGAGGCGTTGCACCGCCTGGTCGAAACCTTGGCTTAATCGCAGGGCCCCATGAGCATGCCAGCGATCGAACGTGTCATTCCCCTGGTCGGCCATCTGCCGGCCTCGATCCGCGACGCGCTGGCGCGGCGCCTGCGGGAGGTCGCAGGCCTGTGCCTGATCGCGATCTCCGGCGTCGCCGCCGCCGCGCTGATGACGTGGTCGGTGCAGGATCCAAGTTTGAGCCACGCGACCTCGCGTGCGATCCGCAACGTTCTCGGATATCCCGGCGCGATCGGCGCCGATCTGTTGATGCAGATTCTCGGCCTTGGGGCGATCATGCTGATCCTGCCCGTCGCGGTGTGGGGTTGGCGCATGCTGACCCATCGCACCTTCGACCGCGAAGCGTTGCGCCTGGCCTGCTGGATCCTCTGCACTATCATTGCGGCAGGCTTTGCCAGCTGCTGGCCGCATGGCGGCGCATGGCCGCTGCCGACCGGGCTTGGCGGCGTCGTCGGCGATGCGCTGGTGCGCGCGCCGGCCGTAATCTTCGGGCCCGCCGGTTTCATCTACCGGCTGGTGCTCGGCATCATCCTGTTCGCGGCGATGTGCGCCACCTTCCTGTTTGCGAGCGGCTGGGGTTCGCGTCCGCGCGACGACGAGGAGCTGACACCGATCGAGGACGATGACGCGCCGTTCGAGGAAGAGCGCGATCGCAGCTCGGTCTCGCTCGGCTGGGTCTATCATGCCCTGATGAGCGCCAAGGCCCGGCTCGGCTGGCTGATGTCCACGGCCTATCGTTCGCTGGTCGCAAGCGCGCCGCAGCCCCGCACCGCTTCCTTCGAGCGGCAGGAGCCCAGCCTCGGCGGCCGGACGGCGCCGTCGATTGCCCCGCAAGCCCAGGAAGAAGACGAGCACGAAGAAGAGGAAGAAGACGAGGAAGAGGAAGCCCCGGTCGCCCGCGCCCCGCGCAAGAAGGCGGCGCCAAAGGCATCGCCACGGAAATCCGACAAGTTCGAATTGCCGGCGGTCTCGATGCTCACGGCACCAAAAGCGTCCGATCGCCAGCCGCTCAGCAAGAGCGAACTGGAAGCCAATTCGCGCGCGCTGGAAGGCGTGCTCGGCGACTTCGGCGTCCGCGGCGAGATCGTCAAGGCCAATCCCGGCCCTGTCGTCACGCTGTACGAACTCGAGCCCGCGCCCGGCATCAAATCCTCCCGCGTCATCGGTCTCGCCGACGACATCGCCCGCTCGATGAGCGCGCTGTCGGCTCGCGTCGCCGTGGTTGCCGGCCGCAACGCCATCGGCATCGAATTGCCGAACGCGCATCGCGAAAAGGTCTATTTGCGCGAACTGCTGTCGCTGAAGGACGAGTCGCACGCCAAACTGCCGCTCTGCCTTGGCAAGAACATCGGCGGCGAATCCATCATCATCGACCTGGCGCGCACGCCGCATATGCTGATCGCCGGCACCACCGGCTCCGGCAAATCGGTCGCCATCAACACCATGATCCTCAGCCTGGTCTACCGGCTGCGGCCCGATCAGTGCCGGCTGATCATGGTCGATCCCAAAATGCTCGAACTCTCCGTCTATGACGGCATCCCGCACCTGCTGACGCCCGTCGTGACCGACCCGAAGAAGGCCGTGGTCGCGCTGAAATGGGCGGTGCGCGAGATGGAAGAGCGCTACAAGAAGATGTCCAAGCTCGGTGTCCGCAACATCGACGGCTACAACCAGCGTCTCGTCGAAGCCAAGGGCAAGGGCGAGGAGCTGACGCGCACGGTGCACACCGGCTTCGACAAGGAAAGCGGCAAGGCGATCTACGAGGACGAAAAGCTCGACCTCGAACCGCTGCCCTACATCGTCATCATCGTCGACGAAATGGCCGACCTGATGATGGTCGCCGGCAAGGACATCGAAGGCGCGGTGCAGCGGCTGGCGCAGATGGCGCGCGCCGCGGGCCTGCACGTGATCCTCGCCACGCAGCGTCCGTCGGTCGACGTCATCACCGGCACCATCAAGGCGAACTTCCCGACCCGCATCGCGTTTCAGGTCACGTCGAAAATCGACAGCCGCACCATTCTCGGCGAAATGGGCGCCGAGCAACTGCTCGGCCAGGGCGACATGCTCTATATGGCCGGCGGCGGACGGATCAGCCGCGTGCACGGCCCGTTTGCCTCCGACGAGGAAGTCGAGAAGGTGGTGCGCCATCTCAAGACGCAGGGCCAGCCGGAATATCTCGAGGCCGTTACGGCGGAAGAACCTGCCGAGGGCGAGGACGGCGCGGTATTCGATTCCACCGGCATGGGTGGCGACGGCGGCGGCGACCTGTTCCAGCAGGCCGTGGCGATCGTCAAGCGCGACCGCAAGGCCTCGACCTCCTACATTCAACGCCGGCTGCAAATAGGCTACAACCGCGCGGCGTCATTGATGGAGCGGATGGAACTCGAAGGCATCGTCGGCCAGGCCAACCACGCCGGCAAACGCGAAATTCTGGTCGAGGAAGAAGAAAGCGGTTTCTAGAGCGATTTCAAGCGATTGGACCCACTAACGAACTGAGTTTGGCGTAATAATTCTCACGGAAAAACGATATCTCCTTTGGTCGAAAGCGCGATAAAACCACCGGCAGTGGGACGATCCGTTGAATAGAGATTCGAAATATCTGATGACACACTACTTTACCCTTCGCGGCGTCCGTTACGGACTGGCGCTTGTGACCGCCATGTCCGTTGCCGGCGCAGCGACATCAGGCTTTTCGCAGAACGTTCCGGTCCCAAAGCCCGCACCCAAGGCCCGCGACGGCGGCGTGCAGATGAGCGCGCAGGATTCGCAAAAAGGTCCGGCGACGACAGGTGCGACCCAGGCGCCGTCAAAGACAGGAACGACCCAGGCGCCGCCGAACCCTGTCATCCCCGATCGAAATCGCAATGTGCCCGCCAATATTTTCGCGACCTTCGATGCCAACCAGAAGGCGCAGGCCGCCAGGGTGAGCTCGTATCTGTCGTCGCTGCAGACGCTGGTCGGGAATTTCGTCCAGGTCGGGCCGGACGGCAGCAAGACCAAGGGCGACTTCGTGATCCAGAAGCCGGGCAAGGTGCGCTTCGAATATGACGCGCCGAGCCAGATCGCGATCGTCGCCGACGGATCCTCGCTCGCTGTGCGCGACAAGAAGCTCGCGACCCAGGACATCTATCCGTTGTCGCAGACGCCGCTCCGGTTCCTGCTGTCGGACCGTATCGATCTGTTGAAGGATACCAACGTCGTCAGCGTCACCGCCGATGACGTCTTCATCAGCGTCACCATCGAGGAGAAGCAGGCGCTGATCGGCACCAGCCGGTTGATGCTGATGGTCGGCACCAAGGACGGCCAGCTCAAGCAATGGACCGTGACCGACCCGCAGGGCTACGACACCACGATCGCGGTCTATAATCTGGATACCTCCAAGAAGGTCGACCCCGGCCTGTTCAGGATCGATTTCACCAACTATTCGATGCCACCAGGCTGAACATTCTTGATTAGGGGCAAAGGACGTGCGTCATCAACCGCACGTCTTTTTCATTTCGGGCCCGCATGCGTTTTTCCCTGACAACGTGGAATATCAACTCGGTGCGCCTGCGCATCGACATCGTCGCCAAATTCCTCAAATCGGTACGGCCTGACGTCCTCTGCCTGCAGGAGACCAAATGCATCGACGATGCCTTCCCGCTGAAGCGCTTCAAACGCCTCGGCTATGAGCATGTCGCGCTGAACGGGCAGAAGGGATATCACGGCGTCGCCATCGTCTCGAAACTGCCGTTCGAGACCAAGGATATCCGTACCTTCTGCGACAACATCGATTCGCGGCACATCTCGGTGGCGTTCGGCGAAAAAGCCCAGCTCGCAAAGCCGCTGGTGCTGCATAATTTCTACGTCCCGGCCGGCGGCGACATCCCCGACCCCGCGCTCAATCCGAAGTTCGATCACAAGCTCAAATTTCTCGACGAGATGAAAGCCTGCGAGCCGCTGCATCCGCGCGGCGACGACCGGCATATCCTGGTCGGCGACCTCAACGTGGCGCCGCATGAGAACGACGTGTGGTCGCACAAGCAGCTGCTAAAGGTGGTCTCGCACACCCCCATCGAATGCGAAAAGCTGCTGGCGGCGCAGACCCATGGCGAATGGTTCGACGTCGCGCGCGAGCGCATCCCGATGTCGGAGAAGGTCTACACGTGGTGGAGCTACCGCGCCGCCGACTGGACCGTCGGCGACCGCGGCCGCAGGCTCGACCACATCTGGGTTTCGCGGGCGCTGAAGGATGGCGTCAGCGATTTCCGCATCACGCGCGATGCCCGCGGCTGGGAGCGGCCGTCGGATCACGTGCCGGTTACGGTGACGCTGGAGGTGTGATTGCGATCAGGTCGAGAGCTTGGCGCCGGCCATCAGAATATCGCTGGCAAGCTGGCTGGTGCGGGTGGCGAGTTCGTCGCGCAGCGCCCGCGCCGCGGCAGGGTCGCTCTCGAGCACGCGCTGAAACAGGCTGCGCGACACCCGGATCACGGTGGAATTTTCGATCGCGATCGCGCTCGACGGCCGCTTCATCGCCACGATCAACGCCAGCTCACCGATCAGGGCACCGGGGCCTGCGATGATTTCAGCGCCGCCGTCCTCGACCCGGAACGCACCGCGCTGCACGATATAGCCGGCATCCGCCTCGTCGCCGGCGTTGAACAACTGGTCGCCGCGGCCGAATTCGCGCTGCTCCGAGCCGATCGCCAGCATGCGCAACGCCGTCGTCCCCAACAGGCGCAGTGTCGGGACGCGCTCGAGCAGAGCTACATCATCTTCGATCGACATACGGAACCGGTGATGCCCAGGGAGGTACGATTCGTGGGCCGAATCGTATCACGGCACCAGCTTGTAGCCACCGGCTTCCGTGACCAGGATCTCCGGATTGGCGGCATCTTTCTCGATCTTCTGCCGCAGCCGGTAGATGTGGGTTTCCAGGGTGTGGGTGGTGACACCCGAATTATAGCCCCAGACTTCCTGCAGCAGCGTCTCGCGCGACACCGGCATCTGGCCGGCCCGGTACAGGAAGCGCAGGATCGCGGTTTCCTTCTCGGTCAGCCGCACCTTCCGGGCGTTGGCGCCGGTCAGCATCTTGGAGCCGGGCCGGAAGCTGTAGGGGCCGACGGAGAACACCGCGTCCTCGCTGGCCTCGTGCTGGCGCAGTTGCGCCCGGATCCGGGCCAGCAGCACGGCGAACCGGAACGGCTTGGCGACGTAGTCATTGGCGCCGGATTCGAGGCCCAGAATGGTATCCGAATCGGTGTCGTGGCCGGTCAGCATGATGATCGGCGCCTTGAAGCCCCCCTTGCGCAGGGAGCGGACCACTTCGCGGCCATCGGTATCGGGCAGGCCGACATCCATCAGCACCAGATCGGGGGAATTGGCCTTGGCGGCGCTGGCGCCCTTGGCGCCGGTATCGACCGCGGAGGCTTCGAACTCCTCATGCAGTGATAATTGCTCGACCAGCGTGTCGCGCAGATCGGTATCGTCATCCACGATCAGGATCTTGCGGGCATTGGCCATAGGTACGATCCTCTTGAGGCAGGCGGCGGACACAAGTGGGAGCGTCTCAAGCCGGTCTTGGTCGGTTGGTCGATGACGAAACTGGTTCGCGGGCGAACCTCGGCCATCGGGTACGGAATCAGGTAGGAGATTGTTACAATTTCACAAGGCGAACCGCAGTGTATCCCATATTCGAGGGGCTGTTGGATGAATGTCCTGTAATGGGCGTCAAATAGAGCAATTGCGGCCGGGGAGGCAACCCCAGGATTTGGACGTTTGGCATGGGAAGCACCAATTTTTCAATCACTTATGGGACAGAAGCGCGTGATCGGCCGCTCTCGGCGATCAGGGTTCACCGCGGCGCCGGCGACCCGCGCCGGGGCTGGCTGACGGCGGACGGCTGGACCGTCCCGGTGGCACTTGGTCGCGGCGGCATCCTCGCCAACAAGCGCGAAGGCGATGGCGGCACCCCGCGGGGCACCTACCGGCCACTGCAATTATGGTGGCGCGCCGACCGCCACTCGCGCCCGCCAACCTTTCTGCCGGTCCGGCCAATCCGGCCCGAGGACGGCTGGTGCGAAGACCCGAAGGACCGTCACTACAACCAGCCAATACAGCTCATGCGTGACCAGACCGGCGACCGCCTCACACGCGACGATCACCTCTACGACTTCATCGTCGAGATCGATCACAACAGCGCGCCGCGTATTGCCGGCCGCGGCAGCGCGGTGTTCCTGCATCTGGCGCGCACGAATTTTTCCGCCACAGCAGGCTGCGTTTCGATGACAAAATCTGCGATGCTGCGGTTGCTGCGGCGGATGGGGCCGCAAACCAAAATTACTATTGGATGAACTTCATTTCAGGATGCGGGGATTATGCAGGACAGACATCAGATTGCGTCTGCATCGCAGACGTTGCACGGCCATTGGCGCGCCGGCACCAAGCTTGACGCGCTCGACAACTGGCTGCGGCCACAGGACCGCATCGAGGCGTATGCGATCCAGGCCGCGATCGAAAGATTTTCGACGACCCATCTGTTCGGCTGGAAGATCGCAGCCACCAGCGAGGCCGGGCAGAAACACATCAATGTCGACGGTCCGATGGCCGGACGCATTCTCGCCGAGACCGTGATCCCTGACGGCGGCATGGCGTCGATGGCCGGCAACGAAATGCGCGTTGCCGAGCCGGAATTCGCGTTTCGCATGCGCTACGATCTACCGTCGCGATCGACGCCCTACACGATGAGCCAGGTGCTCGATGCCGTGGACACGCTGCATCCGGCGATCGAGATTCCGGATTCGCGCTTTTCGGATTTCGTCAGCGCCGGCGACGCCCAGATCATCGCCGACAACGCCTGCGCGCATCTGTTCGTGCTCGGCCCGGCCACGACGGCGGACTGGCGCGCGCGCGACCTGGTCGAGGAACGACCTGTCACCACGCTGCGCGGCCAGCAATTCATCGGTCACGGCAAGAACGTGCTGGGCGACCCCCGGCTGGCGCTGACCTGGCTCGCCAACGAATTGCGCCAGCTCGGCGTGACACTGAAGGCGGGCCGGGTCGTCACCACAGGCACCTGCCATCCGCCGCTGCCGATCCAGGCTGGCGATTTCTGCGCGGTCGATTTCGGGGTGCTCGGGAAAGTGTCGGTGGGGTTCGAGTAGACGGCTTCACACTCGGTGTCGTCCCGGCGAAGGCCGGGACCCATAACCACCGCTATGTATTGTTTACAAAGTGTATCAACTCCGACCGTGCACCACCGAGAAGCCGCGGCGTGGGTCCCGGCCTTCGCCGGGACGACAAGTCAGCGATGCCCGAAAATCGCCGAGCCGACGCGGATATGCGTGGCGCCGAACTGGATCGCGATCGCAAAATCGGCGCTCATGCCCATCGACAGACTCTTCAAGCCGTTGCGCGCGGCGATCTTTGCGGTCAGCGCAAAATGCGGCGCCGGCGCCTCGTCGACCGGTGGAATGCACATCAATCCGGAAATCAGCAGGCCATACTTCTCCCGGCAGCTTGCAATGAACGCATCGGCCTCGCCGGGCGCGACGCCGGCCTTCTGCGGCTCCTCGCCGGTGTTGAGCTGGACGAACAATTCCGGCTGTTTTTTCTGGGAATTGATTTCCTTGGCTAACGCTTCGCAAATGCTCGGGCGGTCGACAGAATGAATGGCATCGAACAGCGCCACGGCCTCTTTCGCCTTGTTGGATTGCAGCGGCCCGATCAGATGCAGCGCCAGCCCCTGGTAAGCGGACATTAACCCAGGCCATTTCGCTTTGGCTTCCTGCACGCGATTCTCGCCGAATACGCGCTGTCCGGCGTCGATAATGGGCGAAATCGCCGACGCGTCGAACGTCTTGGACACCGCGATCAATTGTACCGTCGCCCGATCGCGGCGCGCTTCCTTGCAAGCGCGCGCGATGTCCTGCTCCACGGTAGCAAGTCCGCCAGGTAAAGGTTCTGTTAGCGAGCTGGTCGTCGGAGGCGTCATGTGAATTGTGGCTCGTACATTTACGGGATTTCCTTGGATTTTACCAAGTTCGGGAAGGGCTTTTTGAATCCTTCGCTTTACCCTGCCACGCGGGGTGGGGAACAAGATGTCTGCCGTTACTTTCAACCGCAACAGAGTGAAACTCAAGAAGCTTCTGGGGATCCGGACGCGGCTGGTGCTGCTGGCGTTGATCCTGGTGGCGCCCTTGATGCTGGAACGCGTCCGTTCGCTCGAACATGCCCGCTCCAAGCAAATCGCCCTTGCCACCGAAGAATTCCTCAACATCGCGCAGCATAGCGCCGATACCCAGCGCGAAGTCGTCTCCTCCGTCGAGACGATGCTGAAATCGGCGGCCTATATCCGCGCGTCCAGCGGCATCGGTCGCGGTTGCGAAATCCTGCGCGCCAGCCTGCCGAGCAACCTGCCCTGGATCCGCAGCATCATGATCGCGTCCAAGGACGGCCTCGTGCAGTGCTCGACCTTGAACATTCAGGTGGGACTGCAAATCGGCGACCGCGAATACTTCAAGAAGGCGCAGGCAAGCCGCGACTTCGTTTTCAGCGACTATCTGTTCGGCAAGACAAACGGGCGGCCGATGATGATGGCGGCCTATCCGGTGTCTGCCATCAATCCCGAGGAAGATGCCGTCGTCGTCGCCGGCATCAATATCGACTGGCTGTCGAAGATCATGACCAATCTCGGCGGGCGGCCGGGAATTTCGTCGTTGCTGGTCGACAGCGCCGGCGTCGTCCTCGCCGCGCCCACCGATCAGACCAGCATGATCGGCCGGCCGCTGGATTCGGTGCCGCTGATGTCCGCCGTGGCGGAGAAGGCCCTGAGCTCCGACGCACCGACCGGCTCGCTTTCGTTCACCGCTTCCGACGGCTCGAATCGCACGATCAGTTTCTCCCGCATTTCCGGAACGCAATCCCGCCTGATCGTCAGCATCGACGAAACCAGGGTTACCGCCGCGATCAATCGCGAGATCCGCACCGCCTATCTTCAATTGGGATTCGTTTGCCTGTTCGTGCTGCTGGGCGCGCTGATCGGCGCGGAAAAGCTGATCATCAACCCGATCGAGGTGATGACCGGCATGGCCAAGCGCTTCGGCGAGGGCGACCGGTCGGCGCGCGTCGCGCGCAGCAAACTGCCTGCTGAATTCATGCCGCTGGCGCGCGCCTTCAACGCGATGGCCACCCAGCTCAGCCAGCGCGAGCGCGAGCTTCTCGCCAACAACGACCGCCTCACTGTGATCGCATCGATCGATATGTTGTCGGGTCTTGCCAACCGCCGCGGGTTTCAGAGCCGTCTGGATTTCGAGTGGATGAAGGCGCAGCAATACAACAGCCAATTGTCCCTGCTGATGATCGATGTCGATCACTTCAAGCTCTATAACGACACCTATGGCCATCCCGAGGGAGACGCCTGCCTGACCAGGCTCGGCGAAACGCTGGCCGGGATCGCCGCCGACACCATGGGCTTCGCCGGCCGCTATGGCGGCGAGGAATTCTGCCTGCTGCTACCGAACACCGATTCGCTCAAGGCACTGGCGATCGGCGAGATGGTGCGCACCGCGGTTCTGGACCTGAAAATACCGCACCACACCAGCAGCCATCACACCGTCACCGTGAGCATCGGTGTGGCCGGCACGCTGCCGCACGACGCGCTGCGCCCGGGCGACCTGATCGAAGCCGCCGACGCCGCCCTCTACGCCGCCAAGCACCGCGGCCGCAACACCGTGGTCGAGCATGGATTTGCGCGGATGGCGGATCAGGCCGGAATGGCGCTGGCGGGTTAGCCCGCCACCTGCTGCTCAGGCACGAGTTCAGCCTCGGTGACGACCCGGTTGCGGCCGGTCTTCTTGGCCTGATAGAGCGCGCGGTCGCAGCGCTCGATGAGGTCGGACATCGATTCGCCGCCCTGGAACTGGGCCACGCCGATGGAGATGGTGATGCCGGGCAGTGCTTCGCCGGTCGAACGGCGGGAGATGTGGCATTCAGCAACCAGACGCCGGATACGTTCCGCAATCGTGGCAGCCGTCGTCAGGCCGGCGTTCGGCAGGATTACGATCAGCTCCTCGCCGCCGTAGCGCGCCGGCAGATCGATGTCCCGCACGGCCTCGCGCAGCACCCTCGCCATCAGGCGCAGCACCTGGTCGCCGACCCCGTGACCGAACTCGTCGTTGAAGCGCTTGAAGTGATCGATATCGATCAGAAGCGCACTCACTGGATCATCCTGTTCCATCGCCGCGAGCTGAGCCTTGCGGAAGAACTCCTCCAGCGCCCGGCGGTTCGGCAAGCCGGTCAGCGTGTCAGTCTTGGCCCGCTCCTCGGACTTGACCAGGGAGTCGCGGATCGTCGCCAGTTCGCGTGATTTCTCGACAAAGCTGACTTCGAGCTTGGTGGCGCGCGTCGTCGCCTTGGCGAGTTCGCCCATCAGGCTCTCGATCAGCTGCTTGGGATCGACGCCGGCCTCGGTGCGCTCGGTGACATCGTTGATGGCAGCCATTTGCGTGCGGTTGTCGGCGATCGCCGTGGTCAGGAACTGCTTGGCCGACGCCATCACCGAATGCAATTGCTGGGAGACTTCATAGGCCACCGCCTCGTCGGTGGCCTTCGATCCGACATAGCTCTCATAGATTTCGCGATTGGTCTGGGCGTCGAATTTGCGCTTGTTGCCGATCAGGATATCGATCGCCCGCTTGAGCACCGGCGGCGTGCCGAGCGTATAATTGAACCAGACGTGGAAATTGTTCGGCGTCGGCGGCACGCGATGCTCGGCCATTGAGCGCATGGCCGTTTCAGCGACCGACGTCGCGTACTCGAAATCGAGCTCGTCGAATCCCGCGGTCACGGCTTTGATGGCTTCCTACCGGTGAATTGGTGCTCTTTTCATAGGCAGGTTCCCACGAATTCGTTAAATGCCCCTCAACCGACCCGCCGGCAATGCGGCTCCAGACGCCCCGGGGGGCCTGTCGATCTGCGCCAACCCGTTGACCCCGCAACCGCTTTTGTGGCCTAGTCCGCCGTCTTTCAGACGGCCCCGAATCCATAAAAGCCCAGCGATTCCATGACCTCCGAACGCTATAACGCCCGTGACTCCGAGCCGCGCTGGCAACGCCAGTGGGACCAGAAGGCGATCTTCGCCTCCAAAAACGACGATTCCCGGCCGAAATATTACGTCCTCGAGATGTTCCCCTACCCGTCCGGGCGCATCCATATCGGGCATGTCCGCAACTACACGCTGGGCGACGTGCTGGCGCGCTTCATGCGCGCCAAGGGGTTCAACGTGCTGCACCCGATGGGCTGGGACGCGTTCGGGCTGCCGGCCGAGAACGCCGCGATCGAGCGCAAGGTCGCGCCCAAGGCCTGGACCTACGACAACATCGCCGCGATGAAGAAGCAGCTGCAGTCGATCGGACTGTCGCTCGACTGGAGCCGGGAATTCGCGACCTGCGACCCCAGCTATTACAAGCATCAGCAGAAGATGTTTCTCGACATGCTGCGCGCCGGTCTCGCCGAGCGCGAGAAGCGCAAGCTCAACTGGGACCCGGTCGACATGACCGTGCTCGCCAACGAGCAGGTGATCGACGGCCGCGGCTGGCGTTCCGGCGCCGTGGTCGAACAGCGCGAGATGAGCCAATGGGTCTTCAAGATCACGAAGTACTCGCAGGAACTGCTGGACGCACTGGACGGGCTGGATCGCTGGCCCGACAAGGTGCGGCTGATGCAGCGCAACTGGATCGGCCGCTCCGAGGGCCTCCTGGTGCGCTTCGCGCTGGATGCGGCAACGACGCCGGCCGGCGAGTCTGAGCTGAAGATTTTCACGACGCGCCCCGACACGCTGTTCGGCGCCAAGTTCATGGCGATCGCGGCCGACCATCCGCTGGCGATCGCGGCGGCAGCGAAGAATCCGAAGCTCGCGGAGTTCATCGCCGAGGTCAAACGCATCGGCACCGCCCAGGAAATCATCGACACCGCCGAAAAGCAGGGTTTCGACACCGGCATCCGCGCCGTGCACCCGTTCGACTCGAACTGGAAGCTGCCGGTCTACGTCGCCAACTTCGTGCTGATGGAATACGGCACCGGCGCCATCTTCGGCTGCCCCGGGCACGACCAGCGCGACCTCGACTTTGTGAATAAATACGCGCTCGGCGTTACGCCTGTCGTGTGCCCCGAAGGCCAGGACCCGAAGACGTTCGTGATCACAGACACCGCCTATGACGGTGACGGGCGCATGATCAATTCCCGCTTCCTCGACGGCATGACCATCGAACAGGCCAAGGAAGAGGTCGCAAAGCGGCTGGAAAGTGAACTGCGCGGCAACATGCCGGTCGGCGAGCGGCAGGTGAATTTCCGCCTGCGCGACTGGGGCATTTCGCGGCAGCGCTATTGGGGCTGCCCGATCCCGGTGATCCATTGCCCGAAATGCGATGTGGTGCCGGTGCCGGACAGCGACCTGCCGGTAGTGCTGCCGGAGGATGTCTCCTTCGACAAGCCCGGCAACGCGCTCGACCATCATCCGACCTGGAAGCACGTCGCCTGCCCGAAATGCGGCAGCAAGGCCCAGCGCGAAACCGACACCATGGACACGTTCGTGGATTCGTCGTGGTACTTCGCGCGCTTTACCGATCCCTGGAACGAGAACGCGCCGACGACGCCTGATGTCGTGAACCGGATGTTGCCGATCGACCAGTATATCGGCGGCGTCGAGCACGCGATCCTGCATCTGCTGTACAGCCGCTTCTTCACCCGCGCGATGAAGGCGACCGGCCACATCGGTATGGACGAGCCGTTCGCCGGCATGTTCACGCAGGGCATGGTGGTGCACGAGACTTACCAGAAGGCCGATGGCTCTTACGTCACGCCCGCCGAGGTGAAGGTCGAGACCGGCGGCAATGGCAAGCGCGCCCTTCTGCTGACGACGGGTGAAGAGATCACCATCGGCGCGATCGAGAAGATGTCGAAGTCGAAGAAGAACACCGTCGACCCCGACGATATCATCGCGACCTACGGCGCCGACGTCGCGCGCTGGTTCATGCTGTCGGACTCACCGCCCGATCGCGACGTGATCTGGAGCGACGAGCGCGTGCAGGGCGCCTCGCGCTTCGTGCAGCGGCTGTGGCGGCTGGTCAACGAATCGGCCGAGATCGCCAAAATGGCCCCGGCCGCCCGGCCGGCCTCGTTCGGCGACGATGCGTTGGGCCTGCGCAAGGCGGCCCATGGCGCGCTGGACAAGGTGTCGAACGGCATCGAGCGGCTGCATTTCAACGTCTGCCTCGCCCATATCCGCGAATTCACCAATGCGCTGGCCGAAGTGCTGGGGCGCGAGGGGCAGCCGGCGCCTGACCTGAGTCCAGATCTTTCTTGGTCGGTCCGGGAGGCCGCGGTCATCCTTGTTCAACTGTTCGCGCCCATGATGCCCCATCTGGCCGAGGAGTGCTGGACGGTATTGGGGCAATCCGGGCTGATTTCGGAAGCCGATTGGCCCCAAATCGAACGCGATTTGCTGGTTGAAGACACGGTGACGCTGGTGGTTCAGGTCAATGGCAAAAAACGGGGTGATGTAACCGTGCCACGGGGCGCCCAAAATCCGGAAATTGAGGCTGCCGTTCTGGCCCTTGATGCGGTAAAACTGGCCTTGGGTGGCAAGGCCGTCCGCAAGGTGATTGTTGTTCCCATGAGGATCGTGAATGTCGTTGGCTAGGACCCGGATCGCCGCTCGGCTGCTGGCCGTTGTCGCTCTGGCGGCGCTGACGGCCGGCTGTTTTCAGCCGATGTATGCCGAACGCGCCGACGGCTCGCCCGGCCTGCGCGAGAAGCTGATGGGCGTGGAAATCCCGCCCGTCGACAAGAACAACGCCTCCCGCGAGGCCCGCATCCAGGTCGAAATCCGCAACCAGCTGGCGTTCAAGCTTTATGGCAATGCGACCGGCATGCCGCCGACCCATCGGCTGGTGCTGCGGTTCTCCACCACCCGCTCGTCGCTGATGCTCGATCCGACCACAGCGCTGCCGTCGAGCGAGAATTACGGCATCGATGCGCAGTACAATCTGATCGATCTGGCGACGAACAAATCTGTCATGACCGGCACGACCTTCTCCCGCGTGTCCTATGACATCCCGGGCCAGATGCAGCGTTTCGCCCGCGCCCGCGCCTTCCGCGACGCCGAGGATCGCTCCGCCAATGAGATCGCCGAGAACATCCAGACACGGCTGGCGTCGTTCTTCGTCGCTGGAAGCTAAGAGCCCGTCATTCCGGGGCGCGCGTTAGCGCGAACCCGGAATCCAGAGATTATTCGATCGAGATTCCGGGTCCACGCGAAGACGCGTGTCCCGGAATGACAAGGTTGGTATGGTCGCGCTTCGCGGAAAAGAAATCGACGCCTTTCTCGCCCGGCCTGATTCCGCCCGTCCCATCATTCTGCTGTACGGCCCGGACGCCGGCCTGGTGCGTGAACGCGCCGACGCATTGCTGGCGTCCGCCGTCGACGATCCCAACGATCCGTTCTCAATGGTGCGGCTGGACGGCGACGAGCTGTCGGCCGAGCCGTCGCGGCTGGTCGATGAAGCGATGACGGTGCCGCTGTTCGGCGGCCGCCGCGCCATCCGCGTGCGTGCCGGCTCGCGCAGTTTTGCTGGCGGCATCGACACGCTGGCGGAGATGCCGCTCAAGGATTGCCGCATCGTGATCGAGGCCGGCGAACTCCGGCCGGAATCGCCGCTGCGAAAGGCCTGCGAGCGCGCCAAGACCGCGGTCGCGATCGCCTGCTATCCCGACACCGAACGCGACCTTGCCAAGCTGATCGATGACGAATTGCGGCCGTCCAATCTGCGCATCGCGCCCGACGCCCGCGCGGTGTTGACCGCATTGCTCGGCGGCGACCGGCAGGCCTCGCGCAACGAATTGCGCAAGCTCGCGCTCTACGCCCACGGCCAGGGCGAGGTGTCGATCGACGACGTGATGGCGGTTGTCGCTGACGCATCCGAGCTGAAGCTCGACCCGATCGTCGACGGCGCGTTTGCGGGAAAGCCTGATCTGGTCGAAAGCGAATTCGCCAAAGCCATGATCGCCGGCACCTATCCCGGCGTGATCATTTCGGCAGCCCAACGTCAGGCCGCATGGCTGCACAAATCGGCGCTTGCGGTGGTCGAGGGCACGCCGGTCTCGACGTTGCTGGAGAGCGGGTATCCGCGGCTGCATTTTTCGCGCAAGGGCGCAGTTGAAGTCGCGTTGCGGAATTTCAGCGCCGCGCGGCTGGTCGCGATTATCGACCAGCTCGCGACCGCCGCATTCGACATGCGCAAACAAGCCACGCTGGCAGCCGCGATCGCGCAACGCACGCTGCTGTCGATCGCGGCGAACGCGAAACGGCGGGGATGAAATTTCCTCGTCGTCCCGGCGAACGCCGGGACCCATACGCCGCGGCCGGCGTTATTGGAAAAGGAAGCCAACGACCAGCGGGTAAAACAATGACCGCTGGTGGTTATGGGTCCCCCGATGCGCAATTGCGCATCTGAGCTCAAGGCCGGGACGCCGAAAATAAATTCGAGCGCTCCGTTCAACCGCCCTTCGCCAGCCGCCGCATCACTTCGTCGAGCTGCTCGAGGTTGCGGTAGCTGATCTGGACGCTGCCGCCGGGATCGCGGTGATTGACGGTGACGGCCAGCCCTAGCGCGTCGCTGACGCGTTTCTCCAACGCTATCGTATCGGGGTCCTTGGTCTTGCCGCCGCTGCGGGCCTTCTGCGGCTTGCGCTCCGGCACGCCTTCTTCATGCGCCAGCGCTTCGGCCTGGCGGACGTTGAGGCCTTCGGCGACGATGCGCTTTGCGGAGGCAAGCGGATCCGGCACGCCGATCAGCGCGCGGGCGTGGCCGGCGGACAATTCGCCGTTGGCGATGAGGGCCTGCACTTCCGCCGGCAGCTTCGTCAGCCGCATCATGTTGGCGACATGGCTGCGGCTCTTGCCGACCTCCTTGGCGATCTCTTCCTGGCTGCGTTTGAATTCTTCCGCGAGCGCGTGATAGCCCTGCGCCTCTTCCATCGCATTGAGGTCTTCGCGCTGCACGTTCTCGATGATCATGATCTCGAGCGCGTCGCTGTCGCTGACCTCGATCGGCACGATCGGCACTTCATGCAGGCCGGCCAGCTGCGAGGCGCGCCAGCGGCGTTCGCCGGCGATGATCTCGTAGCGATCAGCAACGCCCTTCACCGGACGCACCACGATCGGCTGGATCACGCCATGCTGCTTGACGGAAGCAGCGAGCTCACCGAGTTCGGCATCGGCAAACGTCCGGCGCGGGTTGCGCGGATTTGCCTTTAGAAATTCGATCGGCACCTTGCGCTGATTGCGCGGGCGCTCGACGTGCGCGGCCTCACCGCCGACATCGCCGATCAGACTTGCAAGACCGCGGCCCAGTCGCGAACGCGCTTCGTCGGCCATCGCCAGCTCCCTTGGATTCACGCAACTTACTCCGAAATTAGAAACTGTGTTTCTTGTAGGATGGGTAGAGCGCAGCGAAACCCATCATCTTGATCGCGTATGTGGCGGTGGGTTTCGCTGCGCTCTACCCACCCTACGATTTCGCGCTAATGCGTTCGCAGCTCACGCTCGCGCTGGATCACCTCGGTTGCGAGTTTCAGATACGCATCGCTGCCGACGCATTTGAGATCGTAAACCAAGACCGGCTTGCCATAGGACGGCGCCTCGGAGATGCGCACGTTGCGCGGGATCATGGTGTTGTAGACCTTGGCGCCCATGAACTGCCGGACGTCGGCGACGACCTGGTTCGACAAATTGTTGCGCGAGTCGAACATGGTCAGCACGATGCCGTGGATCGACAGGGTAGGATTCAACGTCGAGCGCACCTGCTCCACGGTCTGCAACAATTGCGACAGACCTTCGAGCGCGAAGAACTCGCATTGCAGCGGCACCAGGATCGCGTCGGATGCCGCCATCGCATTGACGGTGAGGAGGTTGAGCGACGGCGGGCAGTCGATCAGCACATAGGTGTAATCGGAGTCGGGCGCCGCGTTGCTGTTCAGCGCCGCGATGGCGTCGCGCAGCCGGAAGGCGCGGCCGGGCGTCGATCCCAGCTCCAATTCGAGACCCGACAAGTCCATGGTGGAAGCCGCGATATGCAGACGCGGCACGGCGGTTACAACGACAGCTTCGCGCAGCGGGGCTTCACCGATCAGCACATCGTAGGTTGAACAGTTGCGGTTGCGGCGATCGATGCCGAGACCGGTGGAGGCGTTGCCCTGGGGGTCGAGGTCGACGATCAACACGCGCTCGCCAATCGCAGCGAGTGCGGTGCCAAGATTGATCGCGGTGGTAGTCTTGCCGACGCCACCCTTCTGGTTGGCGAGCGACAATATGCGCGGATGGGCTGCCGGCGTAGGCGCCTTATCCTCTTGATATACTTCATCAATCACGGTCATACCCGGTACCCATCGCGGAAGTTCCGCGTCGCTCGATGCGGTCGAGTTCGACGATCCAGCCTTGTCCGCCCGTGCGGCTGGAATGAAGTTGCGGCTCAATATTCCAATATTTAGTGGCTTCGGTCAATTCAGCCTCTACATCTTGGCCCTTTAGAAATAACGCTTTTGCGCCCTTTCCTATCAGCGGTTCCGCGAAACCGATGAGCTGATGTAACGGAGCCAGCGCCCGCGCAGTGACGCAATCGACAGGGCCGGCGATTCTATCCACGATATCCCCGATGTCAGCGAGATGCACGGTCCCGGCCGCCGAGGTCACACGAATTGCTTCGCGCAGGAACGCGGCTTTCTTGGCGTTGCGTTCGACCAGCTGAATATTGGCGCCCGGCGTCTCGGCCAAAGCGCAGGCGAGGACCACACCCGGAAAGCCGCCGCCGCTGCCGAGATCGACCCACCTGGTTGCAGTGGGGGCCAAGCTCAGCAGCTGCAGCGAGTCGGCGATATGGCGGGTCCAGAGATGTGGAAGTGTCGATGGCGCCACCAGGTTTGTTTTGGCCTGCCATTCCCGGAGCAGATCGACATAGCGATCCAGCCGCGCCTCTGTTTCACGTGAAACGGGGGTGAGGGCGAGGGCGGCGGCTTTGTCGGAGGTTGGGACCATGAATTTTACTTGCTCGGCATCTTATCGATTCGCTCGAAGGCCGCCGCTGCTGAGGCTGTCATTGCGAGCGAAGCGAAGCAATCCATCGCGCAGCATAACGGAGGTGGATTGCGTCCGCCTTCGCTCATGAGTTACTGCGGACAGGTCGTCGCCTGCCCCCTCTGGACTGTGGGCCTCCCCGTTTCACGTGAAACGTTTTAAGCCGTCACCTTCGAAGTCTTTCGCCGGGCTTCACGCCGCAGATATGCCGCCAGGATACCGAGCGCGGCCGGAGTCAAACCATCCAGCCGCCCCGCCTGCCCCACGGTTCGCGGGCGCGCCGCCTCAAGCTTTGAGCGCGCCTCATTGGAGAGGCCGGGCACGTCAGAATAATCGATGTCGGTCAGAACCAGGCCCTCATCGCGCCTGAAGGCGTCGACGTCAGCGGTCTGGCGCTTCAGATAGACGTCATATTTGGCATCGATCTCGAGGTGGACGGCGATCGGTGGGTCAATGGCGGATAGCTCGGGCCAGATGCCCTGTAGCGCCGACCATTCGATCTCCGGATAAGCGAGGAGTTCAAACGCCGAGCGGCGATGGCCATCCCGGTTCAGCGCCAGGCCGCGTTTGCCGGCTTCGTTGGGCGTGATCGTCAAAGACTTCGCCAGCGACTTCGCGGCTTCGAGCGCGGCCATCTTGGTGCCGTGGCGCAGCGAACGCGCCTGCCCCACGCAACCCAAGGCGATCCCCTTGTCGGTCAGGCGCTGGTCAGCATTGTCCGCCCGCAGCGTCAGGCGATACTCGGCCCGCGAAGTGAACATGCGATAGGGTTCTGATATCCCGCGGGTCACGAGATCATCGATCATCACGCCGAGATAGCCGTCGGCACGGTCGAAAACGATCGCCTCGCCGCCGCTGGCGGACAGTGCCGCATTCAGCCCCGCAACAATTCCCTGTGCCGCAGCCTCTTCATAGCCGGTGGTGCCGTTGATCTGCCCGGCCAGGAACAGTCCCGGCAGCCGCTTGGCCTGCAGCGTCGGCTCCAACTCCCGGGGATCGACATGGTCGTACTCGATCGCATAGCCCGGGCGGACCATCTTGACCTGTTCGAGACCAGGAATGGTCGAGAGGATCGCGAGCTGCACCTCCTCCGGAAGCGAAGTCGAGATGCCGTTGGGATAGACGGTGGAGTCTTCCAGGCCTTCCGGCTCCAGGAAGATCTGATGGCCGTCGCGATCGCCAAAGCGGACGATCTTGTCTTCGATCGAGGGGCAATAGCGCGGACCGCTGCTCTTGATCTGACCGGAATACATCGGCGAGCGATGTACATTGGCCCGGATCACGTCATGGGTCGCCGGCGTGGTGCGGGTGATCCCACACTCGATCTGTGGGGTCGTAATGCGGTCGGTCATGACCGAGAACGGCTCCGGCGGATCGTCGCCGGGCTGCATTTCGACCGCGGACCAGTCGATAGTCGTGCCATCCAGCCGCGGTGGCGTCCCTGTCTTGAGACGGCCGAGCGTAAACCCAGCACGCTCGAAGGAAGTCGAAAGCCCCATCGCCGGAGCCTCGCCGACCCGCCCCGCAGGCCAGTTCTTTTCGCCGAGATGGATCAGACCACGGAGGAACGTCCCAGTGGTGATGACGACGGCACCACAGCCAAGTTCGCGGCCGTCGCCGAGACGAATGCCGGTGACACGCCCGTTTGAGACGATCAGCTCATCCGCCTCGCCTTCGACCACACTCAGACTGGCGGTCTCGATGATCGCCGCCTGCATCGCGGCCGCATAGAGTTTGCGGTCGGCCTGGGCCCGCGGTCCGCGAACAGCAGGACCCTTGCGACGGTTCAGCATCCGAAACTGGATGCCGCCGGCATCGGCGACCCGGCCCATCAGACCATCGAGGGCATCGACTTCACGGACGAGATGACCCTTGCCCAGACCACCGATGGCGGGATTGCAGGACATCGCGCCGACGGTCGCAAAGCTGTGGGTGACCAGCGCTGTCTTCGCGCCCATCCGGGCTGCCGCGCTCGCGGCCTCGCAGCCGGCATGGCCGCCGCCGATGACGATAACGTCGAAGGAATCTGAGCGCGAAATCATGGCGGACTTCTATCGCGGAGTCAGAAATCGCGGAAGCGGGAAGTTGCGGGAAATTGAAAGGAATGGATCTGTTTCACGTGAAACAGCGGGTTCCACCAGCGCCTCGGGAACTGTTTCACGTGAAACACGTCAGCCATGAAATGAATTAAGAACTAAGAGAAAGAAGTATTACTTCCCTACACAGAATTCCCGGAAGATCACGTCGAGTATGTCCTCGACATCGACGCGCCCCAGCAGCCGCCCAAGGGAGTGCGCGGCGACGCGAAGTTCCTCGGCCGCCAGTTCCTCGCCCTCTCCGACCACCTCAATGCTGCGCCGCAACGAAGTCGCCGTCTGCTGCAGCAACTGCCGCTGCCGGGTTCGGCTGATCAACCCGCCCTCGCTGGCGCCGAAATAATCCTGGGCGAACTGGACCAAGGCCGCGATCAGCTCGGGAAGCCCGTCCCCGCTCCTGGCCGAAATCGCAAACTCGCCTCGGCCCGGTACCTCGGCCAATGGCCGACCGGCCGGATCCAGGTCGATCTTGTTGCGCACGCGCCAGACCGGCGCGGTGCCTGCGTGATCAATTCTCGCGTCCGCCCCATCGGCAAGCCACAGCACCAGATCGGCTTCCGCGGCACGAGCCCGCGCGCGACGCACACCCTCCTGCTCCACCGGATCGTCGGTCTCGCGAATACCGGCGGTGTCGATGACGGTCACCGGATAACCGTCGAGATCGAGCTGCACCTCGATGACGTCACGCGTGGTGCCGGCGTGCGGCGATACGATCGCCACCTCGCGCCGCGCCAGCTGATTCATCAAGGTCGATTTTCCGACATTCGGCGGTCCGGCGATCGCCACCACCAGGCCGTCGCGCAGGCGTTCACTTTGGCCCTGTGCCGCAAGCACTTCTTCGATTTCGATTAAGAGCGTTTTGATTTTCGCCAGCGCCGGCGCGATCAATTCCGCGGGCACATCGCCCTCATCCGAAAAATCAATACCGGCTTCGATCAGCGCTGACGCCTCGATGATGCGCGCACGCCAGTCGCGTGCCTTGTCGCCGAGCAACCCCTTCAGCTGGCGCAGCGCCTGGCGGCGTTGCCGGTCGGTATCGGCGTGAATGAGATCATCCAGACCTTCGGCCTCGGTCAGATCGAGCTTGCCGTTCTCGAACGCGCGCCGCGTGAATTCGCCGGGCTCGGCGGCCCGCATATTTTCCAAAGCGGCCAGCGCCGCAAAGATCGCGGCCAGCACCGCCCGCCCACCATGGACCTGGAACTCGGCGACGTCCTCGCCGGTGGCGCTCGCTGGTCCCGGGAACCAGAGCACCATCGAATCGTCCAATGGCAGACCGCTGGCGTCCTGGAGAAGCATCCGGGTCGCTGCCCGCGCCGGCGGGATTTTGCCCCCCAGCGCCATTAGCGCCGGACCGGCCCCCGGCCCCGATACCCGCACAATCGCGATTGCACTGGGCGCACGGCCCGACGACAGCGCAAAAATGGTCTGATCCCGCGGATGCATCGCCTATTTGTGCAGGAGTGCTTGAAAAGGCAACGCAATTTGAGCTGCGGGTCGACATCCCGATCAGAAGGGGAAACGCCCTTCCCGAGAGCCAATTTGCTGCAGCATTTGTGCAGCAATTTTGCTGCGAAAACCGATGGCTTGGCTGAGTTTCGTGGCCCGTCCCTATCTAAACCAAGCAATATCATATACTTAATAGAAAGTCCGCTCCGATGCGCCTCCCCGGCCATACTGCACCTTTGCTGCAGCAATAGCTGCAACATGGTCGACCAACGAAAGGGGCGCCCCGTCTGCACGAGGCGCCCTTCCCCAAAACCTCGCCTGACGGATCAGGTGTTCATGGAATCGAAGAATTCCGAGTTGTTCTTGGTGTTGCGGAGCTTGTCGAGCAGGAAGTCGATCGCGTCCATGGTGCCCATCGGATTGAGGATACGGCGCAGCACGTACATTTTCTTGAGGAGCTGCGGATCGGTGATGAGCTCTTCCTTGCGGGTGCCGGAGCGCGAGATGTCGATCGCCGGGAAAGTCCGCTTGTCCGAGACCTTGCGGTCCAGGATCAGTTCGGAGTTACCGGTTCCCTTGAACTCTTCGAAGATGACTTCGTCCATTCGGCTGCCGGTATCGACCAGCGCGGTCGCGATGATGGTGAGCGAACCGCCCTCCTCGATGTTACGGGCGGCACCGAAGAAGCGCTTCGGCCGCTGCAGCGCATTGGCGTCGACACCGCCGGTCAGCACCTTGCCGGATGACGGCACCACGGTGTTGTAGGCGCGGCCCAAACGCGTGATCGAATCGAGCAGGATCACGACGTCGCGGCCGTGTTCAACCAGCCGCTTGGCCTTTTCGATCACCATCTCGGCGACCTGGACGTGACGCACCGCCGGTTCGTCGAAGGTCGACGAGACGACTTCGCCCTTCACCGAACGCTGCATGTCCGTGACTTCTTCCGGACGCTCGTCGATCAGAAGCACGATCAGATAGCATTCAGGATGATTGGCGGTGATCGAGTGCGCGATGTTCTGCATCAGCACCGTCTTGCCGGTGCGTGGCGGCGCCACGATCAGGGCGCGCTGGCCTTTACCGATCGGGGCGACGATGTCGATAACCCTTGCAGAAAGGTCTTTTCGCGTCGGGTCTTCAAGTTCGAGGCGGAAGCGCTGGTCCGGAAACAGCGGCGTCAGATTGTCGAAATTGACCTTGTGCTTGGATTTTTCCGGGTCTTCGAAATTGAGCGTGTTGACCTTGAGCAGCGCGAAATAGCGTTCGCCTTCTTTCGGGCTGCGGATATGGCCCTCGATGGTGTCGCCAGTGCGAAGCCCGAAGCGGCGGATCTGCGAGGGCGAGACGTAGATATCGTCCGGGCCCGGCAGGTAATTCGCGTCAGGCGAGCGCAGGAAGCCGAAGCCGTCGGAGAGAACCTCAACGACACCCTCGCCGATAATGTCGGTTTCCTGGATCGCGAGCTGCTTGAGGATGGCGAACATCAGCTCCTGCTTGCGCATGGTGCTGGCATTTTCGACCCCGTTCTCTTCCGCGAACGAGACGAGCTCGGCCGGCGTTTTTGCTTTGAGGTCTTGGAGTTTCATTTCCCGCATTGGGGTGGTCCTGTGGAGAATAACTGGAGGAGGGGTGCGAGGGGCTTCGAACGAAAAGCGGACACGAAAAACGGAAGGTCCGCAGGTCTAAGCGAGGAAAGTGCCGGTAAGGCTTCAAACCTGATGCGGTGGCCGGCTCAACGAGGAGACCGGGACACAACCACATCCGCCTGCGTGGGGTGGGATTTGGCTAATATAGAAAATCGCCCGCCGCTTCGCAAGCAGGCCTGAAGTACTCCTCGCGCCAAAAAGGCCGCCTAGAACGGCCTAACCACGACCAGAATAACGATCCCGATCATCAGAACAGTAGGTACCTCGTTGATAATACGATAGAATTTCTGGCTTCGCATATTCTTGTCGGCGGCGAAATCCTTCACCCAGCGCGAAAAAAAGCCGTGGACGCCGGACAGCGCGATCACCAGTGCGAACTTGGCGTGAAACCAGCCGGACACGTACCAATGGCCGCTCCAGGCCAGATACAGCCCGGCCAGCCAGGTGACCATCATCGCCGGGTTGATGATCGCCTTCAGCAGCCGGCGTTCCATCACCTTGAAGGTTTCGGATTGCTTCGATCCGACCTCGGCATCGCAATGATAGACGAACAGCCGCGGCAGATAGAGCATGCCGGCCATCCAGGAGATGACCGCAATCACATGCAGTGCCTTGATCCACGGGTAGGCCGTGATCGTGATCCACTCGTACATCGCGCGTCGCCTCGTCCTCATCGCCGCTTGGAACGTTCAGACGCTCTCAGCATTGCCTGAAAAGCTTTCGCCAGCGGCGGGACGGAGACATATCCTCAATGCACCGCTTCTCTAACTAATATTTTTAGAATCTTAGGTTTGAGTCTAAGTAGCGGTGAATTGGACTCACAACAAACTGTCCAGCAGTTCTCCCGGCTTGTTCACATCCATCCACATTTCGGCGAGACAATCTGGTCGCTCGAATAATGCGCCTTGCATCAAACGCTTGCGTTGGTTTGCCCGGAGCTTATGCAGAGACAAATCCACAAATTCTCACTATCGTTCGGATTGGGGATCTGACTTATCCTTTTGGGAGCCCTGTGAAGAAAAAGCCGGGTTATCCCCGAGAGGGCGATCCAGGGCCAAATCTCTGGGCTAAGGTCCACAAGGATTCACAGGATACACAGGGGTTTTGGTGCCCACGACCGGCAATTATTTTCACCTCCATCTGGTCTCCGATTCGACCGGTGAGACACTGATCACCGTGGCGCGCGCGGTGGCCGCGCAGTACGCCAACGTCACCGCGGTCGAACATGTCTATCCCTTGGTGCGCAGCCAGAAGCAGCTCGACCGTGTGCTCGATGAGATCGAGGAGGCGCCGGGCATCGTGCTTTTCACGCTGCTGGAAAAGGATCTGGTTGGCCGGCTCGAGACCAAGTGCAAGGATATCAACATCCCGAGCCTGTCGATCATCGGGCCGGTGATGCAATTGTTCGAAGCCTATCTCGGTGCGGCCACCACGGGGCGCGTCGGCGCCCAGCACGTGCTCAATGCCGAATATTTCAAGCGCATCGACGCGCTGAACTACACGATGATCCATGATGACGGCCAGCATGTGGAAGGCCTCGAAGATGCCGACATCGTACTGGTCGGTGTATCCCGTACATCCAAGACGCCGACCTCGATCTACCTGGCCAACCGCGGCATCCGCACCGCGAATGTCCCGCTGGTACCGGGCATTCCGGCGCCGCATCAGCTGGAGACGCTGAAGAAGCCGCTGGTGGTCAGCCTCCATGCGACGCCGGAGCGCTTGATTCAGGTCCGGCAGAATCGACTGTTGAGCATGGGCGATACTCACAACGACGATTACATCGACCGTCAGTCGGTCACCGATGAGGTGGCGTATGCGCGGCGGCTCAGCGCAAAATTCGGCTGGGCGCAGCTCGACGTGACGCGGCGGTCGATCGAGGAAACCGCGGCGGCCATTTTGAAACTTTTCACCGACCGGCAGCGGCAACGGCTTCCGGAATGAAACCAAAGCGTTTTCCAGCGAAGTGGACCCCGGTTCGCGTCAAGAAAACGCGTCAAAACAACGATCGTCGGCCATGAGCATCTGGCTTGGAAAAGACCCGCTGATCCTGGCCTCGCAGAGCCGCGCGCGGCAGATGCTGCTTTCCAACGCCGGCATCGCCTTTGAAGCTGTTCCGGCCGATATCGACGAGCGCGCCGTGCAAAAGGATTCCGGTCTTGTCGCACCCGGCGAGATCGCAAAATTGCTGGCGCGGGAAAAGGCGCTGTGGGTCTCGCGGCAAAAACCCGGCCGCTACGTCGTCGGTGCCGACCAGACGCTCGCACTCGGAGACCGGTTGTTCAGCAAGCCCGCCGGGCGCGCCGCAGCAGCGGAGCAATTGGGTTTGCTCGCCGGCAAGCGCCACGAATTGCACTCGGCATTTGCCGTTGCCCGCGACGGCAAGATACTGTCCGCAGATATTAGCGTTGCACACATGACCATGCGATCTCTCAACAAGGACGAAATCGAGGCCTATCTGGACCAGGCGGGAGACGCGGTAACGACCAGCGTCGGCGCCTATCAGCTGGAAGGGCTCGGCGTGCATCTGTTCGAACGGATCGAAGGCGATCATTTTACCATCCTCGGCCTGCCGTTGCTGCCGCTGCTCGCACTTTTGCGCAGCGAGCGACTGCTTGGTGTCTGAACTCTCAAACAACGGCGATCTGAATGCTGATCCTTGGACTGACCGGTTCGATCGGAATGGGAAAATCCACCACCGCAAAACTGTTCGCGGAGGCGGGGGTTCCCGTGTACGACGCCGATGCGGAGGTGCACAAAATCTACGAGGGTGAGGCTGCGCCGGCGATCGAAGCGGCGTTTCCCGGCACCACCGTGGACGGCAAGGTCGATCGCGCGCTGCTCTCCGTCCAGGTGGTGCACGATCCCGATGCCATGAAGCAGCTTGAGCAGATCGTTCATCCGATGCTCAGCGCCTCGCGAAAGACATTCTTCGAAGATGCGGAAGCGGCGGGCAAGCCGGTGGTGCTGTTGGATATCCCGCTGCTGTATGAGACCGGCGGCGAGAAGCGTGTCGATGCGGTCGTGGTGGTGACGACGACGCCCGAAATGCAGCGCGAACGCGTGCTGGCGCGCGGCACGATGGACGAAGCGCGCTTTGACGCCATTGTGGCGCGGCAGCTACCTGATGCGGAAAAGCGCAAGCGCGCTGATTTCGTGGTGGATACCTCGCATGGTCTCGACCCCGTGCGCGCCCGTATCAGGGACATTCTGGCCGAGGTTGTTAAGATGCCGCAGCGGCGGACGTGATTCGCTGACTTTCCGGCCCGGTCCTTTTGTTTGACGCGTTTTCCTTACGCGAACCGGTACCCACTTCGCTCGAAAACGCTTTAGAGAAAACCCATGCGTGAAATCGTTCTCGATACCGAAACCACCGGCCTTGATCCGCTGCGCGGCGACCGGCTGGTCGAGATCGGCTGTATCGAGATCTACAACCGCATGCCGACCGGGCAGACGTTTCACGTTTACATCAATCCCGAACGCGACATGCCGGCCGAGGCGTTCGCGGTGCATGGTCTGTCCGCCGAGTTCCTGTCCACCAAGCCACTGTTCACGGAAGTCGTGGAGCAGTTCCTGGAATTCATCGCCGATGCGCCGTTGGTGATCCACAACGCATCGTTCGACATCAGCTTCATCAATGCCGAACTCGACCGCATCAAACGGCCGGTGATCGCACGTGATCGGCTGGTCGATACCTTGCTGCTGGCGCGCCGCAAGCATCCCGGCGTGTCCAACAGGCTCGATGATCTCTGCTCGCGCTATTCGATCGACAATTCCCGCCGCACCAAGCACGGCGCGCTGCTTGATTCCGAATTGCTGGCTGAGGTCTATATCGACCTGATCGGAGCACGGCAGTCGCAGCTGGTCCTGGCCTCGGAGACACGCGAGTCGCGGGCGGAGCGGACCGGCGACATGCCGCGCCGGCAGCGCGAGACGCCGCTCGCACCCCGAATCACCGATGCCGACCGCGAGGCGCACCGGGCCTTTGTCGCCACGCTGGGCGACAAGCCGATCTGGAACGAGTTTCTGGGAGCCGCTTGAAACGCTGCAGCGGCGTTTAGCCGCTGAGCGTCCGTTAGCTGGGTTTCGCGCCCGAAGCAGCCTGCGCCGCCGCCTGCCGCTCCATGTTCTGGCGGTAGAGGCCGACGAAATCCACAGGATCGAGCATCAGTGGGGGGAACCCGCCGTCACGCACCGCGGTGGCAATGATCTCGCGTGCGAACGGGAACAATAGCCGCGGGCATTCGATCATGACCAGCGGGTGCAGGTTTTCCTTCGGCACATTGACGATGCGGAACACGCCCGCATAGGCGAGGTCGAACGAAAACATGACCTTGCCGGCATTTTCCGCCTTGCCCTCGATCGAAAGCGTCACCTCGAACTCGCTTTCGGAGAGATTATTGGCGCCGACATTGATCTGGATATTGATGGCCGGCTGCTGCTGCTGAGGCGCCAGCGATCCCGGGGCGTTCGGATTCTCGAACGACAGGTCCTTGGTATACTGCGCCAATACGTTGAGCTGGGCAGGGGCCTGCTCTGCGGGCGCGCCGTTACCGTTGGTCATGAAACTCTCCTAAAAACGCTGGCGAGCGGAGCCCGGGTTATAGTCTGAATTCGCTCGGCGGGCGGAAATGCCATTGCCGGGCGAGTGGCTATCATAGCCCCGCCTTATTCCACAAGGACGACGGACTGAAGGCGGGTCCGGCCAACCGCCATTTGTGACAGATATGGCTAATAGCGCGCGGCCAGCCTCCCAGCGAGCCCCTTTGGGGTCATCCTAAATAATTGAATATGCGTGATTTCCGGACATGATCGGATTTCCCCTCGCGGCCAAAACGCGCTACAATTCACCCGCGCCAAAACGCGCCATTGGCCGGGCAAAGTTTCATGCCTACATGCTGCAGTGTCGATTGAAGATGTAATCTCTGCCGTTCCCGGGCTCATGAGGGAACCCTCGACCGCCGGACCCGTTGCCGGCGTTAGAACCAGAAAGCGAATACGACGTGGATATTTACACTATCATCTTCCTGGCGCTGGCCGTCTTCATCTTCCTGCGCCTGCGCAGCGTCCTCGGACAGCGCACTGGGGGCGAACGGCCGCCCTACGATCGCGCCGCGCCGAACGTCGTGCAGCGTACGCAGGACAACAACGTCGTGCCGATGCCCGGTGCCGTGATCGATCAGACGCCGTTGGCGCCGACCGCGGACGTTGCGCCGGCGACCGACCGCTGGAAGGGCATTGCGGAAGCGGGCACGCCGCTGGCGCAAGGGCTCGACGCGCTTGTCGCGCAGGATTCCTCGTTCGATCCCCGTCACTTCCTCTCCGGTGCCCGCAGCGCCTACGAGATGATCGTGCTGGCGTTTGCCAATGGCGACCGCCGCGCGCTCAAGGATCTGTTGTCGAGCGAGGTCTATGAGAGTTTCGACTCCGTGATCAAGGATCGCGAGAAGCACGAGCAGAAAACCGAAACGCGGTTTGTTTCGATCGACAAGGCCGAACTGGTGGGTGCGGAAGCCCGCGACAAGGCGGCACAGCTGACGGTGCGGTTCGTGTCGCAGATGATCTCGGTCACCCGCGACAAGACCGGCGCCATTGTCGATGGAACGCCGGATAAGGTCGCCGATATCACCGATGTCTGGACATTTGCCCGCGACACGAGTTCCCGCGATCCGAACTGGAAGTTGGTTGGCACCGGAAGCGCCAGCTAGCGCGCACAGCCTTGTAAGGTCTCTTGCAAGGCTGGCGCTGGCTGCGATCGCTATCGCGTTGTCACTGGCTCCCCTGGACGCATCTGCCGCGCGTCGGACGCGGTCGCATTCACATCCGCCATCGCATCCGGTATCCGAGCGTCACCTTCCTTATCCGCAGCTGGATTTGCCGTTCCAGATCACCAACACCCAATATGCGCCGGTCGCCTGGTCCGACATCACCGGCTGGCGCGAAGACGATCATCTCGCCGCCTACAAGACCTTTCGCGACAGCTGCAAGCCGATAGCAGCGCAAACCAAGCCACCATCCGAACCGAAAGCGATTGGTACCTCGCTGCGCGATCCCTGCCGGGTCGCCAGGGGCCTCGAGCTAACCGACGGCGCCAGGGCGAAAGCGTTCTTCGAGGAGCATTTTCTGCCCTTGCGGATATCGCGGCTCGGCGAGCCCGAGGGCTTTGTCACCGGCTATTACGAGCCCATCGTCGACGGCTCGCGGACGGAGAACGAGGTCTACAAAGTGCCGGTCTATCGCCGGCCGTCCAATCTGTTCGTTCGCGGCGCCACGCAGAGCTCGGCCGGGTTGCCCAACGGGGGCAAGGTGTTTCGCAAGATTGGCCGCCGCAAGTTGGTGCCCTATTACGATCGCGCCGAGATCGAGGACGGTGCGATTGAGGGCCGCGGCCTCGAGATCTGCTGGCTGAAAGACCAGACCGATCTGCTGTTCTCGCAGATCCAGGGTTCGGCGCGGGTCAGCCTCGATGATGGCTCGACCGTTCGCATCAATTACGATGCGCATAATGGTTATCCCTATACGCCGGTCGGCCGCATCCTGATCGAACGCAACATCATCCCCAGGGATCAGATGTCGATGCAGAAGATCCGGGAGTGGATGACGGCGAACCCCGATGGCGCCAACGAGTTGCGTCGCCAGAACCGGTCCTACGTGTTCTTCCGCGAGGTAAACCTCTCCGACAAGGACGAAGCCGTCGGCGCCCAGGGCGTGCCGCTGACGCCGGGCCGCTCGATCGCGGTTGATAAAGCACTGCATGTCTACGGCACGCCGTTCTTCATCGAGGGCGAGTTGCCGATCGAAACCGATATATCCAAAACGCCGTTTCGGCGGCTGATGATAGCGCAGGATACCGGCTCGGCGATCGTCGGGCCCGCCCGCGCCGACCTCTATCTCGGCGCCGGGGCTGACGCCGGCAAGGTAGCAGGCCGCTTCCGCCATCCTATGCGTTTTGTCATGCTGCTGCCGAAGAGCCTCGATCCTTCCGCGCGTGGCCGCAAGATGCCGGTGCCGGACGAGCGGCCGTCGGAGAAAATCGCAAAGCTGTTTCCGCAGGTTGATCCGTTAAAGGATCCGAAGAACGCCACTCCCGCTGCAACGCCGGCCGTGACCGCACCCACATCCGCCGCGCAGGCTGCTGTGGTAAAACCGGTGCCGCTGCCGGCGGCCCGTCCCGATGTCAAACCGGTTTCCGAACCGGTCCGCCACCGCCACACTCGCCGCTTCCGCCACCGTCAATGAAACGCCGGACGTCGAGCTCGATCCCCGAAATACCAATGCCGCCGCGGCGCCAGCGCAGCCTCAGCGAAGAGGAGCGTGCGCTGTGGGAAAGCGTGGCCAAGCAGGTCAAGCCGCTGCGCAAGCGGCGCCGCGCCGTCAAGCCGCCGGCAGCCGCGCCGGAGGCGGAAGCCGGTGTCGCCGCCAACCCCGTTGCGTCACCGAAGGCGATGCCTTCGCCACGAATCATTCCTCCGTCACGGCCGGAGCCGCCACCACTGGCGCCGGTCGGACGCCGTGAACGCTCACAGCTTTCGCGTGGCCGGAAAGAGATCGACGCCCGGCTCGATTTGCACGGCATGACGCAGATCCGCGCGCACCGCGTGCTGCTGACCTTCCTGCAGCGCGCGCACAGCGATGGCCTCACCTTCGTGCTCGTCATCACCGGCAAGGGCAAAGTGGGCGGCTCCGAGGCCGAGCGCGGCGTGTTGCGCCGTCAGGTGCCGCAATGGCTCAGCCTGCCGGAATTCCGCTCGCTGGTGGTCGGATTCGAGGAAGCCCATATCGGCCACGGCGGCGAGGGCGCGCTGTATGTGCGGGTGCGGAGGGTCAGGTGAGTATTTAGAACGGCCGCACGATGCCGACGCGCGGGATTAGCGTGACGATCCAGCCGAAGATCTGGGTTTTCCGATCATCGGTCGATATCAGCACCGCCTCGCGTGCTGCGGGCAGCATCTTCACCGCATGCAGGATCAGGAACAGGCACACCGCCCAGTTCGAAATCCAGCGCGAGTAATCGAACACGATCACGAACATCACCAGATAGGCGAGGGTGACGATTGCTATCGCCGCGATGACGATGCGGCGATGCGCGTCGACTGCAAGCGCTGCGATCAACCTCGAAAAATATCGCCACAGCGGGCTATGCAACCAGATCAGCAGCGCAAACACCGGGATGCCGAGCAGGTTCGACGGCAGACGCGCCCAGGTATCCAACATTTCCTTCGATAGCGGCTGATACCAGATGTAACTGAAGCTCAGCAGATTGGTGCGCGATGGGTCGGCCATCCTGCCTTGCAGGTAACCGGCGAACTCCGATTCAGGAATCGCCATCGTCCCGTAGAATTGCGCGGCGATGAAAAGAATGCCGGTGGCCGCGAGCGCGGCAATGCCCGCGATCGCGCCTGGGCGGCTCACACCCTGCGCCAGATAGTAACGCAGCACCACGATGGCCGCGATGGTCGGCACATACATCAAGAGGTGAATGTGGTGGATCAGCACGAGGATCATCGAGAACAGCGTGGCGAGCAGCACATAGAACAGCGAGCGCGCCGGAATCAGCAGCAGGACAATTGCGAACAGGCATCCGTAGATGTCGAAATGCCCGAGCGTGTGCATGAAATTCTTCAGGAAGAACGGCGAACCGGCCATGAACACGAACAGGGGCAGATGCGCGTCGTCGAAGCCGAACGTCCGCTTGAACAGCCGCACGAACAGGCCCGCCGTGATGAGCCAGACGGCGCCACTGATCGCGAACACCAGCCACACCGGCACTTTCGCGGTGAACAGCGCCACGATGGCGCCGATCAGCGCGCGCTTGGTGAAGCCGAAATGATAGTCGACCAGGAGATGAATGTAGGGAACAAAGGGCGGCAGAGTGATCTTGTGCAGGAACACCCCGACGAACACGGCGACATTGACGGCCAGCATCAAGCGCCAGGGGTTTTCCCGGATAAACAGATTCAAGCTCATTGTCGTCCCGGCCTAGTGCGCAATTGCGCACGGGAGCCGGGACCCATACGCCGCGGCCGTGGTTGCTTTAGCACAATGGCCGATGGCGTCTTCCAACTATAGATGACCGGGGTTATGGGTCCCGGCTCCCGTGCGCAATTGCGCACTAGGCCGGGACGACAATTTGCTACAAAATAAACCGGCTCAAATCCGCGTTCTTGGCGAGATCGCCGACATGCTTCTGCACGTAGTCGGCATCGACCTTGATGGTCTCGCCGTGGCGGTCCGGGGCGGCAAAGGAAATCTCGTCGAGCACGCGCTCCATCACCGTCTGCAGACGCCGCGCGCCGATATTTTCCACGGTGGAGTTGACGGCGACCGCGACGTCAGCCAGCGCGTCGATGGCGCCGTCGGTGATGTCGAGCGTGACGCCTTCGGTCTGCATCAGCGCGATATATTGCTTGATCAGCGACGCCTCCGGCTCGGTCAGGATGCGGCGCATGTCGTCGCGGGTAAGCGCTTCCAGTTCGACCCGGATCGGCAACCGGCCCTGCAACTCGGGCAACAGGTCCGATGGTTTCGCAATGTGGAACGCGCCGGACGCAATGAACAGGATATGGTCGGTTTTGACCGCGCCGTGCTTGGTCGAGACGGTGGTGCCTTCGATCAGCGGCAGCAGGTCGCGCTGCACGCCTTCGCGCGAGACATCGCCGCCGGTACGGCCGTCGCGCACGCAGATCTTGTCGATCTCGTCGAGGAACACGATGCCGTTGTTCTCGACCGCGTTGATCGCTTCCAGCACCAGCTGATCGCTGTCCAAAAGCTTGTCGGATTCCTCGTTGACCAGGGTCTCGTGCGAACTCTCGACCGTCAGGCGGCGGGTCTTGGTCCGTCCGCCCATCTTGCCGAAGATATCGCCGATCGAAATCGCACCCAGCTGGGCGCCGGGCATGCCCGGGATTTCGAACATCGGCATGCCGCCCGATGACGACGTCTCGATTTCGATTTCCTTGTCGTTCAGTTCGCCGGCGCGCAGCTTCTTGCGGAACGAATCGCGGGTGGCAGGACTGGAAGCCGGCCCGACCAGCGCGTCGAGCACGCGCTCCTCGGCCGCGAGCTGGGCGCGGGCCTGCACGTCTTTCCGTTTGCGCTCGCGGGTCTGGGAGATCGCGACCTCGACGAGATCGCGGATGATCTGCTCGACGTCGCGGCCGACATAACCGACCTCGGTAAACTTCGTGGCTTCGACCTTGATGAAGGGGGCGCCAGCCAATTTCGCCAGCCGTCGCGCGATCTCGGTCTTGCCGACGCCGGTTGGCCCGATCATCAGGATGTTCTTCGGCAGCACCTCCTCGCGCAGATTGCCGGTGAGCTGCAGCCGCCGCCAGCGGTTGCGCAGCGCAATCGAGACGGCGCGCTTGGCGTCGGACTGGCCGACGATGAAGCGGTCGAGTTCGGAGACGATTTCACGGGGGGAAAAGTCGGTCATTGGCTTTAGCTAGGGTGAAATTTCGTTCACGGCAAGGCGGCTGGAAGTCCAATCTTCTTAGCATGACCTCCGGGCAAACGCTTTGCGTTTGTCCCGAGGGAAAACCGGTACCCACTTTTCGGATCGTGCTCTAGATAATCGGCGGGCCGGCCTGCCATTGCTTGATCGCCTCGAAGGGGTAGAGCAGCATGATGATGTTCAGCGCCAGATTGTCGCGAATGTGCAGCGCCAACACGATTTCGAACGCCAGTGCCAGCGCCACAGTGGCCGCGACCGGTAACTTCCTAGCCAACAGGAAACCGCCGATCATGGCGAAATTGTCGGAAATCGAATTGACGATGGTGTCGCCGAAATAGTCCAGCGAGATGGTGCCGGTCCGATAGCGATCGATGATCCAACTCGAATTCTCGACCAGCTCCCAAGCACCCTCGACCAGCATCGCAAGTATCAGGCGTGCGGGCCAGGCGAGACGTGGAAACAGAAGATGGGCAGCTCCATAAAACAGGAAGCCGTGCAGGATGTGCGACAGCGTGTACCAGTCGGCGATGTGCTGCGAGTTTTCCGAGCTCTGCACCACGCCGTGCCAGAGCTTGACGTAGCCGCAGGCGCAGATCGGCAGGCGGCCCATCGCATAGAGGATCGAGGCCTGCAGCACCAGGATGCCGGCGGCCATCAGCAGCCAGTGCCAGGCCGTAACACTGTTGGCGAGGGGAGGCCGTGCGGCGGCGCTGTCGGTGGTCATGGGTTGCGAACCATCAGCAGCGCAGGACCATCGGGTGTATCGACCATATGGGCTCTTTCGAATCCAGCCCTCTCATAGGCGCGCACGGCTCGGTGGTTGGCGGGATCGGGGTCGGTGACCATGCGCGGCGTGCCATGCGCCAGCCGCGCGTCGACGAAGGCTCGAATCAGCGCCGAGCCATGGCCGCGTTCGATCATGCCGGGTTCACCAATAAAGAGATCGATGCCACGGGTGCCCTTGGGGTGAGTGCCGAAGCCGGAATTCCAGGCGGTAAGATCATAACACTGGATGTAGCCGAAATCGGCGCCGTTTGTCGAAACGACAAATTGATCCATGGCCGGCTCGTCGAGATCGCCGCTGACCAGCGCATATTGCTCGTCCGGATCGCCCCACCATTCCCGGACATGGGGATGCGCGAGCCATTGCCGGATCACCGGCAGATCCGCTGAGGTCATGGCGCGAAAGACGTAAGCCGCCATCAATCAGCCGCCCAGCGCCTCGATGGTCACGTTGCGGTTGGTGTAGACGCAGATATCGGCGGCGATATCCAGCCCGCGGCGAACGATGGCCTCGGCGTCCTTGTCGGTATCAATCAGTGCACGGGCGGCGGCCAGCGCATAATTGCCGCCGGAGCCGATCGCCATCACGCCGGCCTCCGGCTCCAGCACGTCGCCGGTGCCGGTCAGCACCAGCGAGACGTCCTTGTCGGCGACGATCATCATCGCTTCCAGGCGGCGCAGATAGCGGTCCGTGCGCCAGTCCTTGGCGAGTTCGACCGCGGCGCGGGTCAATTGACCCGGATACTGCTCCAGCTTGCTCTCCAGCCGCTCGAACAGGGTGAAAGCATCAGCGGTGGCGCCGGCAAAGCCGCCGATGACGTCGCCCTTGCCGAGTTTGCGGACCTTTTTGGCGTTGGATTTGATCACGGTCTGGCCGATCGAGACCTGGCCGTCGCCGCCGATCACCACCTTGCCGCCCTTGCGGACCGTTAAAATGGTGGTGCCGTGCCAGACCGACGGCTCGTTGGGGGATGCTTGCATGGAATACCTCGTGTCCGACCAGATTTAGGGGCTCGAGCGCACCGTTACAATCGGTCGGATTTGGTCACTATAGGGGGAAGTTGAGCCTTTTAAGCACGATCCCGCAGTGGCGAAGGCGACTTCGGCCTGTTAAAAGGGCCGCGTTTTCGGCCGGGAAGAGGCAAAGGAAAGCACATTTCATGCGCATAGCGACCATCAAGCGCAAGACCAAGGAGACCGACATCGAGGTGGCGGTAAACCTCGACGGCACGGGCGTGTCCAAGGTTTCGACCGGTATCGGCTTCTTCGACCACATGCTCGACCTCCTGGCCCGGCATTCGCGCATCGACATCACCGTCAAGGCGGATGGCGATCTTCATGTCGACCATCACCACACCACCGAGGACGTCGGCATCGCACTGGGTCAGGCCGTGAAGCAGGCGCTCGGCACCATGGCCGGAATTACCCGCTATGCCTCGATCCATATGCCGATGGACGAGACGCTGTCGCGCGTCGTGATCGACATTTCGGGCCGGCCGGTGCTGGTGTTCAAGGTGGATTTTCCGCGCGACAAGATCGGCGAGTTCGACACCGAGCTGGTTCGCGAATGGTTCAATGCGTTCACGATCAACGCCGGCGTGACTTTGCATGTCGAAACCTTATATGGCGAGAACAGCCATCATATCGCCGAATCCTGCTTCAAGGGTTTGGCCCGGGCGCTTCGTACGGCGGTTGCCATCGATCCAAAAACCGCGGGCGAAGTGCCATCCACCAAGGGTCAGCTCGGCGGCTGATATTGGACCATGATCTGGACCCGGAGGGCCCCGCTGGCGAAAAGTGGGAACCGGTTTTCCCGAAACGGTCCATGCTTGAACTAAAAGGCTGATCGGACTGACCAATCAGCTCGATCTGGTTCGCGGCGGAGAGTGACGATGCCGGTCTATACAGTGCATGCCCCGGTCAATGGCGGCGCCGGTCTGGCGGCGACCGACAGGTTTATTTTCGTCCGTGACGGCTTTCATTACTGGGCCGTGGTGATGAGCCTGCCGTGGCTTGTCTGGCATCGTCTGTGGCTGGCGCTGATCGGCTGGATCGCGCTGACAGTTGCGATCGCATTCGGCCTGAGGGCGCTGGGCGCCGGCGGTGGTACCATCCTGTTCGCCAATTTCCTGGTTGCGCTTCTGATGGGCTTTGAAGCGGCCAGCCTGCGGCGCTGGACGTTCTCGCGGCGCAACTGGCGGCAGCTCGATATCGTGGTGGCCGAAGATGAGGAAGCCGCCGAGCAGCGCTTCTTCGATCGCTGGACCGCAAGGCAGCGCGGCCTCACCAACGACCAATGGGCGGTTGAGCGCGGCGGGCCGCCGCCGACCCGCAACGTTCCGGGACAGCCGTTCTCGAAACCGCCGCCGATGCCGCAAGGCGGCATCATCGGCCTGTTTCCCGAGCCGGGAGGATCACGATGAGCGTTGCGATCATCGATTACGGCTCCGGCAATCTGCACTCGGCGGCGAAGGCATTCGAGCGCGCCGCGCGGAGCATTGAAAATCCGCCGAAGATCATGGTGACGCGCGATCCCGAAGCGGTGTTCCGCGCCGATCGCATCGTGTTGCCCGGCGTCGGCGCCTTCGCCGATTGCCGCAGGGGCCTCGATGCCGTCGACGGCATGCTCGAGGCGATGACGGAAGCCGTGCGTTCCAAGGCGCGGCCGTTCTTCGGCATCTGTGTCGGCATGCAGCTGATGGCGACGCGCGGCAAGGAGCATGTCACCACCGACGGCTTCAACTGGATCGCAGGCGACGTCGAGAAGATCACGCCGCGCGAGGAGAATCTGAAAATTCCCCACATGGGCTGGAACACGCTCGACATGGTGCGCGAGCACCCGGTGCTGGAGCGCCTGCCGCTGGGGCCGAAGGGCCGCCACGCCTATTTCGTGCACTCCTATCACCTCAACGCCTCGCATGAAGCGGATGTGCTGCTGCGCGCCGAATATGGCGGGCCGGTAACGGCGATGGTCGGCAAGGACACCGCTATCGGTACGCAATTCCACCCGGAAAAGAGCCAGCGTTTTGGGCTCGGTCTGATCTCGAACTTTTTGAAATGGAAGCCGTGATCCTTTTTCCCGCCGTCGATTTGAAAAACGGCCAGTGCGTGCGCCTCGAACAGGGCGACATGGCGCGGGCGACCGTGTTCAACCTCGATCCCGCGGCGCAGGCGCGGGCCTTCGCCGATCAGGGTTTTGAATATCTGCATGTCGTCGATCTCGACGGCGCCTTTGCCGGCAAGCCGATGAACGCGCTGGCGGTCGAAGGCATGCTGAAGGCGGTCACCATGCCGGTGCAGCTCGGCGGCGGTATTCGCGATCTCAAGACCATCGAGGCCTGGCTCGACAAGGGCATTGCACGCGTGATCATCGGCACCGCGGCGGTGCGCGATCCGGAACTGGTGAAGAGCGCCGCGAAAAAATTCCCCGGCCGCGTCGCGGTCGGTCTCGACGCCCGCGACGGCAAGGTCGCGGTCGAAGGCTGGGCCGAGACCTCGCAGGTGACCGTGCTCGAAATCGCGCAGCGGTTCGAGGATGCCGGCGTCGCCGCTATCATTTTTACGGACATCGCGCGCGACGGTCTGCTCAAGGGCCTCAACCTCGACGCCACGATTGCGCTGGCCGAGAGCATCTCGATCCCCGTCATCGCCTCCGGCGGCTTTGCTTCCATCGAGGACGTCAAGGCGCTGCTGGAGCCGCGCGCCAAGAAGCTGGCGGGCGCCATTGCCGGCCGCGCGCTCTATGACGGCCGGCTCGACCCGGCTGCCGCATTGGCGCTGATCCGCAACGCGCGCAGCGCCGCCTAGGGAGTCCCCGATGTTCAAGGTCCGCGTGATCCCCTGTCTCGACGTCAAGGACGGCCGCGTGGTCAAGGGCGTCAACTTCGTTGATCTGCGCGACGCCGGCGATCCCGTGGAAGCGGCGATTGCGTATGACGCCGCCGGCGCCGACGAGCTCTGCTTCCTCGACATCACCGCCACCCACGAGAACCGCGGCACCATGCTCGACGTTGTCAGGCGGACGGCGGAGGCCTGCTTCATGCCGCTGACGGTCGGCGGCGGGGTGCGGACCATCGAGGACATCAAGACGCTGCTGCGATCCGGCGCCGACAAGGTCTCGATCAACAGTGCCGCGGTCTCCAACCGCGAATTCGTCAAGCAGGGGGCCGAAAAGTTCGGCGAGCAGTGCATCGTGGTCGCGATCGACGCCAAGCGGGTCAAGCGCGCCGGCGGCTCGGACCGCTGGGAGATTTTCACCCATGGTGGGCGCAATTCGACCGGGATCGACGCCATCGAATACGCCCAGGAAGTGGTCTCGCTCGGCGCCGGCGAAATCCTGCTGACCTCGATGGACCGGGACGGCACAAGGCAAGGCTTCGACCTGCCGCTGACGCAGGCGATCGCTGACAGTGTTCCCGTACCGGTAATTGCGTCCGGCGGGGTCGGTAACCTTGACCACCTCGTGGACGGCATCCGCCAGGGCCACGCCACCGCGGTGCTGGCGGCCTCGATATTCCACTTCGGCGAATTTACCATTCGCCAAGCCAAGGAGCACATGGTGCGCGCCGGGCTGCCGATGCGGCTCGATCCCTGACGACTCCCCGTCACAAAAGTGCTAAGTCCGTGATCGGGATGGCGCGGGCCTTCAGCCGGCGCAGGTGCTGAGTTCAGTTGATGCCACGTTTCACTATTCATGATCTGGCCGCCACCATCGATGCAAGGGCCGCATCGGGGGGAGAAGCGTCCTACACCCGCAAGTTGCTCGACAAGGGCGCGGAGCACTGCGCCAAGAAACTCGGCGAGGAAGCGGTCGAGACCGTGATCGCCGCGGTCGAGAACGATCGCGACCATTTGATCGCCGAAAGCGCCGATTTGCTGTTTCATCTGCTGGTGCTGCTCAAAGCGCGCGGCGTGACGCTGGAAGAAGTCGAGACCGCGCTCGGGCAACGTACCAACCAGTCCGGGCTGGAAGAAAAAGCCGCGCGCAAGCGCGATTGAGCAAGAGGCGACGCCATGGATATTCGGGCGACGGACCAGCAATACAACCCCTACCGGATATTCACGCGCGAGCAGTGGGCGCGGTTGCGCGACGACACGCCGATGACGCTGGAGCCGGGCGAGTTCGAACGGCTGCGTTCGCTGCACGACCGCCTCGATTTGCAGGAGGTCGAGGACATCTTCCTGCCGCTGTCGCGGTTGCTGTCGATCTATGTCGATGCGACCTTGCGGCTCTACCAGGCGCAGCGCCAGTTCCTCGGCATTCGCGACCGCAAGGTGCCCTATATCATCGGCGTCGCAGGCTCGGTAGCGGTCGGCAAATCCACCACCGCGCGCGTGCTGCAGGCGCTGCTGGCGCGCTGGTCGCCGCGGCCCAAGGTCGAAATGGTGACGACCGACGGTTTTCTGTTTCCGAATGCCGTGCTCGAGCGGCAGGGCCTGATGCAGAAAAAGGGCTTTCCCGAGAGCTACGACCTGCCGATGCTGCTGTCGTTCCTGAGCGACATCAAGGCCGGCCGGCGGCCGGTGCGCGCGCCGGTTTATTCGCATTTGACCTACGACATCGTCCCCAACAAGTGGATCGAGGTCGACCGCCCCGACATCCTGATCGTCGAGGGCGTCAACGTGCTGCAGACCGGCCGCTTGCCGCGCGACGGCAAGGCGGTTCCTGTGGTCTCCGACTTCTTCGACTTCTCGGTCTATATCGACGCCGACGAGGCGGTGCTGCGCCAATGGTATGTGCGGCGCTTCCTCGCGCTGCGCGACACGGCGTTTACCGATCCGCGGTCCTACTTCCATCGTTATGCTCTGCTCTCCGACGAGGAGGCGACGGCAACCGCGCTGGCGATCTGGGAACGCACCAACCTTGCCAATCTCGAAGACAACATTTTGCCGACCCGGCCGCGCGCGACGCTGATCCTCAAGAAGGGCGCCGATCACGTCGTCGAGACGGTGGCGTTGCGGCGGCTGTAGCTAGCTTCGTAGGATGGGTTGAGCCCTTGCGAAACCCATCAGCTTCGTCGCCAGTCATTGATGGGTTTCGCGAAGAGCTCAACCCATCCTACGATTGATATCACGCCGCGATGTGACGCGAAGCTGCAAGACCCGCGATCGCCTCGGCGAGTTTCTCGCGATCGAGCGGCTTGATCAGGAAACCATCCATCCCGGCTTCAAAACAGGCGTAGCGGTCTTCCACCAGCGTGTTGGCGGTCAGCGCCAGGATCGGCGTCCGGCGTCCGGGCAGGCCGGATTCCAGCGTGCGCATCCGCTTGGTGGTTTCGATGCCGTTGAGCTGCGGCATCTGGATGTCCATCAGCACCAGATCATAGCCCGCGCCGGCTGATTTGGCCGACAGCCAGGATTCCAGCGCCTCTTCGCCATTGGTGGTGATGACCGCCTGGTGCCCCAGCCGGCTCAGCAAGGAGCGCATCAACAGCGCGTTGATCTCATTGTCTTCCGCGACCAGGATCGAAAGCCCCTTGCTCGCCGGCGCCGGCGTCGGAGCAGGCTCATCCAGGCCGGTCATGGCATCGCTGACGACGCTCGGCGCCGAGATCTCGGGCGTGGCCGTCAGGCGCGCCGCGAGCGAGGCGGCGCGGAGCGGCTTGACCAGATAGCCGGTGAAGGGGGATGCCGCGGAAGGCTGCAACTCCTGCCGCGTCGCCGGCGTGAACATCACGATGCGCTGTGTGGCGTGCAGCCGTGCGGCCTCGCCGAACGCCTCGATGGCTTTGGTGCCGAGCGCGTGATCGATCAGGATGGCGTGCCAGAGCCGCTCCGGCAACAGCGCCTGGGCGACGTCGGCGTCGGAAACCATGCAGGTCTGGCCGCCCCAGCGCTGCAGCCGCCGCGCGGTCAACGAGGCCTCGATGCCCTGCGGCGACACCAGCATGACCGACTGGCCGGTCAGGTCGGGTGCGGCAAACGTCTTCGGCGTGCCGGCCTCGGAAGCTGGCAGCGGGATCGTCACCTCGAACGTCGAACCGATACCGGGCTTGCTCTCCAGCGTGATGCGGCCGCCCATCCGCTTGACGATGCGGTCACTGATGCTGAGGCCCAATCCGGTGCCGCCATAGCTGCGCGCGATGCGGTCGTCGGCCTGCTCGAATTCGCGGAAGATGCGCTCCTGCGCCTCGGGCGCGATGCCGATGCCGGTGTCGCGCAACACAAAGCTGACTTCACCCGGACGGATGCCGGGCTCGACAATCAATGCGACGCCGCCGGTCGCGGTGAACTTGATCGCATTGCCGGCGAGATTGAGCAGCACCTGGCGCAGCCGGGCCGCATCGCCGACCACTTCCATCGGCAGGCGCTCGTCGATATAGGCGGCGATCTCGAGCTTGCGGGCCTGCGCGCGCGGCGCCAGCAATTCGGTGATGCCCTCGATCAGCTCCGGCAGGGCGAAGGCGCGATGTTCGAGGTCGATCTTGCCGGCCTCGATCTTGGAATAATCCAGCAGTTCCTCGATCAGCGACAGCAGCGCGTCGCCGGAGGTCTTCACCGCCTTGACGTAGGTGGTCTGTTCCGGCGTCAGCGGCGTATCCAGCAGCAGCCCGCTCATGCCGATGATGCCGTTCAGCGGCGTGCGGATCTCGTGGCTCGCCATGGCGAGGAAGCGCGACTTGGCGCGGCTGGCGGCATCGGCCTGGTCGCGGGCTTCGGCGAGCGCTCGCTCGCTCTCGGTGCGGTTGGTGACGTCGCGGCCGACGCTCTGCATTTCGGATGGCCCGCCGGCATCGTTGCGCACCAGCGCTTCACGCCAGGCGATCCATCGCGCGCCCTCGGGGCCCGCGATCTTCTGGTCATGGATGCGGGTGCCGTTCCATTCCAGCACGCTGTCGCCTTGTTCCAGAACTTCGAGCGTGGCGGTGCTGCCGATCAGGGCCTCGCGCGGCGCTTGCGCCAGTTCGCAATAGGCATCGTTGACGAAGGTGATGCAGCCGTCGGTGTTGCGCAGGATGATCAAATCGCCCTGCGATTCGAACAGGCGGCGGGTGCGCTGCTCGGCTTCCTGTAACTCCCAGTTCCGGTCCGCCATCGCTTCATTGTGCAAGGCGACCTTTTGCATCTTCTTGCGCAGGAAGCGAAACCGGGCGCTCTGGGCTGCCAGCGCGACGCAGGCGATCGCGAACAGGAAACTGATGCCGATCGCAAAGGTATGCGGATTGTAGCCGGATATTTCCGAGCGGCTTGCGGTTATGAAGCCGTAGGCGCCGCCAAAGGTGGCGGAAAAGACGATGAAGGAGCGAAGCGTGAAGCTGACCCAGGGATGCCGGCGGCCAAAGCGGCGGAAGTATAGTTTAATCCGGTAAGTCCGCCCCATCGTCAGTTACCCTGAGATTGTTTGCTCGAATTGAGGCGGCTCGATTCGCCCGGTGCTTCCCGCCAGACGATGCGTCGCCGACCTTGAAAAGTGCTTGAGGCGGGCTGCCTTTCGCGGGTGCGATAAAAACAGGGTTGATGAAGTGTTAACTCACAGCGAGGCGGCCACGACGCGCGGCTGTGCGCCGCGGGCGCTGACGATGAGGGCGGCGGCGTCGCGCGCCGAAAAGCTCTTCGAGCGCACGAAGATGCGGTAATCGGCGGGTCCCTCCGTTGAGAGATAGATGACGGGCTCGGACGGCGACGGCGAGCTGGAAATCGCGACCAGCTGCGGCGGCGAACGGCTTTCGCAGGCGCCGGGCTCGGTGCTGTCGATGTCGTCGATGACGGTAAAGTCCGCCGCTTCCGCGCTGTCGGAGATCTGGACGCGGACGGTGGCGCGGCCGGGATCGCTGGTGAAACTGACGTGACGTTCGGCCTGCCAGGACAGGGCCGCGATCTGGAGCGAAGCGCCCGCGATCTCGATGCAGGGGCGCGGACCGGTCGAGAACTCGCCGCGGGCGAACAGGGCGACGACGGCCAGCGGAACCACCGAGGCCAGAACCTTGAAACGCAACATGACACTACCCACTCAGCACAAGCCCGCGACAGGGGGCTTATGGTTGGCAGAGGGTAAAGAAAACTCGTTACTACGGGGTTTATGGGAGGAGATTTCGCTCGCTCCACGTGTCGTCCCGGCGAACGCCGGGAGCCATGCCGCATGATGCCCATTTTGCAGAAGGTCTCTAACGCCAGCGCTCTCACTGATGGGCTGCGGCGTATGGGTCCCGGCGTTCGCCGGGACGACGTGGATGGGGCATCGCAAACATGCCTTCGCGATCTCGCGGCACGACGTGCCCGAGCTCTGCCAGAAACTTCCCGCCCTCCAAATTGAGAGGGCGCAGGGAATGCCGGATGCGCGCTGCACCCGCGGTCTCGCGTGCGGTTTGCACAAAACAAAATGCACACGAGCATACAGGGCAGCGGAGAACATCCGACATTCCCTGCGCAGTGGCTTTACGGCTTATGCCGTGATCTCCCCGGAGACGAGTTCTTGGTTGACTCCGTCGCCGCCGTTCCCGCTTGCGCTTCTCCGACAGCTTGACGCCTGCAACGGGCGCCAGGACCACACGGTTTTGCCGTACGCTTATCCACGCCGTCGTCTCAGCGTAAACCAGCGTCCACCGCAACCCGCCCAACGTCCGTGACGACGGCCGACGCCCTTCTGACCAGGACGGGATGGCGATAGATGCGCACTGATTTGGGCCGGCCGACAACAGAAAAATTTTTGATTTACAGAAATTTTCTACTTGACACGATTTCTGAAACTCAGAACTGATTTGCCCGTGGTGTCAGTTTGTCGCGACAAGATTAGAAAGCGGCCCGCCGGGACGGCTTACGTGGTGCCAGAGTGACGACTTGGCGACTGCGGGTCCGGCACAGTCCTAAGGCAACAACCGCAACTGAATTGTTTCGGCTTTCTGATTTGGAAGCGCAAGCCCGGGACCTCGTAGGATGGGTAGAGCCAACGGGTCGCGCGAATGCGCGCCCGATGACAGGCTCAGCGAAACCCATCGCTGACTTGCGATGGAGTTGATGGGTTTCGCTGCGCTCTACCCATACACGAGACCGTCACGCCGCGCGCCGCGAATCATCGGCCAATGCGCGATACGACAGCGCTTCCGCCAGATGCAGACGGCCGATCTTGTCCGCGCCGTCGAGGTCGGCCAGCGTGCGGGCGACGCGCAGCACGCGGTGATAGCCGCGCGCGGTCAGCTTCATGGTCTCGGCGGCGTCGCGCAGCAGCTTTTGTCCCTGCGCATCCGGCTGCGCGATGGTCTCCAGCAGCGACGCGGGGGCTTCGGCATTGGTGCGGACATGCGGCATGCCGGCGGCGGCGTAGCGCGCGAGCTGGACGTCGCGGGCGGCGGCGACACGGGCGGCGACTTCGGCGGAGCCTTCACTCGGCGGCGGCAGGATCAGGTCGGCCGCGGTCACCGCCGGCACTTCGATGCGCAAATCGATGCGGTCCATCATCGGGCCGGAGATGCGCACCTGATAATCCCCTGTGCAGCGATCGATCCGTCCGCGCTTGCAGGAATAGCCGGGCTCATAGGCATGGCCGCAGCGGCACGGGTTCATCGCCGCGACCAGCATGAAGCGCGCCGGATAGGTGACGCGGTGATTGGCCCTGGACACCGCGACCTCGCCGTTTTCCAGCGGCTGGCGCAGCGAGTCCAGCACGCGCGGATCGAACTCCGGCAATTCGTCGAGGAACAGCACGCCCTGATGCGCCAGCGAGATCTCGCCGGGTTTTGCGCGCATCCCGCCGCCGGTCAGCGCGGCCATGCTGGCGGAATGATGTGGCGCCCGAAATGGCCGCCGCGCGGTCAATGCGCCGTCGCGGATCTCGCCGGCGACGGAGGCGATCATCGAGACTTCCAAAAGTTCCGACGGCGACAGCGGCGGCAGGATCGAGGGCAGCCGCGCCGCCAGCATCGATTTGCCGGCGCCGGGCGAGCCGATCATCAGCAAATGATGTCCGCCGGCCGCCGCGATCTCCAGCGCGCGCTTTGCGCTCTCCTGGCCCTTGATGTCGCGCAAGTCGAGCAGCGTTTCCTCGCGCTCGTGGACTTTCGGCTGCGGCCGCGACAGCAGCTGCGTGCCTTTAAAATGGTTGGCGATCTGGATCAGCGATTTCGCCGCGATGATCTGGATGTCCGGGCTCGCCCAGGCCGCTTCCGTTCCGCAGGCCGCGGGGCAGATCAGGCCCTCGTCGCGTGAATTGGCGCCGATGGCCGCCGGCAGCACGCCCGCGACCGGCGCGATCGATCCGTCGAGCCCGAGTTCGCCGAGCACCGTGAAACCGGCGAGCGCGTCGGGCGGGATCGCGCCGATGGCGGCCATCAGGCCGAGCGCGATCGGCAGATCGTAATGGCTGCCTTCCTTCGGCACGTCGGCGGGGGCGAGGTTGACAGTGATCCGCCGTGCCGGCAGCGCCAGCCCCGAAGCGATCAGCGCCGAACGCACCCGCTCGCGCGCCTCGGAAACCGCCTTGTCGGGCAGGCCGACGATCGCAAACACCGGCAGCCCGTGCGCGACCTGCACCTGCACGTCGACCGCGCGGGCCTCGATCCCCTCAAAGGCTACGGTAGAAACCCGCTGAACCATGCCGACCCCTTGCCTCTACCGAGGGTAGCGGAACCGGGGGAGGAACACAAGAACAATACGGGAACATCTTGATCTTTTGGCAAATGGCTATGCTGCGGTCCCGCTAATCACGATGACGACCAGCCGGCTTCAGGCGCCATAGGAAGTCGGTCACTGCTTTGACCGCTGCGGCAGGTGCTCGTTGCAGAAGAAAATGCGGCGCATCCAACATTACGCACTCAAGGTCGGGGCGTAGCGACTTCAATCGTTCAGACGTTTGAGGAGTGATCAACCGGTCTTGTATCCCGCCGAGATAGAGTATCGGCACGGGGCACCGTAGGAATGCCTCCGTAGCATCAACGGTAAGCGCTGCCTTCGTTCGACCAGCCAGAACCGCCGGGTCGACCGAATTGAGACAATCAATTGTGCCCTCAATCAATGCGACTGGAGCGCTGTCGCCGAACAAGAACCATCTCATGAGAAGAACCTGACCCGGCAATCGGAAAAGGAGCGGACGCATGATGTGTCTTGCAAAGCGCGGCATCCAAGCGACGGGCCGCGACGCGAAGCTCGCAACGAGAATGACTGCGATTAGATGCGGATGCCCGATCGCTGCCACGCGTAGCGCAAGGGGTCCGGAGAAACTTTCAGCAAGAATAACGAACGGCTGGCCTTGAGGCAGCAAACGCAAGACGTCGGTTTCGAGCGCCCCATAGTCGTCCTCATGCTTCGGAAAACAGATGATTTGTGGCTTGAGCGTTGGGGGCAGTGCTTTGACAAACCATTCAAAGAGGCGACCCGATCCATCAAGCCCCGGAAGCAGGACCAACGAGAGTGGTGAAGAAACCTGAGATGCTTGCTGCTCCATCGTCGCTTAGGATTACCACAAACAACATGAGCCGTGGTCCGACAAAGGGGGCTTGGAGATTGCCTCCACCGTCTCGACGCCCCTCAATTCAGCTTACTCGCCGCAACCACCGCCATATTCGGCGTCGGCGGCTCCAGCATCTTCAGCGCGGCATCGAGGCCGTTGCGCAAATTGACGGCGGCGTTCTGGCTGCAGCGCAGGCGGCCTGAGGAGATGAATTTCACCTCGGTCGAACCGTCAGTTTTGGGAATGAGAATTCGGGTGGCGAGTTCGATCTCGACCGAGCCGTTCATGGTGCCGTAGGCGCCGACGATGTCGAAATAGACCAGCGGGGCGGCGGCTCCGGTGTCTTCATAGACGAGGTCGCCCGGCTTGGGGTTCGGTTGGTCGGTCACGGGGCTCTCCTAGATAGCGTCAGGGTCAGGATTCGCTGAACCTTGCTTACGCCAGTCTAGGGTCGATCCCTAGTGCCGGGTTCAGCCCGGCGGTATTCGGGGCCAGCACGGCCGGCCCCGAATAATTGCAGCTCAAAGGTTCATCACCATCGCCGACGGATAGTAATGGAAACCTTCGCTGGTCTTGCCGATGTGACCAAAGCCGGGCCAGGCGAAATGATAGGACATGACCGGGGTCTTGTTGGCCGCGATCATGTCGAGCAGTTTCACGCGGGTGTCCGCCGCCTGCTTCGGATCCGAGTCGTAGGAGAATTGCATCCGCGGCTTTTCCAACAGCAGTATCGGGTGGTGGGTGAGGTCGCCGAGGAAGGCAAAGGATTTGCCTTTCGAGCTCACCATGAAGATGGTGTGTCCCACGGTGTGGCCGGGGGCCGCGATCGCGGTCACGCCGGGCAGGAATTCCTGGTTGTCCTTGATGAAGACGATGCGGTCGCGCACCGGCATCAAATTCTTGCGGGCGTGAATCACAAAATCCTTCAGCGGACTGCCGAGCTTGCCTTCATCGGTCCAGAACTCGAAATCGCTCTGGGTGATGTAGACCTGCGCGTTCGGGAATAGCGGCTTGTCGTCGGCGCCGACGAGGCCGCCGATGTGGTCGATATGCGCATGCGAGCACACCACGGCGTCGATATCCCCCGGCTTGATGCCGGCTTCCGCCATGCTCTTCTGCTGGCGGCCGGTGGTCGCCCCGAACGCTTTCGAAGTGCCCATGCCGGTGTCGAACAGGATCAGCTTGTCGCCGGTGTTCACGATCGGCGAGTTCTGCTCGAGCACGACATTTTCGGCGTCGAGGAAGTTGTCGGTCAGCATCTTCTTCACTTCGTCGTCGGACACGCCGACGAAGGTGCCCTTGGGTGGGCCGAGCGGCAGCGGGCCGTCGGAGACCACGGTTACCTCGGCGTCACCGAGAACGAAGCGGTGCCAGTAAGGCGTCTGCGTGCCGAGCTTGGGTGCCTTGGCCAGCGCGCTGCCGCCGAGCATGGTCGAGGCGCCGAGGCCAACACCAAGTCCTGCGCCGAGAGCAAGCAGGGACCGTCGCGATACGTCCATCGTCATGCGTCTTCCTCCAGTGTTTTTGTAGAACTGCGTTGTGGCCGGACAGATTCATCCGCGGCTACAGGCTGCTCCCGCGCCTCGAAATTGGCAAGTAGGATTAGACGCCTGACAGGCGTGCAGGTGTGGTGTGCAGGCGCACAACCGCGCGAAGAAGATTATTTCGCGGCCCGCTTCGCCTCAATGGTGTCCCAAACCATTGCAGCGACGTCAGGACCGTTGAGCCGGGCGATGGCGCGGATGCCGGTGGGCGAGGTGACGTTGATCTCGGTGAGGTTGCCGTCGATCACGTCGATGCCGACCAGCAGCAGGCCGCGCTCGCGGAGATGCGGTCCCAGCGTGGCGCAGATCTCGCGTTCGCGCGGCGAGAGGTCGGTGGCCTGGGCGGCGCCGCCGCGCACCATGTTGGAGCGCAGATCGTCAGCGGCCGGCACGCGGTTGACCGCGCCAGCGAATTCGCCGTCGACCAGGATGATGCGCTTGTCGCCGTGTTTGACCTCGGGCAGGAAACGCTGGATCACCCAGGGCTCGCGGAAGGTGACGGAAAACATGTCGAACAGCGAGCCGAAGTTCATGTCCTGCGGCATCACGCGAAATACCGCGGCGCCGCCATGGCCGTGCAACGGTTTCATGACGACGGCACCATGCTCGTCGCGGAACGAATTGATCTCATTGATGTCGCGCGAGATCAGCGTCGGCGGCATCAGCTGCGGAAAGTTCAGCACGAACAGTTTTTCCGGCGCGTTGCGCACGCTGGCGGGATCGTTCACGACCAGCGTCTTGGGGTGGATGCGCTCCAGCAGATGCGTCGAAGTGATGTAGGCGAGATCGAACGGCGGATCCTGCCGCAGCAGGATGACGTCGAAGCCATCAAGCGCCGTGCGCTTGGGCTCGCCGAGGGTGAAATGATTGCCGGGCTCGTCGCGTACGGTCAGCACCTGCACCGGCGCCACCAGTTCCTCGCCGCGCAGCGAGAGCTGGTCCGGCGTGTAATAGGAGATCGCGTGGCCGCGCTTCTGCGCTTCCAGCAATAAGGCAAAGGTCGAATCGCCGCGGATGTTGATACGCGCGATGGGGTCCATCTGGACGGCGACATTCAATTTCATGGGGCGGGTCCGGGTCTGTGGAAGGGGTGGTTTAAACGCTGGCGTCGAATGCCGCTAACAGATGGCGTGGCAATCGCCGCGGCGCAATCAGGATGGCGTCGAATCGCAGCTCGAATTCGGCATGCTCGGGATGCGCCATCAGCCAGGCCTGCGCGGCATCGATGATGCGGGCCTGTTGGCGCGGCGTCACCGCATAGGCGGCATCATCGAGGCGGGCTCGCGCCTTGACCTCGATGAAGGCGATCAGATTGCGCTTCTTGGCGACGATATCGATCTCGCCATAGGGGGTTTTGAAACGCTTGGCGAGAATGCGGTAGCCCTTGGCCATCAGGAACGCGGCGGCGCGGGTCTCGGCCGAAAGCCCGGTCTGGAAGGCGGCGACCCGCTCCGGCGCGGCGAGTTTTGTGGACGCGTCGGGCGGCGTGGCGCCGTCAGTCTTCGCCATCGTCCTCTCCATCCCGAATTTCTTTCGCGAGCTCGAGCGCGCGGGCATAGACTTCGCGGCGCGGGCGGCCGGACAGTTCGACGGCATGGGCGACCGCATCCTTGACGCTGTCCTGCGCAAGCGAGGAGCGTAGCAGGTCATCGAGATCAGCCTCGGTCATGACAAGTGCATCCGCCCGGGGCGGGCCGACGACCAGCACGAATTCGCCCCGCGTCTCCAGCGTATCGGCGAGCTTCGCCAGTTCGGCGACCGGCGCGCGCGAGATCTCCTCATGCAGTTTTGTCAGTTCGCGGCAGATCGCGGCGTCGCGCTCGCCCATGATGTCGGCGAGGTCGCCCAGCGTGTCGGCGATGCGGTTGCCGGATTCGAACATGACAAGCGTGGCGTCGATCCGGGCAAGTTCTGCCAGCCGCGTGCGGCGCGCCTGTTGCTTGGCGGGTAAAAATCCCTCGAAGAAAAACCGGTCGGTGGGCAATGCTGCGACCGATAGCGCCGTCAGCACCGAGGAGGCGCCCGGTATCGCGATCACGGCATGGCCGGCGGCGCAGACCTCGCGCACCAGCTTGAAGCCGGGATCTGATATCAGGGGCGTGCCGGCGTCCGAGACCAGCGCGATCGAAGCGCCCTGCGCCAGCTTTTCCAGGATCTTTGGCCGCGCCATCGCGGCGTTGTGCTCGTGATACTGTTTGAGTTGCGCCGAGATCACGTAACGCTCGGTCAGGCGGCGGGTGATGCGGGTGTCCTCGCAGGCGATGATGTCGACGCCGGCCAGGGTTTCAAGCGCACGCAACGTGATGTCGCCGAGGTGGCCGATCGGGGTGGCCACCAGATAGAGCCCGGGAACCGGCTTTGGGGCGGTCAGGACATGGCCGCCAATCGAAAATGTCCTGATCACAGAACCCGGTTCGGCTTCAGGCCCGTAGTTGGAGCTGGTTTTTGCGCGCATCATGCCAATCTAAAGCGTTTTCAAGCGAAGTGGATACCGGTTCGCGTGAAGAAAACGCGTCAGTACAAAGACCGGGTGTTCCGGTTCTGATAAGATCAGAACCGGAACACAGTGGTAGTAGCGCCAGCGCCACAGTGCGGTGGCAACGTTGGTGCTAGCATCACGGAAAGGGGGCAGGTATCCGCAACCGGCGTTGCGCCCGCGGGACCCTAATCCTTTTGTTTTGGTTAACTATTCGCCGACAATATGCCTGAATCCGCCCGCCTTTATTCCGGAGGTTGGAGCCTTAGGATTCAGGTCCTGAGGTTCAAGTCCTTGAGGTTCAAGGACTGGCCGATCCAGGTCGGTCAAGAGAAGAGATACGATGGTGGGCCCGCTCATTCGCAAACCTCAGCCGTCAGGGGCAACCCGGCGGACGGCGGTCGGCTTAATTCTCGGTGCGCCGCTGCTCGGCGCCTGCTCCAGCGTGCAGCAGAGTTTTGGCCAGTTTTCCAACCCGTTCTCCTCACCGCAACCCGAGGCCGGGCCCGCGGGCCCGCAGCAGCAACCGCTCGCGGTCGGCACCGGGCAGGTCAAGGTCGGCCTGATCCTGCCGCTCTCGGCCTCCGGCAACGCCGGCGTCGCCGCACTATCGATGAAAAACGCCGCCGAAATGGCGCTGGCCGAGTTCCAGAATCCCAACATCCAGCTTCTGATCAAGGATGACGGCGGCAGCCCGCAAGGCGCCAGCCAGGCAACCCAGCAGGCGCTCGGTGAAGGTGCGGAGATCATCCTCGGCCCGCTGTTTGCGCAGTCGGTTCCCGCGGTCGCGCAGCAGACGCGCACCAAGGGCGTGTCCGTGATTGCATTCTCGACCGACTCCAGCGTGGCCGGCCGCGGGGTCCATCTGCTCAGCTTCCTGCCGGAGTCCGACGTCAACCGCATCGTCGATTACTCGGCCGGCATCGGCAAGAAGTCCTTTGCGGCGCTGCTGCCCGACAATGCCTATGGCAATGTGGTGGAAGCCGCCTTCAAGCAGGCGGCGGCGCGCAAGGGCCGCATCGTCGCGTTCGAAAAATATGGCGCCGATCGCTCGGCCGCCGTGCGCACCGTTTCACAGTCGCTCGGCCAGGCCGACGCGCTGTTCATGGCCGATGACGGCGACTCGGTGGTGGCGACGGCGGATGCGCTCACCGCGGCAGGCGTGAATTTGCGCAACATTCAGTTGCTCGGCACCGGCCTGTGGGACAATCCGCGGGTGTTCGCGAGCCCGGCGCTGCAGGGCGGTCTCTATGCGGCACCGGATCCGTCGGGTTTCCGAAGTTTCGCGGGCCGCTACCGTACCAAATATGGCGGCGAGCCGGTGCGCACCGCGACGCTGGCCTATGACGCGGTCGCGCTCGTCGCCGCATTGTCGCGCACGCAAGGTCCGCAACGTTTCGCGCCGGAAACGCTGACCAATCCGTCCGGCTTTGCCGGCATCGACGGGCTGTTCCGCTTCCGCTCCGACGGCACCAACGAGCGCGGGCTTGCGGTCATGAAGGTGGCGCAGGGCGGCGGCACGCCGGTTGCGGGCTCGCCGAAAAGTTTTGGCGCGTAAGTATTAGATTCTTTTTTGACGCGTTTTCTTCACGCGAACCGGTACCCACTTCGCTTGAAAACGCTTTAGCCCGCTTTCGCGAATTCCGCCTCGTAACGTCGCCGGTTGCTCCAATAGATATTGGCGAACAGCGCGGCTTCCTGGCGATAGGGGATGTGGTCGTCGGCATCCTGACCGGCCTGCGCCTCGATCCATGCCGCATGCTCTGCAATCGCGCCGGGGCGATCACCTCGCAACGCCTTGATCTGGAATTCGAACATGTGGCTCTCGATCTCGAGGTATCGATCGTACCAGCAGGTCGACCACTGACGGTTCTGTAGCGCGAAGCGGCGGATCCAGCGCTCCGTCAGATCCATCTCGTGTTCGGGTTTTGAAAACATCACGTCGCGCCGCGCTTCCTGCAGCGTTTCGATCGCAACGGGTTTGTTCTTGGCCCACAGCGTCTGCATCGACGGATCGGACAAATAGCGATCGGCATAGATCGGATGCGCAAAGGCCTGTTCGCGCAGATGCGGCAGTTCGAAATAGACGCGGATCTCCGAACAGACGCTGGCCTTCAGTTCATTGTCTTCCATCTTGCGGTGGAAGGCATCAAAACCGATGCCGGGAAAGTAGGGCATGAAGGCCGCGTGGAACATCTCGTGCAGGCGATAGAGGTCCTCGATCGCGGGATTGTCGTAAGCGCGATTCATGGTGACGCCCCACCATGAGCAGAAATGCGCACGCTCCAGTCGGTCGTCGGTGGAGTCGCAGAACAGCCGCGGCAGGCTTGCGAACTGCTCGACGATGTCGTGGATGAAACCGCCGTCGGTGTGCGAGGCGCGGATCGGCGCGCTGCGCCACAGACCGTGCACGTGGCGGTGAATCTCTTTTGTATCCGTCAGAATGACCGGGTTTTTCACGATGCGCCTCCAGGAGCGGCGATCGGCCCGGCGGTTCCGATCATTTCGGCCATCGTTGGCGTCAGGCACAGCCGCAAGCGTGCAGCGGGATCGCCGGCGGGGCGACGCAGGAAATCCGCCAGCGCAGGATCGGTGGCGTTGGCTTCTGCTTGGGCCAGCACGGTGACGTCGCAGGGCGAGAGCGTCAGCCCGAGGCGTCGGCCGATTTGAATCGCTGCCTCGCGCTGAACGGTTTTGTAGCGGCGCGGCAGATCGAAGACGTCGTGACGCTCCAGCAGCGCGACGCCGAGTTGCAGCGAGGTGAGATTCTTGAACCATTGATTGCCGAACAGGCTCGGCATGGCGTGACGGCAGAGCACGCCGCCGATGCGGTCGTAATAGACCCCGAACGGTTTTGACAGGCTGAACGCCAGCGCCTGCACCGCTGGACTGTCGGCGGCAATTTTCGCGGCGGGCGCTTCGGCAATGGAGCCGACATAGGTGGCGTCGAGCAGCACGCGGGGCTTTTCGGTGGCGGCGAGCAGGGCCAGGAAATCATTGGCGTGCGGCCAGACATTGCCGTCGATCGCGGAGGGTTGGCTCAGGCAGAACAAGGCATTTTTCGGAAGCGCGCGGCCGACGGCTTGCCACTCGGCGCGGCGATGTTCGATCACCACGATGCCGCAGGCCTCGGCATAGGCCTTGTAGCCCTCATACTCGCCGGCGAAGACGTGCACCTCGGGATTGAATTTTTCGACGCGGCCGCGATTGCCGTAGGCGGTGATGACGTGAAACAGCGCTTCGCTGCCGCCGGCGGTTGGATAGCGCCAGGGGAAGCCGGCGGCATCGATCACAACCGTGGGCGCCGCCCACGCCATCCAGCGTTCGATGAAGGCTTCATGCGAGGCGAATTGCTTTCCGGTCCAGGCGTCGCGGAATTGTTCGAGATGATGACGCCGCGCGGCGTCGGGGCCAGCAACCGCGTTGCCGAGAATGAAATTCTTGGCGGCTTCGGTTTCGGGGGTGACCAGCGCATAAACCGTCTTGCTCGCGCCGGCGCTTTTGACGCGGCGGTCGAGCTCGGGATCATGGATCGGCGGGGTGATGGTCCGGTCGTTCACGATCGTCATGCAAATGGCGGTTGGGGTAAATCTCTCGGCGCAATGTACCACAGCGGGGCGGGCGCCGCCCAAATCCCTGTGCATTGCCTTATCAAACCGTTACGCGGCGAGCTCTCTCCACACGTCGTCCCGGCCTTGAGCCGGGACCCATACTCCGCGGCCGTTGTTGTTTAAAAAAAGCCGTCTGCCAGCTTTGTCTCACCGAGGGGCCGCGGCGTATGGGTCCCGGATCTGCACTCGCTGTGCTCGCTTGTCCGGGACGACGGAAGGAAAATTTACGCAGCCAGATCCGCGACAACAGCATCGAGCACGGGAAAACCGGCCTGCGTCACCCGCAGCCGGCCGTCGGTGTCGACGATGATCGCGCCTTCTTCGCGCAGCACGGCGATCCGGCCGGGATCGAGCGTGCGGCCCGACAGCGCGGCGTAGCGTTTGGGATCGATGCCTTCCGCAAGCCGCAACCCCATCAGCAAAAATTCGTCGGCGCGCTCTTCCGAGTTGAGAACGTCGTCGGTGATGAAGCCATGGCCGTTGGCCTCGACCCGCATCAGCCAGGCTTCGGGACGCTTTTCGGTCGCGATCGCGTGTCTTTCGCCATCGATATCGAGGCGGCCATGTGCGCCCGGACCGATGCCGGCATATTCCTCACCGCGCCAATAGACGAGATTATGTTTGCACTCCGCGCCCGGCCGCGCGTGGTTGGAAATCTCGTAAGAAGGAAGACCCTGCGCGGCGCAGACATCCTGCGTCACGTCGTAGAGCGCGCGGGCGACGGCCTCATCCGGCGTCTTCAACTTGCCTGCGGCGTGCAATCCGAAGAACGGCGTGCCTTCCTCGATCGTAAGCTGATAGAGCGACAGATGTTCGGCGGCTTCCGAAATCGCCAGCTTCAGTTCATCGGCCCACATTTGCGGCGTCTGGTCGGGGCGGGCGTAGATCAGGTCGAACGAATAACGATCGAAGGATTGCCGCGCGATCGCCACCGCATCCAGCGCCTCGCGCGCGCTGTGCAGGCGGCCCAATGCTTTCAATGAGGCATCATCCAGCGCCTGCACGCCGAGCGACACCCGGTTGACGCCGGCCGCGCGGTAGCCGCGGAAGCGCGTCGCCTCGACGCTGGTGGGATTGGCTTCCAGCGTGACTTCGACATCACCAGCGACGCGCCAGTGTTTGCCGATTGCATCCAGGATGGCGCCGACGGTCTGCGGCGCCATCAGCGACGGCGTGCCGCCGCCGAGGAAGATCGAGGTCACTTCCCGTCCCGGCGCGCGCTCGGCGGAGGTTTCGATCTCGCGCGCAAAGGCACTGACGAACCGCGCCTCGTCGATAGGGGCGTGGCGGACATGGCTGTTGAAATCGCAATACGGGCATTTCGACAGGCAGAATGGCCAGTGCACATAAACGCCGAAAGCCGCTTTGCCCTGAGGGCGCTCGAAGCTAGCCAAGGCAGATCTCCGCCAGTTTGACGAAGGCGCGGGCGCGATGCGACAGACCGAGCCCCAGCGGCGGCAGGCCGTGCTTCTCGATGCTGGCCATCTCGCCGAAGGTACGGCCGTGTCCATCGGGCAGGAACGACGGATCGTAACCGAAACCCTCGGTGCCGCGTGGTGGCCACACCAAAGTTCCATCGACCCGCGCCTCGACCTCTTCCAGGTGACCGTCGGGCCAGGCGACGCACAATGCCGATACGAAATGCGCCTTGCGCTTGTCAGGCGTTTTGGCGCCGCGCTCCTGCAACAGGCGTTCGACCCGCGTCATCGCCGCCATAAAATCCGCAGGTTTGCCGGCCCAGCGCGCCGAATAGATCCCGGGCGCGCCGTCCAGCGCATCGACCACGAGGCCGGAATCATCGGCGAAGGCCGGAAGCTGCGCGGCTTTCGCGGCTGCGATCGCCTTGATCGCGGCATTGGCCCGAAAGGTCTCGCCGGTCTCCTCGGGCTCATCGAGGCCGAGTTCGCCCGCGGAGATCGCCTCGACGCCATGTGGCGCCAGCAATTCGCGCATCTCGGCAAGCTTGCCGGGATTGTGGGTCGCGATCACTAGGCGGCCTGTGATTCGACGGTGCATGATCAATCAGACTACGCGACGGCCATCTTTTGCAAGTCCACCAGACGCGCGACGCCCTTGCGCGCCAGCGCCATCAGCGCCAGGAACTCGTCCTGCGAGAACGGCGTTTTCTCCGCGGTGCCCTGCACCTCGATGATGCGGCCGTCGCCGGTCATGACGAAATTGGCGTCGGTATCGGCCTCGGAATCCTCGGCATAATCGAGGTCGAGCACCGGCGTGCCCTGATAGATGCCGCAGGAGATCGCCGCGACATTATCGCGGAGCACATTGGCTTTCAGCATGTTGCGGTTCTTCATCCACGAGATGCAGTCGGCCAGCGCCACCCAGGCGCCGGTTATCGAGGCGGTGCGGGTGCCGCCATCGGCCTGGATCACGTCGCAATCGACCGTGATCTGACGCTCGCCGAGCGCTTCAAGGTCGACAGCCGCGCGTAGCGAGCGCCCGATCAGGCGCTGGATTTCGACGGTGCGGCCGCCCTGCTTGCCGGTGGCGGCCTCGCGGCGGGTGCGTTCCAGGGTGGCGCGGGGCAGCATGCCGTATTCGGCGGTGACCCAGCCGCGGCCCTGACCCTTGAGCCATGGCGGGAGGCGTTCTTCCAGCGTGGCCGTGACCAGCACGTGGGTATCGCCGAATTTCACCATGCAGGAACCTTCGGCGTATTTGACGACGCCGCGTTCCAGCGACACGGGGCGCAGCTCATCGGGCGCACGGCGGCTTGGCCGCATGGGGAATCCTCCGAAAAATCAAGTAAAAGCGGTTCGCGGTGCTTGTAGGAGGGGGAGCGGGCAGCGGCAAGGGCCTTTGCCACCTCTTTGAGGTGTAATGCGTGCTTGTCACCGGCCCTCCGGATAGACAGATTAGGGGCAGCTGTGAGGGAGTAATTGTGGCCCACCACGATCCGATTGGCCTGATCGCACCGAATGCCGGGCTGGCCCAGCTCAATGAGCGCTCGCGCGACATTTTTCGTCAAATCGTCGAGAGTTACCTCGCAACCGGCGAGCCGGTGGGCTCGCGCAACATCTCGCGCCTGATCGCGATGCCGCTGTCGCCGGCCTCGGTTCGCAATGTGATGTCGGACCTCGAACAGCTCGGCCTGATCTACGCGCCGCATACCTCGGCCGGCCGGCTGCCCACGGAACTCGGCCTGCGCTTCTTCGTCGATGCGCTGATGCAGGTCGGCGATCTCACCGAAGACGAACGGCAGTCGATCCAGACCCAGCTTGCGTCCGTCGGCCGCGCGCAATCGGTCGAGGCGGCGCTCGGCGAAGCCCTGACGCGGTTGTCGGGCCTGACCCGCGCCGCCGCGGTGGTGCTGACAGCGAAATCCAATTCGCGGCTGAAGCACATCGAATTCGTGCGGCTGGAGCCGGAACGCGCGCTGGTGGTGCTGGTCAGCGAGGACGGCCAGGTCGAAAACCGCGTGCTGACCCTGCCGCCCGGCGTTCCCTCGTCGGCGCTGACGGAAGCCAGCAATTTCCTCAATTCCCGCATTCGCGGCCGTACGCTTGCCGAGTCGCGCCTCGAACTCGAAACCGCGCTGACGCAAAGCCGCGCCGAACTCGATCAGCTGACGCAGAAGATCATCGCGGCCGGCATCGCGAGCTGGTCCGGCGGCGAAAGCGAGGACCGCCAATTGATCGTGCGCGGTCACGCCAATCTGCTCGAGGATCTGCATGCGCTGGAAGATCTGGAGCGCGTGAAATCGCTGTTCGACGACCTCGAGACCAAGCGCGGCGTCATTGATCTGCTCGGTCGCGCCGAGCGCGCCGAGGGCGTGCGGATCTTCATCGGATCGGAGAACAAGCTGTTCTCGCTGTCCGGTTCCTCCACCATCATCGCGCCCTATAGTGACGCCGCCGGCCGCATCGTCGGGGTTCTCGGCGTGATCGGGCCGACGCGGCTCAACTATGCAAGGGTGATTCCGACGGTGGACTATGCCGCGCGCATCGTCAGCCGCATGCTCGGTGGCTGATCCGGCCCGAAAAAAGCTTCGCTTTGTTGTTTTGACGCCTTTCCCGGCGCGAACCGGGCCCCACCCCGGATCAGGTCCGGTGCAGGCATCACTCGAAAACGCCATGGAACGCTTGATTTTCACCCGCTAAAGCACGATATCCCGGGCAGCAAATCCCCATTTAACCGAACGGTTCTTTTGAGAAGGCAGACTTATGACCGATCCCAACCGGCCGAATGATGACGCGGTGGCCCAGAGCGGCGAGCCCGTGGTCTCAAAGCCCTACATCATGCCTGATGATCCCGAGGAAGGATCGGTCGAGGCGTTGACGAAGGAAGCGGCTGAAGCGCGCGACAAGATGCTGCGCACGCTGGCGGAGATGGAAAATCTGCGCAAACGCACCGCCAAGGAAGTTGCCGATGCGCGGGCTTACGGCATCACCGGCTTCGCGCGCGACATTCTCGATATCGCCGACAATCTGCAACGCGCGCTGGATGCGGTTCCTGAGGAAATGAAGGCCTCGGCCGACCCGGCGCTGAAGGCGTTCATCGAAGGCGTCGAGCTGACCGAGCGGTCGCTGCTCAACACGCTGGAGAAAAACGGCGTCAAGAAATTCGATCCGTCGGGTGAGAAGTTCAATCCGAACTTCCAGCAGGCGATGTACGAAGTCCCTGACGCGTCGGTGCCGGCGGGCACCGTGGTGCAGGTGGTGCAGGCCGGCTTCATGATCGGCGAGCGCGTGCTGCGTCCGGCGCTGGTCGGCGTCTCCAAAGGCGGCGCCAAGGCGGCGCCCGCCGCCGACGTCACGACCTAAGCCGAAAGAGCCGATCCGACCTACGCGTCCATCGGCTTCTCATTCGCCTTCGGCCAGTAGGTGCCAAAGCTCCAGAGATTGCCTTCCGGGTCCCGGCAGGCGAAATCGCGGCTGCCGTAGTCGGTGTTGTGCAGCTCCATTTCGATTTTGGCGCCTGATGCCTTCACCTTGGCGCACAGCGCGTCGGGATCCTCGACGGCGACATAAAGCGCGTCGGTGCGGCGGCCGGAGATGTCGCCAACCAATCTGCCGTACTCATCGTCACGGGCCTGACCGAGCATCAGAAGCGACGCGCCGCAGGCAAGTTGTGCGTGCTGTACCACGCCGTCCGTGCGGTAGACGACATGCTCGGTGAAACCAAGCACATCCTTGAGCCAGCGGATCATCGCCTCGGCATCCCTGCAGCGCATTGTCGGGTAGATGCGCTGCGCGTCATTGCTGTTCGTCACGGCAAACTCCTTCTTTCGGCTTCACCGCGTCAATATGCTGATACGCCGGCGGCGCCGGCTTGAAGATTTGTTACCAGTCGGAAAGCGCTTCGTTCGGACGTGTCAGCCGGCTGTCGATCAGCGCCAGACGCCGTGCCCAGGCCGTCGGCGTCTCGCCGGCCAGTTCGCCGAATTCGCGCACCAGATGGGCCTGGTCGGAAAAGCCGCTCTCGGCGGCAATCCCGGCCCAGCCGGGAGCTGTCCCGCTGCGTGCCAGCCGGCAGGCCCGGTGAAAGCGCATCATGCGCGCGATTGATTTGGGCGCGAGGCCAAGCTCGGATCGAAAACGCTCGACCAGATGTTTGCGGCTCCAGCCGATTTCACCTGCCAGTGCCGTGATCCGCGCGCTGCCCGCGGTCAGCGCCAGCCGGCGCCAGGCGAAGGCGATCTCCGGCGACGGCAGATGATTGGCGCGGCCGGCGATGAAGTCCTCGAGCAGGTCGAAGCGGTGTTGCCAGCAAGCCGTCGCGCCCAGTCTCTCGCGCAATTGCCGGCCTTCGTGGCTGAGCACGTCGCCGATATCGACCATGCGCGCGGCAAGACCTGCGACGTCGCCGCCGAAAAAGCGGTAAGCGCCGAGCGGCGTGAAATCCACCTGCACGCATTCGGCGCCGCCATCGGACTCGATATGAACAGGCCCGGCGTAGAGGCCCGCGGCGAAGCTTGGCTGGCGGTCGGCCGCATCGGGCTCCCGGCCGAGCGCGATCAGGAACGGGCTGCCAAGGCTGATGATCAGCGGCACAATCAGGTGTGCGGCTTCACGCTGCGAAAACCGGCCAAGCGCATGCTCGCGGTAGCCCGTCATTCCCGTGATAAGGCCGGCCGTGCGCTGTGAAGGCGCGCGGCGGATCATCTCGAACGCGAGCGGTGCGCCTAAATCCGACATTGTGCTCTCTCGCGAGAGAACGCTCTACTTTAAGCGGCGATATCGCTGGACTGGATGCGCTTGACGCCGGCCTCGCCCATATCGGCCCAGGCTTTCGCGAGCGAGCCTTGGGTATCGATGCCGCGGCAGGCGTCTTCGACGACATAGGTCTCAAAGCCGGCCTTGCGGGCGTCGAGCGCGCTCCATGCCACGCAAAAATCGGTGGCGAGACCGGTGAGGAACACGCGTTCCACCTTGCGCGCCTTCAAATAGGCGGCAAGCCCCGTCGTGGTCTTGCCATCGGCTTCGGTGAAGGCCGAATAGCTGTCGACGTCCTTGTTGGAGCCCTTGCGGATGACAAGTCCGGCATGGGCGATCGAAAGGTCCTTTGACAGCGCAGCGCCTTCGGTGCCCTGCACGCAGTGATCGGGCCAAAGCACCTGCTTGCCATAGGGCAGATCGATCGTCTCGAACGGTTTCTTGCCGGAATGCGTGGTGGCGAACGAGACATGGCCTGACGTGTGCCAGTCCTGCGTCAGCACGACGTTGGCAAAGCTCTTGGCGATGCGGTTGATGACGGGAACGACCTGGTCGCCGTCTTTCACCGCAAGGCTGCCGCCCGGCAGGAAGCAGTTCTGAACGTCGATCACCAGCAACGCCGACGCATTGTCGGGTTTGATCGACGCGGCCAAAGAGGTACTTGGCCCAAGGGCCACAATTGTCGTAGCGCCGAGACTCGTCATAAGCAGCCTGCGATTCAACATGTGCGCCTCCCACGTAGCGAACCCGACGGCGAGAATATACGAACGTAAGCCCGAAATTTAGGGCTTGCTAGCGCAAATTGGTTGCTTGCGAGCTGTCATCCAAAAGTGCCTCACTTGCCGCTCGCGCTATGAAGGAAAGCAGCCCATTCCTCTCGCGCCGTGATGCGGAGGATTCCGGGACGAAGAGCCCCGGCCGGCAGTTTCAGTTTCTGACTTGCCGACGTAGCGGGCTCGTTCAACCTGATCGATCCGAAGAGGTCATTAAGCGTGGGTGTGCATCGCTCGCGAAAAATCTCTTCCGCATCGTGTGTTGCCCTGATGCCGAGGGCATAGACTTCGGCGGCATTTGACCGGACGCAGGCCCGAAAATCCGACAAGTACTGCTGCAATGCTGCATCGTCATCGGCTTGCTGTCCGAATGATGAGCCGGCCGTGAGCGAAATTGCGACCGCAATCGCAATGATTGCTTTGTTCGTCATAGCCACTGGCCTCGATTTGCGAGCTATCGGGCATCGTCAGCGCGGGCGAATTCCGTCACGCACGGCGCGAAAACGCGTGAACGCGGTGGTCCAACCGTCGCGCGGCGAGCTGCCGATGATGCGCAGCGAATTCTGGCCGCCGAACCGCAACCATTGCACGATCGTCACCGGCGTATTGTCCTTGCCGCTGGTGGCTTCGATGCGGGTTTCGTATCCGGGCTGGCCGTCGATGCGGACCGCCTCCGACATCGTGATCCGCCCGTCGCGCACGCCGGGAATCGTCGTCGCCATCTGCTGGGCAAAGCGTCCGCGGTCGTCGGGCTGCGCCGGCGCGGATCCGACCAGGCCGACGATCATGAAGGGCGCGGTTTCAAAACCGCTTTTCTCGTCGCCATCGGCAATGATCAGGGCGGCGCCCGGCGCCAGCGTGCGGACCGTCTTGAAATTGCTGAGCTCGGCCATCCTGAACGGCATCAGGCCGAGCTGCTCATCGACCGGAACTTCGTTCCGGATCACGGCGGAAGCGAACATCTGGCGGATGGCGTCGTCGGTGTAGATCCGGGAGGCATTCTCCGGCACCTGCACGGCGACGTAGCCGGAGAAGGTCGGACCCGGCACGATCATCGAGTAGCGCCGGACATTGGTGGCGCCGTCCTTGGCGTTCTCAGCGGTGTAATAGGCGAGCCCCGCCACCGTCTCGATGCTCTCCGGCTTGATGCCGCCGGTGCCGCCCGGATTTGCCTTGAAAGCATTGGCGACCTCGCCATAGGCCTCGGCGGGCAGGTCCGCCACCAGCACCTTGACGCCCTGATCCTCGGTCTCGAAGCCGACGAATGATCTGGCTTTGACCAGGCCGACCAGCGGCGTCATGCCGACCCGCGCGCCCGGCGGAAAAACCGGGTCGGCGGCGAACGCGGCACAGGTCGCGGCGATGGTAAGGGCAACCGCAGCGAGGTATCGAACAGGCTTCATGAAGGGTCTACCGGGTTTACATTGAGGCCGTTCAATGGTCGGCCAGCGCAGCCCTCAAGGGTTCGAGGGCTGGGTTTAGTCAGCCCGCTTTTAGCGGTTTTGATGTCCCTGCAACAGGGCAGGGGCGGCGTCTGTTCCCTCATCGCGTTCCGAAACACCGGAATTTTCGCGCGATATGGCGGCTAGCCAAACGTTTTCGGGCAATTTCGGCGGCCTGCCGGACCGCCGGTCAGGTCCACGCAGCGGCCAAATACCGCGCTGGCGGCGATCATGAACTGGGCTGATTTTCGGACGTGGTGATGAGTGCGCGCTCACCTCCTTGCCGATTTGTTAACACGGCTGAAGGCCTGAACCTTGACCTGCCCTGAGCTGACACAATCTTTCAAACGTCAGCATTTTCAGGCCCTAAGGTTGCGTTCGGTCCTTGCGGGCAGGACCCCCCCTCCTATATGAGGCTCACCGTCGCAATATCGCGAGTAATTGATCGTTGGGGGTTCGGTTAGGTGCGCCGTCCAGGGCCCAGCCAACCTGCCGCAAAAAGAAGGATATGAGGACCATGGGAAAGGTCATTGGGATCGATCTCGGCACCACCAATTCGTGCGTCGCCGTAATGGATGGCAAGACAGCTAAAGTCATCGAGAACGCAGAGGGCATGCGCACGACCCCGTCGATCGTCGCTTTCAGCGATGATGGCGAGCGCCTCGTCGGCCAGCCTGCCAAGCGTCAGGCGGTGACCAATCCCGAGCGAACCTTCTTCGCGGTCAAGCGCCTCGTCGGCCGCCGCTATGACGACCCGATGGTCGAGAAGGACAAGAAGCTCGTCCCCTACAAAATCGTCAAGGCATCGAACGGCGACGCCTGGGTCGAAGCCGACAGCAAGACCTATTCGCCCTCGCAGGTCTCCGCCTTCATCCTGCAGAAGATGAAAGAGACCGCGGAAGCCCATCTCGGCCAGAAGGTCGAGCAGGCCGTCATCACGGTTCCCGCCTATTTCAACGACGCGCAACGTCAGGCCACCAAGGACGCCGGCAAGATCGCCGGCCTTGAAGTGCTGCGCATCATCAACGAGCCGACCGCGGCCGCGCTCGCCTACGGCCTCGACAAGACCAAGACCGGCACCATTGCGGTGTACGACCTCGGCGGCGGCACCTTCGACGTCTCGATTCTTGAAATCGGCGACGGCGTGTTCGAGGTGAAATCCACCAACGGCGATACGTTCCTCGGCGGTGAAGACTTCGACATGCGTCTCGTCAGCTATCTGGCCGATGAGTTCCAGAAGGAGCAGGGCATCAACCTGCGCAACGACAAGCTTGCCTTGCAGCGCCTGAAAGAGGCCGCCGAAAAGGCCAAGATCGAATTGTCCTCGACCACGCAGACCGAAATCAACCTGCCGTTCATCACGGCCGATCAGACCGGTCCGAAGCATCTGACGATGAAGCTGACCCGCTCGAAGTTCGAGGCGCTGGTCGACGATCTCGTCCAGAAGACCATCGAGCCGTGCCGCAAGGCGCTGAAGGATGCGGGCCTCACCGCCGCCGAGATCGGCGAAGTGGTGCTGGTCGGCGGCATGACGCGCATGCCGAAGGTTCAGGAAGTGGTGAAGCAGCTGTTCGGCAAGGAGCCGCACAAGGGCGTGAACCCGGACGAAGTCGTCGCCATCGGTGCGGCGATCCAGGCCGGCGTGCTGCAGGGCGACGTCAAGGACGTGCTGCTGCTCGACGTGACCCCGCTGTCGCTCGGCATCGAGACGCTGGGTGGCGTGTTCACCCGCATCATCGATCGCAACACCACGATCCCGACCAAGAAGAGCCAGGTGTTCTCGACCGCCGAGGACAACCAGAACGCCGTCACCATCCGCGTCTTCCAGGGCGAGCGTGAAATGGCGGCCGACAACAAGGTGCTCGGCCAGTTCGACCTGATGGGCATTCCGCCGTCGCCGCGCGGCATGCCGCAGATCGAGGTGACGTTCGACATCGACGCCAACGGCATCGTCAACGTCTCGGCCAAGGACAAGGCGACCGGCAAGGAACAGCAGATCCGGATTCAGGCCTCCGGCGGCCTGTCCGACGCCGACATCCAGAAGATGGTCAAGGACGCCGAGGCCAATGCGGCCGAGGACAAGAAGCGCCGCGAGGCGGTCGACGCCAAGAACCATGCCGACAGCCTGGTGCATTCCACCGAGAAGGCGCTGGCCGAACACGGTTCGAAGGTCGAGGAGAGCGAGCGCCGTTCCATCGAGGACGCCGTCAGCGACCTCAAGGAAGCGCTGAAGGGCGACGACGCCGAGGCGATCAAGGCCAAGACCAACACGCTGGCGCAGGCTTCGATGAAGCTCGGCGAGGCCATGTACAAGCAGCAGGCCGAAGCCGACGCCAAGAAGGATGCGGCCAAGGATGACGTCGTCGACGCGGAGTTCACCGAAGTCGACGACGACAAGAACAACAAGAAGTCGGCATAAGCGGGCTTTCGATCATGACCCTCACACCAAAGAGCGCGCGGCGTCTCGATGGGTGGGGGTCATTTTTCGTTAAGCGCGAGGCGGCATCCTCAACAATGCACCCTTGCGGCATGAAGACGAAATTCGGACGGAACTGACGGATGTCCACCAAGCGCTGCTATTACGAAACCCTGGAAGTCGAACGGAGCGCGGACGACGGCAAGCTCAAGGCTGCGTTCCGCAAGCTCGCGATGAAATGGCATCCGGACAAGAATCCGGGCGATGCTTCCAGCGAAGTGAAGTTCAAGGAAATCAACGAAGCCTATGAGGTCTTGAAAGACGGCGACAAGCGCGCCGCCTATGACCGCTACGGCCACGCGGCGTTCGAGCAGGGCATGGGTGGCGGCGGGCCCGGATTCGGCGCCGGCTTCGCCTCGTCGTTCTCGGATATTTTCGAGGATCTGTTCGGCATGGCCGGACAACGCGGGCGCGGTGGCGGCGGCCGCGAGCGCGGCGCCGACCTGCGCTACAATATGGAAATAACGCTGGAGGAAGCCTTCCTCGGCAAGACCGCCCAGATCGAGATTCCGGTTTCGGTCACCTGCGAATCCTGTTCCGGCACCGGTGCCAAGGCCGGCACCAAGCCGAAGACCTGTTCGCTGTGCGGCGGGCAGGGAAGGGTGCGGCAGGCCCAGGGCTTCTTTACGCTGGAACGAACCTGTCCGGGCTGTCAGGGCCGCGGCCAGATGATCGAAGACCCCTGTCCCTCCTGCGCGGGCTCAGGCCGGGTGACGCGCGACCGGACCCTGTCGGTCAACATTCCGCAAGGCGTCGAAGACGGCACCCGCATTCGCCTCGCCGGCGAGGGCGAGGCCGGCGTCCGCGGCGGACCGCCCGGCGATCTCTATATTTTCCTGTCGCTGGCGACCCACGAATTCTTCCAGCGCGACGGCGCCGACCTGCATTGCCGGGTCCCGATCTCGATGGTGGCGGCCGCCCTTGGCGGTGAATTCGAGGTGCCGACCATCGACAAGGGCAAGACCAAGGTGAAGGTGCCGTCGGGAACACAGTCCGGCCGGCGATTCCGCATCGCATCAAAAGGCATGCCGGTGCTCCGTTCGCGCCAGACCGGCGACATGTATGTACAGGTGATGGTCGAAACGCCGCAAAATCTGACCAAGAAGCAGCAGGAATTGCTGGCCGAGTTCGAAAAGCTGTCGTCGGGTGCAACCCAGCCGGAGGCGGCGGGTTTCTTTACTAAGGTCAAGGACTTCTTCGGTAGCCGCGCTGCCCCGCAGTAAGCCTTTTGCTTGACCATGAGAGCTGCGACCTATACCTCTTTATGACCGTTTTCTGACATAACCGCCGTTCGCGGTCCCGCCTGGTAGCGACATGCCTCTGCAATCGTCCGTGCGTGCGTTGAAGAAACCTCTCCGTCTTGACGACGAGGTGCGTTTTCTCCGTTCATGGATCGAAAAGCCGCTGCACATGGGCGCGGTGATGCCGTCCAGCAAGCTGCTCGCGCGCACCATGGCGCAATATGTCGACGTCGATTCGAAAGGACCGGTCGTCGAACTTGGCCCCGGCACCGGCGCGATCACCAATGCGCTGATCGAACATGGCGTCGATCAGAAGCGTCTCGTGCTGGTTGAATATAATCCGGGCTTCTGCGCGCTGCTCCGCGACCGTTATCCGCACGCCAAAGTGGTGCAGGGCGACGCCTACAAACTTCGCGACTCGCTGTTGAAGGTTCTCGACATGCCGGCCTCGGCCGTGGTCTCCGGCCTGCCGCTGGTCACAAAGCCGATGCTGACGCGCCTCAAATTGATCCGCGACGCCTTTACGGCGCTGGCACCTGGTGCGCCCTTCGTGCAATTCACCTATTCGGTTGCGCCGCCGATCCCGAAATCGCTGCCCGGCGTGTCCACAGAAGCTTCCGAGCGGATCTGGATGAACCTTCCGCCCGCCCGGGTCTGGGTGTATCGCAAGGGCTAAGACTGCGCGCATTCCGCAAAAGTGGAAGCCGGTTTTGCGCATAGAATACGCGCAGAATATTAGTTAAGAGCATTTTCGGAGAAAATGCTCGCTGCGGCATTCGCGCGGCGGGTTTGGCCCGAACCGCGATTTATAAAATATGTCCGCGCTGAAAATCCTCGTGATTCCGGGATCGCTTCGATCAGGCTCGCTCAATGCGAGGCTGGCGGCCGCCGCCAGCCATGAGCTGGCGCTATCCGGCGCCGAAGTCACCCGCATCTCGCTGTCGGATTTTCCGCTGCCGATCTATGACGGCGACCTGCAGGCGAAATCCGGCGTGCCGAAGCACGCGGTCAATCTGAAGCGCATGATCGGCGCCCATCATGGCGTCCTGATCGTGACGCCGGAATATAATTCGTCGGTGCCGGCGCTGGTCAAAAACACCATCGACTGGGTCAGCCGGGTGCAGGACCCGCATGAAACCCGCGGCCAAGTGTTTCGCGGCGCCGTGTTTGCGATCGCGTCGGCCTCCGGCGGGCGGTTCGGCGGCGCGCGCGCGCTGGCGGCGCTGCGCCTCATTCTGTCGGCCTGTCACGCCAGCGTGGTTCCGAACCAGCTCGCATTGTCGTTCGCGGACCAGGCCTATGACGAGATGGACCGTCTGAAACATTCTGCCGATGTCGAGGCGCTGCAGGCGCTGGTGCGGCAGCTGATCGACCATTCCCAACGCATGATGTGAGGTGACATGCAGCCTGCCAGTATCGCTCCGAAAGACCGGTTGATTGTGGCGCTCGATCTGCCCGGCGTCGTCGAGGCTGAAGCGATGGTGGCGCGGCTCGGCGACAGCGTGACGTTCTACAAGATCGGCTATCAGCTGGCCTATGCCGGCGGCTTGCCGCTGGTCCGTCAATTATCCGGCGCGGGCAAAAAGGTGTTCGTCGATCTCAAGCTGCACGATATCGGCAACACCGTTGCACGCGGTGTCGAGAGCATCGCAAAACTCGGCGCCACTTTTCTTACCGTGCACGCCTATCCGCAGACCATGAAAGCCGCCGTCGAAGCGCGCGCGGGCTCAAGCCTGAAAATCCTCGCCGTCACCGTGCTGACCTCCTATGACGACGGCGATCTGCATGCCGCCGGCTATCGCCTCAACGTCTCCGATCTGGTCGAGGCGCGCGCCCAGCAGGCGCAGGTGCTCGGCGTCGACGGGCTGGTGAGCTCGCCGGAAGAGGCGGCGAGTTTGCGCAAGATCGTCGGCCACCAGATGAACCTGGTGACGCCGGGCATCCGGCCGGCGGGCTCTGCGACCGGCGACCAGAAGCGCATCATGACACCGGCGCGCGCCATCGCCGCCGGCGCGGATTATCTGGTGGTGGGACGGCCGGTCACCGAGGCCGCCGACCCCAAAGCCGCCGCGGATGCCATTCAAAGCGAAATCGCGCAGGCACTGGCGTAGTCAACAGCAGGACAAGAAACGGGAGAGCAAGATGGCCAAGGGATACTGGATCGGTCGCGTCGACGTCAGCAATGACGAGGGCTACAAGCCCTATGCGGCGGCCAATCTCGCGATCTTCAAGAAGTTCGGCGGGCGCTACGTCGTCCGCGGCGGCAAGTTCACCGGCGTCGAGGGCCAAAGCCGCTCGCGCAACGTGGTGATCGAGTTCGACAGCTACGACGCCGCGATGGCCTGCTATAACTCACCGGAATACCAGGCCAACATCAAAGTTCGGCAGCCGCACTCGATTGCCGAGCTGATCGTGATCGAAGGCTATGACGGCCCGCAACCTTGAGGGTTTCCGTCATTGCGAGGAGCATAGCGACGAAGCAATCCATCTATCCGTTATGCCGCGGGATGGATTGCTTCGCTGCACTCGCAATGACGGGAAGTTGCCGTAGCGGCCCGCCCCCGCTATACCCGTGAAGAGGTGAAGCCATGGCCGACATGCGTTTGATCGTAGCTGGAGCCGGCGGCCGGATGGGCCGCGCGCTGGTGCGCGTCATCTCGGAGACGTCGGGGGCGGTTCTTGCCGGTGCGCTCGAAGCGCCGGGTTCGGAACTGCTGGGCAAGGATTCCGGCATACTCGCCGGCCTGCCCGAAAATGGCGTCAAACTCTCTGCCGATCTCTGGGCGCTCACGGCGAACGCCGACGGCATTCTCGATTTCACGGTTCCCGCCGCCACCATCGCCAATGTGGCGATCGCCGCCGAACGGAAGCTGGTGCACGTGGTCGGAACCACCGGGCTGTCGAGCTCCGACATGGCCGTGATCAAGAGCGTGACGTCCCGCGCCATCGTCGTGCAATCAGGCAATATGAGCCTCGGCGTCAATCTGCTGGCTGCCCTCGTGAAACGCGTCGCGCAATCGCTCGATACCGATTTCGATATCGAGATCCTGGAGATGCACCATAAGGCCAAGGTCGATGCACCGTCGGGCACCGCCCTGATGCTGGGTGAGGCCGCCGCCGCGGGCCGCGGCGTCGACCTGCATCTGCATTCGGCGCGCGGACGCGACGGCATTACCGGCGCGCGCAAGGCCGGCGATATCGGTTTTGCGGCGCTGCGCGGCGGCACCGTCACCGGCGAACACAGCGTGATCTTCGCCGGTGCGATGGAGCGCATCGAGCTGACCCACCGCGCCGAGGACCGCACCATGTTTGCGCAAGGCGCGGTCAAGGCGGCGTTGTGGGCGCAGGGCAAGACGCCCGGCCTGTATTCGATGGCCGATGTGCTCGGCCTCGGGGACTTCTGAAGCTTCGACAACGTGCCCGAATGCGTACTTGAATTAGCTGACCGGACCTACGGACGGTCCTGCAATGACCGCTCCATGATGATCGTGCGCTCTTCACCGTAGTAGCTGTCGCGCACGGCCCTGAACCCGAGCTGCCCGTAGAACGTTTCGGCGCTGATTGAAGAAGGCACCGCCAACGTCGGGATGTTTCTCTCGCGTGCCGTGCGCTCGACCTCGGCCATCAGCAGCTTGCCGATACCGCGGGCCTGAACGTCAGGGGACACGAAGACGGTGCGGACCACGTTTCCATCGAGGCTTGCCGTTCCAACGACACGACTATCAATCGCGGCAACAAAGACGGTGCGCTTGCCGATCAACTCCAGCACGGCGCTCGGACTAAAGCTGTGCTCGATCCTCTCGATGATCTCTTCTGCATAGTCCTTCGCATTGGTTTCGCGCAGTGCACGGATAATGACCGCGCTTATTTCGTCGGCGTCATCCTCACGCGCCGGCCGGATCGTGCATTCCATCGGTCGTCTCCGCTCGCCAAGGGTCGCATAAGCGATTGCACGCCCTAGCCTTGCTTGTTCGGGCGCAGCAACGTCATGCCGGTCATGTCAGCCGGTTTCGGCAACTGCATCAGGTCGAGCAGTGTGGGCGCGATGTCCGCCAGCCGGCCCTCCGCCAAGGTCACGCCGCCGCCGCCCTGCAGCAGCAGGGGCACCGGGTTCGTCGTGTGAGCCGTATGCGGACCGCCGGTGACAGGGTCGCGCATCATTTCGCAGTTGCCGTGATCGGCGGTCACCAGCAGCGCGCCGCCGGATCGCTCGATCGCCTCCGAGATTTTCCCGAGCGCGGTATCGACGGTTTCGACCGCCTTGATCGCGGCCGTCAGGTTTCCCGAGTGGCCTACCATGTCCGGATTGGCGTAGTTCAGCACGATTAGATCGTACTTGCCTCCGTCGATCGCCTCCACGGCTTTCGCCGTCAGTTCGGCGGCCGACATCTCCGGCTGCAGGTCATAGGTCGCGACCTTGGGCGAAGGCACCATGATGCGGTCTTCGCCGGGAAAAGGTTCTTCCCGTCCACCGTTGAGAAAATAGGTGACGTGGGGATACTTCTCCGTTTCGGCCATCCGCAATTGCGTCCGGTTTGCCGCTGATGTGACTTCGCCCAGGATGCTTGGAAACGCCTGCGGCGGAAATATCGTCTGCATCAGCCGGTCCAGATCAGAGCTGTATTGCGTCATTCCAACGGCGGCAGCGAACCGGACGCTGCGTCTGCGTTTGAAGCCGTCAAACGACGGATCGAGCATCGCACCAAGAATCTCGCGGACGCGATCGGCGCGAAAATTGAAGCTCAGCACGCCGTCGCCATCCCTGATGCCGGCGTAATTGCCGATCACCGACGGTACGACGAACTCGTCGGTAACATCGTGCGCATAGGCATCTGTTATTGCCGATTGTGCGTCGGCAAAATGCGGACCTTCGCCCTCGACGATGGCGTCATAGGCTTTGCCAACGCGTTCCCAGCGTTTGTCGCGGTCCATCGCATAATATCGCCCGACAACGGTTGCGATCGGAACCTGTGGCGGCAGCGCGGCGGCCAGCCGCTTCAAATCATCGGCTCCCGATCGCGGCGGCGTATCGCGTCCGTCCGTGAGTGCGTGTACGACCGCCGGCACGCCGTGCTCAGCGAGGATCGCGGCCAGTGCGGCGACGTGATCCTGATGCGAATGGACGCCGCCCGGCGACACCAGTCCGATCAGATGACAGGTGCCGCCGCTCTGCTTCAACGCCTGGACCAAGGCGCCGAGCGCCGTCGCGGACTTGATTTCGCCTGATGCAATCGCGTCGTTGATCCGCGGCAGGTCCTGCATCACCACGCGGCCCGCGCCGATGTTCAGGTGCCCGACTTCGGAATTGCCCATCTGCCCATCGGGCAGCCCGACGTCCCGTCCCGACGTCCGCAGGAAGGTGCGCGGACCCGCGTTCCACAGGCGGTCGAAGTTCGGGGTTTTGGCCTGACGAACAGCATTGTCGGCCGGATCCTCCCGCCAACCCCAACCATCCAAGATCGCTAGCATCACCGGGCGGCGTTTCTGCATCGACGGGCCTTTCGCTGATTACCCCGGCGTGGTTGTGAGGGATCGATACGCGATCGTCAATCGAGGCGCGCCGTCAGTGTTCCGGCCGGGTGCTCTGCGAGGTTGGCATATCAGCTATGGGTAATGGGAGGCCGTAGGATGGGTTGAGCTCTTCGCGAAACCCATCAATTGCGCGACAAACGTGATGGGTTTCGCAAGGGCTCAACCCATCCTACGAACTACGAACAACGATCTCAATGCAGCCCCACCTGGCCGGCTTCCCAGCCCAGCATCGCCTGCTTGCGGGTGATGCCCCAGTGATAGCCGGTGAGCGCGCCGCCTTTGCCGAGTGCGCGATGGCAGGGCACTACGAACGACACCGGGTTGCGGCCGACCGCAGCACCAACCGCGCGAGAGGCTTTTGGATTCTTGATCTTGTTGGCGATGTCGGAATAGCTGACCGCGCGGCCCATCGGGATCTTCAGCAAGGTTTCCCAAACGCGCACCTCGAAATCAGTACCGATCACGACCACGCGCAGCGGCTGGTCCGGCCGCCACATCCTGGTGTCGAAGATGCGCTGCGCGAGACCGGCCGTGCCGTCGCGATCCTCGACATAGGTAGCGTTGGGCCAGCGCCGCTTCATGTCGGCGAAAGATGCCGGCTCCTCGCCGGGATCGGCGAAGGCAAGCCCCGCAAGGCGGCGGCCGCTGGCGATCACGATGGCAGTGCCGAACGGCGAGGGATGGAAACCGTAGCGCAGCGTCATGCCGGCGCCGCCGTTCTTCCATTCGCCCGGCGACATCGCTTCATGCGTCACGAACAGATCGTGCAGCCGGCCCGGACCCGACAGGCCCGAGTCGAGGGCGGCGTCGAGCACGCTGGCCGAGTCGCGCAACAGGCCCTTGGCGTGATCGAGCGTCAGCGCCTGCATGAAGTCCTTTGGCGTCAGCCCGGCCCAGCGGCGGAACAGAAGGTGTAATTCATCTGGCGTCACCGAGGCGGCATCTGCCATCGCTTCGATGGTCGGCTGCGCGCGCCAGTGTTCCGAGATGAAGGCGATGGCGCGGCGCACGGAGTCGTAGTCGCGCAGCGCGGCGTTCTGGAGGCCCGGCTTGGCCAGGCGCTGGTCATGTATGGCTGATATCATCATGGGATCAGATTTAGGGCTCATCCGACGTCCAAACCACCCGATTTCCGATAGGGATTACATAGCGTTTTCAAGCGAAGTGGGCACCGGTTCGCGTGAAGAAAACGCGTCAAGGCTGCGTTATAGGATTATACGTGATGCCGCGTTTGGCCGATTGCAGCGCGGCAAGTAAGGCTTTGGCAAAGCTCGCTTTTTCGTCGGGGCCCAAAAAATGGCCAACCGAGACGCGGCGGCCGCGCGAGACCAGATAAAGCCGCTCGATGCCGAATTCGGGGTCGCCGGTCTGGTCAAGCCGCACCCAGAGCGGATTGAGCACCCACTCCACCACATGGCCGCGGTGGCTGACCCGGCGCACCCGCAGCTCCGACGGCGTCACCGTGATTTCCTCCGACGCATTGGCGGTGCGGAAATTGACCCGGAACGCCCAGTAGATCACGAGCACGTCGAGCCCGAAGAATCCGAACACCGGCCAGGCGCCCATCAACAGAAACGCGACGCCAGCCACGAAGCTGACCGCGCAGAGGAATGCCATCAGCACCAGGAAGCCGGTGCGGTTGAGCGAACGATGCGGCGTCAGCCGAGCCGAAAACAGCTTCGGCTGGTCAACCTCCCGATCAAAGTCGTTGCTTGCGGTCATCGCTGGTCAGTATACCCGGATCATGGCCAAAATCATCCGCGCTAAAGCTGACAAAAAACCAAGCGTTCCACCCGTGCCAAGTAAAACCGTAAGTAAAACCGCAAGGAAAACAGCCAAAAAGGCCACGGCCAGGAAGCCGGCCAAAGCGTCCGCCAAGCCCGTGGCGAAGCGATCACCAAAGCCAAAACCCTGGACCTCAGCCGAGGTCCATGAGGCGTTCAGCCGCTTTCGGAAAGCCAATCCGGAGCCGAAGGGCGAGCTCGAACATCTCAACCCCTACACGCTGCTGGTCGCCGTGGTGCTGTCGGCGCAGGCGACCGACGCCGGCGTCAACCGCGCGACACGCGCACTGTTCGCGGTGGCGGATACGCCCGAGAAGATGCTGGCGCTCGGCGAAGACACCGTGCGCGACTACATCAAGACCATCGGGCTTTATCGCAACAAGGCCAAGAACGTCATCGCGCTGTCGCAGAAACTGATTGCGGAGTTCGGCAGTGAGGTGCCGCGCACCCGCGCCGAGATGGAAACGCTGCCCGGCGCCGGCCGCAAGACCGCCAATGTCGTGCTCAACATGGCCTTCGGCGAGCACACCATGGCTGTCGATACCCACGTGTTCCGTGTCGGCAATCGCACCGGAATGGCGCCCGGCAATAACGTGCTCGAGGTCGAGCTCGGGCTGGAAAAAGTGATTCCGTCCGAGTTCATGCTGCACGCCCACCACTGGCTGATCCTGCACGGCCGCTACATCTGCCTCGCCCGCAAGCCGCGCTGCGATGTATGCGTGATCAACGATCTCTGCCGCTGGCCGGAGAAGACGGTGTGAGGTTTGTGGTTCTTACCTCGCCCCGCTTGCGGGGAGAGGTCGGATCGCACTTGCGATCCGGGTGAGGGGGTACAGGTCCTTCGGCAATCTTTGCTCGGAGAGAGGCCCTCACCCCAACCCTCTCCCCGCAAGAGCGGGGCGAGGGAGAAGATACTCACACCACCGGCATTCCCGTTCGCCGCGACGGCTCGATCAACTCCGGCCGGGGGCCGCTCAATCGCTTGTGCATATGGACCATGAAGGCCATGCCGAACAGCGGCGTCGCCAGGTTGACGATCGGGATCGAGACAAAGGCGGCGATGAACAGTCCCGCCGTGAACACGGTCGCCGCATTGTCCTTGCGCATCGCCTTGGCTTCCGCGGGCGAGCGGAAACGCATCGCCGCGAGCTCGAAATATTCCCGGCCCAGCAGCCAGGCGGTGGCGAAGAAGAAAATCAGAAAACCGGCGCCCGCGAACAGCACGAACGGCAGCGCGATCAGATAGACCAGGATGGTCAGCAGCGCCGTCTTGATGCCCTCGGGGATCGCGACGCCAAGCGGCAGCGCGGAGCCGGGCTTCTCTGCCGGATAATGCTCGCGCTCGACATGGTCGGCGACGTCGTCAACGAACACGCTGGCGACCAGCGAGGTGATCGCCGGCATCAGGAAGATGCCGCCGAGTACGACGCCAAGCCCGGCCGCGATCGAGACGATCCAGGCCAGGATGTTCAGCGGCGTGTGAAAGCCAGGTCCCAGCAGCCCTTCCGCCCAGACCTCGCCATATTCGGCGAACCAGCTGAGCAGCCGCTGCAGTCCGACCGCCAGCACCGTGATCAGGACAAGCGCCAGCCCGATCGAACGCCACAGAATGGTGCGCATCGGCGGCGCCAGGATTTGGGAAAGCGCCTTGACGGCGGCGTCCAGCATGATGGCCTCTGTTTCTCGCTAAAAACCCTCGCGAGAGGTAGAGATGCAATCGGGCTTCGGCAAGACCTGGGCAGAAGGCCTGGGCAGAAGACCTGGGCAGGGATCGCCGGTGACGATCCCGCCCATGCATTTGCGTCATGCAGCCGTGACGGCACCATCAGGCAGATTATGTTTTCCCGGCAAGTCCTGAAGGCCTAGTCTGGCCGACGACAGACGGCGCAAGGGAGAAACCATGATCGGGACGGGACTGCCGCTCGAGGGCGTGAGGGTCGTCGAGATGACCCATATGGTGATGGGTCCGACCTGCGGCATGATCCTGGCGCAGCTCGGCGCCGAGGTGATCAAGGTCGAACCACCCGTCGGCGACAAGACCCGCAGCCTCGGCGGCATGGGGGTCTCGTTCTTCCCGCTATTCAACCGCGGCAAGCGCAGCGTCGTGCTCGACCTCTCCAAGGCTGAGGATCGCGAGACCATGGACCGGCTGCTCGCCAGCGCCGACGTGTTTCTGGAAAATTTTCGCGACGGCCAGCTCGACAAGCAGGGGCTCGGCACCGAGGATTTGCGCCGCAAGCATCCACACCTGATCGTCGCCGGCCACAAGGGATTTCTCTCCGGCCCCTACGAGCACCGTCCGGCGCTCGACGAGGTCGTGCAGATGATGTCGGGCCTCGCCGCGATGACCGGGACGCGCGACAAGCCGCAGCGCGTTGGTTCTTCCGCCAACGACATCATGGGCGGCATGTTCGGCGTGATCGCGATTTTAGCCGCGCTCTACCAGAAGCGCGGCGGCAACAAGGATGGCGCCGATATCAGGATCGGGCTGTTCGAGAACTGCCTGTTTCTCGTCGCGCAGCACATGGTCGAATATGAAATGACCGGCCGCAAGCCGCGTTCGATGCCGGAGCGCGAACATGCCTGGCCGATCTATGACATCTTCGACACCGCCGGTGGCGGCCGCATTTTCATCGGCGTCGTCACCGAAGGTCACTGGCTGAGTTTCTGCCGCGAGTTCGGCTTGCAGGAATTTTTGGACGATCCGACCTTGCGCAACACCACGGAGCGGATCATGGCGCGGGACCGGATCATACCGCGCGTCGCCGAGGTGATCAAAGGCCGGAACGTCACCGAGCTTTCGGCCAGGCTCGACGCGCTCAACATCTGCTTCTCGCCGATCAATCGCCCGGAGGATCTATTGCAGGACCCGCATGTGCTGCGCCCCGGCGGGCTCGTCAACAATTTCAACGCCGATGGCGCGCCGTTCCGCGTTCCCGCATTGCCGGTGGAATGGAACGGCGGCAATATCGGCGAAGGCTTGCATGTGCCTGATCTCGGCGCCGATACCGAGGCAGTCAGAGCCGAACTCAACAAGAACAAGCTCTCTTCAACCGACAACGCTGCGTGAGGCTGCCATGACCCGTCTTCAGGACGTCTATCCCGACAACAAGATCATTCTGCGCGAAGTCGGTTTGCGCGACGGGTTGCAGCTGGTGAAGAAGTTTCCGTCCACCGCCGCCAAGCAGCGCTGGATCCGCGACGAGTACGCCGCCGGCGTACGGCATTTCGAGGTCGGCTCGTTCTTGCCCGCGAAAACCTTTCCGCAATTCACCGATGTGCGCGACATCATCGCGACCATTGCGTCGCTGCCGGGCGCCTATGGCATCGCGCTGACGCTGAACGAGCGCGGCGTCAACGAGGCGCTGGAATCAGGGGTGGCTGAAGTGGCCACCGTGGTCTCGGCGACCGAAGAGCACAGCCAGGCCAATGCCAACCGCTCTCGCGAATCCGCTATCGCCAACGTCAGGCGGCTCTGCGAGCTCCGTGACGCAACCGCCCACAAGCCTGTCGTGAACGCCGCGATCTCGATGGCGCTTGGCTGTTCGATCGTCGGCGCAGTCGATCCGAAGGAAGTGATCAGGATCGCGGAAAAGCTGTTCGAGGCCGGTGTCGACATGGTCGCGGTCGCTGACACCGTCGGCTATGCCGGGCCGAAGCAGGTCGGGGAATTGACGGCGGCCGTGGTGAAGATCGCGGGACCAAAGCCGGTCTGCATTCATCTGCACGACACCCGCGGCATGGGCATCGCGAACGCTTCGGCCGCGCTCGACGCCGGCGCGCGCGTGCTGGATGGATCGCTGGGCGGTCTCGGCGGCTGCCCGTTCGCGCCGGGCGCGACCGGCAATGTCGTGTTCGAGGACCTCGTGTTCCTGTGCGAGAGCAAGGGCTTTCCGACCGGCATCGATATCGAAAAACTGGTCGCGGTGCGATCAATCCTGAAATCGGAAATGCCGGACGAGCAACTCTATGGCGGCATGGCGCGTGCCGGACTGCCGTGCGGGACGGCGAAGGCGGCGTGATTCTCCCTCGCCCCGCTCTTGCGGGGAGAGGTGACCCTTCATCCGTGTTTATGCCCACCCTTGCGCGGCTTCTTGTCCGCTGCCGTGGTCGGGATCATCACCACGCGGCCGTAGCGCACGCCGCGCTCGGCGATGATGTGGTCGGCGAAATGCCGGACCTCGCCGCTTGAACCCTTCAGCGCCGTGACCTCCATGCAGCTGTCGTCGTCGAGATGGACGTGCAGCGTCGCCAGTGACAGATCGTGATGGCCGTGGAAATTCTGCACCAGCCGCTTCGACAGATCGCGCGCGGCATGGTCGTAGACATAGACCAGCGCGGCGACGCATTGCCCTGACGGCGCGGCGTCCTCGGCGCTTTGCTGCAAACCGGCGCGGGCGAGATCGCGGATGATCTCGGAGCGGTTCTGGTAGCCGCGCGCCTCAGCTGCGGCGTCGATCTCGGCGAGCAAATCGTCTTCGATCGTGATGGTGATCCGTTGCATCTTGAGATTCCGTGCTTTCGGCGGTATGACATTTATATTGTATCGTCATACCGGGCTTGCTAGCGTGAGGGGCCGGGTTGTGTAGCGCAGTCGCTCTCGGACTGTAGCAGTTATCATGCGGGGTCACGGCGGGTGCGTAGAGTCTTGTTGCGGATATTTTCCGCTACGGCTTCTTCTGCCGTCGTGATGCTCCCCGCCGAGGCGCAAGAGCGGGCGTCTCAGCCTGGCCAGCTTCCGCCGGTAACCATCACCGCTTCCGACCCAACGCCCAAGCGGGCCGCTCGGTCGAAACCATCGCAAAATCGTGGTGCGCCGAACAGGACCGCCATTCGCTCGAATCAGCCAGTTACCGCGGGCACCAGCGGCGTGACGACTGGTGCTTCACCCGATGGCGCTGCTGCCTTGCAGCCCACCGCCGCCAGCGCCGTGCGCATCAGCGGCGCGGAAGTGAATGCCGTTCCGTTTCTGCGGCCCGGCGAGGCGCTGGAGGCCGTGCCCGGGCTGATTGTCACCCAGCATTCCGGAGAGGGCAAAGCCAACCAGTATTTTTTGCGCGGCTTCAACCTCGACCACGGGACTGATCTGTCCATCAAGGTCGACGGCATGCCCGTCAACATGCCGACGCATGGCCACGGACAGGGCTACGCCGATATCAACTTTCTGATCCCTGAGCTGATCCAGACGCTGAATGTCCACAAGGGTCCGTACTTCGCAGATGTCGGCGACTTCAGCTCCGCCGGTTCCGTCGAAATCGACTACCTCACCAGGCTGCCGAAAAACCTGGCCGAGCTCACCATTGGCAGCTACGGGTATCGGCGCGGGGTGGCCGCCGGTTCAGTCGCGCTCGGCGCGGGTACGCTGCTCTCTGCCATCGAAGGCGTGAAGTACAACGGTCCATGGGACGTGCCGGACGATGTGCGCAAGATCAACGGCGTCATGCGCTACAGCCAGGGTACCGCGACCGACGGATTGACGCTGACGGGCATGGCCTATTCCAACGCCTGGAATTCGACCGACCAGGTTGCGCAGCGCGCCATCGACCAGGGCGTGATCGGCCGCTTCGGTACGCTCGATCCGACCGACGGCGGCGTGGCCAGCCGCTTCAGCCTGTCCGGCAATTTTACGCATTCGAGCGAATACGGGCAGAGCAAGATCAACGCCTATGTCGTCCGATCCAACTTGCAGCTCTACAACAATTTCACCTATTTCCTCGACGACCCCGTCAATGGCGACCAGTTCAACCAGCTCGACAGCCGTACCCTCGGCGGCTTCGATGCACGGCACGCCTTCGATTGGCGCCTCGGCGGACTTGAAACACAAACACGCATCGGCCTGCAAAGCCGTCATGACGATATCCATGTCGGCCTGTTCAAGACGCAGCAGCGAGGCTGGCTTTCGACCGTGCGCGAGGACCGCGTAAGGGAAGGCAATGTCGGCGTCTGGATGGACAGCACCACACGCTGGACAGACTGGTTGCGTACCACTGTCGGCATTCGCGAGGATGTCTTTGCCGGCAGCGTTCTGAGCGACACGCCTGAAAACTCCGGCAATGCGCAGGCTTCGATTGCGAGCCCGAAGGCCGGCATCGTGCTTGGACCCTGGTACAAGACGGAGTTTTATGGAAATGCCGGCTACGGGCTGCACAGCAACGACATCCGTGGCGCGACGATCACGGTCGATCCGATCGACAAGGTAACGCCGCAGGATCGCGTGCCGCTGTTGGTGCGGTCGAAAGGCGCCGAACTTGGCGTCCGCACCAGGGCGATCGATGGACTCACAAGCTCGGTCGCGGTCTTTGTGCTCGACTTCGATTCCGAACTGCTGTTCGTCGGCGATGCCGGCACCACCGAGGCCAGCCGGCCGAGCCGCCGGGTTGGCGTGGAGTGGACCAACAAGTACAGACCGGTGCCGTGGCTGACGTTCGATCTGGATGTTGCGTATACAAGCACCCGCTTTACCGATTTCGATGTCGCGGGCGATCGCATCCCCGGTGCGCCGGCCTGGATTGCGAGTGGTGCGATCACCTTCGGCAATGAAACCGGCTGGTTCGGCGCGCTGAAGGGACGCTATTTCGGCCCGCGTCCGCTGATCGAGGACGACAGCGTGCGTTCGCTGTCATCGCTGATCTTCAATGCGCGCGCCGGTTATCGGTTCGACAATGGACTGCGCCTGCAGCTCGACGTGCTCAATCTCTTCAACGCGAAGAGCAACCAGATCGAGTATTATTATCTGTCGCGGTTGCCGGGCGAGCCGATCGACGGTGTTGCCGATCGCCATGTGCATCCGGCGGAGCCGCTCGCGGTGCGGCTGACGCTGGCGGGGAGATTTTAGAACCTACGCCGCCTCAATAACCCTGTTGCGCGGACGGGCGCGGCGTTGCGGCGGGCGGACCGGGACATATTCGACGGCGAGGAAATGCTCCGACACGGTCACGCGTTCGACCATGGTCGTTTGCACGGTGACGTCGCTCATTTCTTCAGCCGAAACCGGAACCGGCGCCTCTTCGTTAGCCTCCTCAGGAACAAGCGACGGCGACTCGACTTCTGGAAACACACCGAATTCGCCCGCTACCTCCTGGAGCGGCTTCTGCTTGTCGGCCCAATGCAGGGCCAGATAGTCGAAGCCGTGCACGATGGTGGGTTTGACGACTTCGAAATAGGGCGAGATATCGAAATCGCGCGGCATATAGAGCGACGAATCGCGAATGTGGAGAATCTCGCGCCGGGCCTTTCGCGAGGCGGCGCGCGTGATCTTGGGCAGGATCGGATAACGCACGGCGTCGAACGCCTGCGCGATCAGGGCCGAGCAGATGATCTTGGTGGGATCGCCTGAACCGAACGCGATCAAGCGCCGCCGCCAGCGCTGCGGCACCGGCAGCGGGAACAGATATCGCGCCAGGTCGACGATGTTCTTGGTGTCGTAGCCGAAGCCGATCCGGTTGATGGCGTAACGGCACACCGTGACGCGGTCCTCATAGGACAGTCCGACGGGTCGGCAGAGGCGGGTGTGATAGGGATAATATTTCGACAGCGGCGCCGAGGTCACGCCTTCGCCGATATTGGCTTCGATCAGGACATGCGGCTCGCCGTCCGGTTCCGTCGCGCCGTCGATCGGGCCGACATAGAGCGCGGCATGCGACCAGGTCGATTGCGTGAGGTATTTGATGATACCGGAAATGCGGTTGTTGCCTTCGACCAGCAGCACGTCGCCGGGCTCGATGACGCCGCGCAGATGCTCGGGATCACTGGGCGTGAACGGTTCATAGCCCGGGACTTCCTTCTGCAGGTAGCCCGCAATCAACTGGCCGATCGTATCGAGCATTACGCCCATGAAATCCCCCCGCGGTTCTTTGACCGCTTTTATGTTCCATTAGCATGGTCGCAAGCCGTTTCAATTTAGTTCATGCGTGAAGCGGGTCAATCATGATTGATTTACCATGAGTGTTGCTGCGCACGGTGAGATGCGGCAGAGTTCGCTAGCTGTTCTCTTTGCTTCAAGGCCCCGGAAACCATGACATGACAATGACTCGCCGCGATTTCCTCTCGGCGTCCGCTGGCCTAGCGGTGATGCCGGTTTTCGGTGGGCGGGCAGGGGCCGCGCCCCTGCCACGCGAGGCTGACATTGTCGTGATCGGCGCCGGCGCCGCCGGTATTGCTGCGGCGCGGCGGATCATGGCGGCGAACCGCAAGGTGATCGTGGTGGAAGCGGCAAGCCAGGTCGGCGGCCGCTGCCAGACCGATACCACCACCTTCGAGGTGCCGTTCGATCGCGGCGCGCGCTGGATGCACAATCCCGAAACCAACCCGATGATCAAGCTCGCGCGATCCGCCGGGCTCGAGATCGTCACCGCGCCGTCGGGCCAGAAAATCCGCATCGGCCGCCGCAACGCCCGCGCCGGCGAGACCGAGGAGTTTCTTGCAGCTCTGGTGCGCGCCAACCGCGCCATCGACGAGGCCTCGCGCCGGTTCGACGTCTCCTGCGCCTCGGCGTTGCCGAAGGATCTCGGCGATTGGGCGGGCACCGCCGAATTCGTGCTCGGCGCCAATTTCGCCGGCAAGGACCTGAAGGATATCTCTGTTGTCGACAAGGTCCGCGCGCAGGATCGCAACATCGCGATCGCCTGCCGTCAGGGGCTGGGGACGCTGATCACGAAGCTCGGCGAGCAGGTGCCGTTGGCACTGTCGACGCCGGCGAACCGGATTTCCTGGGGCAGCCGCGACGTTGCGGTGGAAACGCCGTCCGGCAAGATTGTCGCGCGTGCCGCCGTGGTGACGGTTTCGAGCAACGTGCTGGCGGCGGGCAACATCAAATTCACGCCCGACATTCCCAAGCGCACGCTGGATGCCGCCGCCAAACTGAGCCTCGGCAGCTTTGACCGCATCGCGCTGCAAATGCCGGGCAATCCGCTCGGGCTCGCCCGCGACGACATCATCATCGAGCAGAGCAATTCGACGCGCACAGCCTTGCTGTACGCCAATATGGGGTCGTCATCGCTGTGTTCGATCGACGTCGCCGGCTCGTTCGGCCGCGATCTCTCCGCGCAGGGCGAAAAGGCCATGATCGCGTTTGCGGTGGAGTGGTTGACCAAGCTGTACGGCAGCGAGGTTGCCGCGGCGGTGAAGAAATCGAGCGCGACGCGCTGGAACGCCGCGCCGTTCGCGCTCGGTGCGATGTCCGCGGCCGGGCCGGGCGCGCAGGCGTCGCGAAAGGTTCTGGCCGAGCCGTTCGGCTGCATGTATCTTGCCGGCGAAGCCACGCATGAGACGCTGTGGGGCACGATCGACGGTGCCTGGGAAAGCGGCGAGCGCGCCGCCGAAGCGGCGTTGCGCAGGATCGGCGCGTTGAAAGATCCCGAACCCGCAGCGCCGCCACCGAAGCAGCGGCAACGCGCACCGCAGCCGAAGGCGGCAATGCCATCCTCGCAGTTCAACTGATGACGCGACCGAAGGCGCTGATCTCGTGGTCGAGCGGCAAGGACAGCGCCTTTGCGCTGCACGAAGTGCGGCGCGCGGGCGAATTCGATGTGGTCGGCGCCTTGACCACCGTGACGGAGACCTTTGGCCGCGTTTCGATCCATGGCGTGCGGCAGGAGATCCTGCAGGCGCAATGCGAAGCCGCGGGCCTGTCGCAACGGATCGTGCCGATCCCCTATCCTTGCCCGAACGAGATCTATGAGGCCCGCATGGGCGAGGCGGTCGCGCAAGCCGTGGCTGACGGCGTCACGCACATGATTTTCGGCGATTTGTACTTGCGGGACATCCGCGCCTATCGCGAAGCGAAACTCGCCGGCACCGGGATCGCGCCAATCTTTCCACTCTGGGACCGGCCAACGCCCGAACTGGCGCGCGCGATGATGCAAGGTGGTCTGGAAGCCTATCTTGCGACCGTCGACATAAAGAAGCTTTCGGCGGAATTCGCGGGCCGCAAATTCGATGCGCAGCTGTTGGCGGACTTGCCTGATAGCGTCGATCCCTGCGGCGAGAACGGCGAGTTTCACACCTGCGTGGTGGCGGGGCCGATGTTTTCACATCGACTTTCCGTCAGCATTGGCGAGCGCGTCGATCGCGATGGCTACGCCTATTGCGATCTGGTGCTGAAATAAATGTCGTCCCGGCGAAGGCCGGGACCCATACCGCGTGATCTCACGATAAAGCAAAAGTAGCAGATACCTTCCGCCAAACTGCGGCCGCGGCGTATGGGTCCCGGCCTTCGCCGGGACGACGATGCATATTGAATCGCGCTGCAACTACCGCAGCACGCCATCCAGCGCCGGCAGGCCGGCGATCACGGCCATCGCGATCAGCGCGTAGCAGATAGCGCGGAACAATGCCTCGCTGGCGCGGCCGAACAAGGAGGCGCCGAGCCAGACGCCGATGCCGTAGACGGGCCCGACCACCAGCGAGAATTTGATCGCATCCATCGTGATCAACCCGGTCAGGCTGTAGCTGACGACCGAGAAGAAATCCGAGGCGCCGAAGAACAGCAGGATGTTCGCCCGTGCGATGCTGGAGGCGATCGGCCGGCCGAGCCAATAGCCGACGATCGGCGGCCCGCCGGTCTGCGCCAGCCCGCTGCAAAAGCCGGATACGCCGCCTATACCGACGGAAATCGCGGCGTGGTCCTTGCCCCGGTAGCGCCAGCCAGAGAGCAGCAGCAAGAGCAGCGCAAACACGAAGGCGGAAATGATCCAGCGTGTGGTGACCGGCTCGAGCCGGCTCAGGAAATAGGTTCCAATGGGAACGCCGATCAGGGCGCCGAACACCATCACCGCGGTCGCCCTGCGGTCGGCTTGTTTCCATGCGTTCGGAACCAATGGTGCAGCCGCGATGAAATCGATGATCAGCAGCAGCGCCGCTACCAGCTGTGGCGCCGCCATGCTGCTCGCCAGCGGCATGAAGATGAGCGCCGAGCCGAAACCGGAAAACCCGCGCGCCAAGCCGGACACGAAAGCAATCGCGCAGATCGCGATTGCGGCGGCGAGGCTGACGCTGGCGGGGATGAGGCCTTCGAGGCTCATGTTCTGTTTCTAGAACGTATTTTTGGGCGTGATGTCCGAACCGCTCACGCCTTTCGGCATCATGCCCGCAACGTGCCGCCGGTCTTCTTGGTCACTTCGGCCACGATCTTCGCCGCCACCGCGTCGATCTCCTGGTCGGTGAGCGTTTTCTCGCGCGGCTGGATGGTCACGGCAATCGCGACGGACTTCTTGGCCTCATCGATGCCCTTGCCCTCGTAGACGTCGAACACGGTGACCCCAGTGATCAGCTTCTTGTCGACACCCTGCGCGGCGCGCACGATATCGCCCGCCTTGACGGCGCGATCGACGATGAAGGCAAAATCGCGCGACACCGGCTGGAACGCGGAGAGTTCAAGCACCGGTTTGGCGCGGGTCGGCTTCTGCTTGGCGTCGGGAATGCGATCGAGGATCACTTCGAACGCGATCAGTGGGCCGTCAGCGCCGAGCGCCTCCAGCGTGCGCGGATGCAATTCGCCGAAATAGCCGAGCACGTTTTGCGGCCCGATCTGGATGCTGCCGGATCGTCCCGGATGCAGCCAGCTCGCGCCGCCCGGCACGACCTGCAGCGCCTGCATCGGCGCGCCGGCGGCGGCGAGCACCGCGAACGCATCAGCCTTGGCGTCGAGCGCGTCGGTCTCCGCCGAGCCGGACCAGTGCCGCCCCATTCCCTTGGCGGAGGCAAAGCCGTGGCGCACGCCGGAAGCCGCGACCAGCTGGTCTTCCGGCTTGTCGCCCTTGAACACCTGGCCGACCTCGAACAGCGCGACATCGGACGAGCCGCGATTGGCATTGGCCTGCGCGGCGGCGATCAGGCCGGGCAGCAGGCTCGGCCGCATGTCGGAAAGGTCTGATGCGATCGGATTCGCGAGCGCGAGCTCGGCCTGTCCGCCGCCGAACAATTCCGCTGCGGGCTTTGAAATGAACGACCACGTCACGGCCTCAACCATGCCGCGGGCGGCCAGCGCGCGCTTGGCGCGGCGGGTGCGCAGCTGGATCGTGGTGAGCACCGGCTTGCGCGGCGCGTCACCGCGCTCGAACGGCGTCATTGGCACCTTGTCGACGCCGACGATGCGTACGATCTCCTCGACGATATCGGCCTTGCCTCCGATATCCGTACGCCAGGAGGGCACGGCGATCTTCACGATCGGACCGCTGCCGGCCACCATGAAGCCGAGATGGCTGAGGATGCGCTTCATCTCGACCAGCGGCACTTCGATGGCGGCGAGGCGCTTGACCTCGCTCAGCGGGAAGTCGATCACGCGATCTTCGCCGAAGGGGTTGCCGACGACGACGTTCTCCGACGGCGTGCCGCCGCACAGTTCCATCACCATTTTGGTCGCGAGCTCGAGCCCGGGCACCATGAACGCCGGATCGACGCCGCGCTCGAAGCGATAGCGCGCGTCCGAATTGACGCCGAGCTTGCGGCCGGTCTGCGCGATGTTGATCTCGTTCCACAGCGCCGATTCGATCAGCACGTCGGTCGTGTTCTCGTCGCAGCCGGAGGCTTCGCCGCCCATGATGCCGGCCAGTGACTCGACGCCATGCTCGTCCGCGATCACGCAGATACCGGGATCGAGCGTGTAGGTGCGGCCGTCGAGCGCCAGCAGGCTCTCGCCGTCGCGCGCGCGGCGCACGGTGAGATTGCCCCTTACCTTCTTGGCGTCGAACACATGCAGCGGCCGGGCGCGGTCGTAGGTCATGAAATTGGTGATATCGACCAGCGCGTTGATCGGACGCAGCCCGATCGAGGTCAGGCGCTTCTGCAGCCATTCCGGCGACGGGCCGTTCTTGACGCCGCGCACCAGCCGCAGCGCGAAGCCGGGGCACAGCGTGGCGTCTTCCACCGTCACCGTCACCGGGCAGGGGAACTCGCCCTTGATCGGGCGGATACCGGGATCCCTGAACTTGCCCATGTCGGCGGCGGAAAGATCGCGGGCGATGCCGTGCACGCCGGTGCAATCCTGCCGGTTCGGCGTCAGGTTGATCTCGATCACGGGATCGCCGAGCCCGGCCCATTGCGCGTAGGGCGCACCGACGGGCGCATCGGCCGGCAGCTCCATGATGCCGTCATGGTCTTCGGAAATCTGCAGCTCGGCCGCCGAGCACAGCATGCCGCGGCTCTCGACGCCTCTGATGGTGCCGACGCCGAGCGTGATGTTCTTGCCGGGAATGAACGTGCCGGGCGGCGAGAACACGCTGATCAGCCCGGCGCGCGCGTTCGGCGCGCCGCAGACCACCTGCACCGGTGCGCCACCATCGCCGGTATCGACCATGCAGACACGCAGGCGATCCGCATTCGGATGCTGTTCGGCCGAAATCACCCGCGCAATCGAGAACGGCGCCAGCGCTTTGGCCTTGTCGTCGATCTGCTCGACCTCAAGCCCGATCATGGTGAGCTTGTCGGCAAGCTTTTCCAGCGGCTCGTCGGTGTCGAGATGTTCCTTCAGCCAGGAGAGCGTGAATTTCATGACGGTTGCTTTTCTTGCTCCCTCTCCCGCTTGCGGGTCGAGACGAGCGGAGCTCGCTCTTTGAGGGTCAGGGTGGGGGCTCTCTCCGCGACGGCGGCGGCAATTGTTTCAAGGACGCCTGCGCGATCCGTCATCACGTCATGATTGCTAAAGCGAAGCACCTGGAAGCCTCGGGCTTCAATCACGGACGATCGAACGGCATCAGCCTGCTCGGCTTGATCTGAAAAATGCTGCCCGCCATCGAGCTCGACCACCAGCTTTGCTGTATGACAGGCGAAGTCGGCGATGTAGTTCTTGATCGGCACTTGGCGCCGGAAGCCTATGCCGTTCAGCTTGTGATCGCGGAGTTCAGACCAGAGTATGCGTTCAGCATCGGTAGAATTCTTTCGGAGTTCGCGCGCGCTCACGTGCTCAATCCTCCCGCCAGCGTCGGGATGTCGAGGGGCTTGAAGCCGTAATGGTTGAGCCAGCGCACGTCGCTGTCGAACAGCTGCCGCAGATCCGACATGCCATACTTGAGCATCGCGATGCGATCGATGCCCATGCCCCAGGCAAAGCCCTGATAGACGTCGGGATCGATGCCGCAGGCGCGCAGCACATTCGGATGCACCATGCCGCAGCCGAGAATCTCCAGCCAATCCTCGCCTTCGCCGAAGCGGATTTCACCCTTGTCGCGCCGGCACTGGATGTCGACCTCGAGCGAGGGCTCCGTGAACGGGAAGAACGACGGGCGGAACCGCATGTTGATGTGGTCGACCTCGAAGAACGCCTTGCAGAACTCGTGCAGGATCCATTTGAGGTGGCCGAGATGCGAGCCCTTGTCGATGACGAGGCCCTCGACCTGGTGGAACTGCGGCGTATGCGTCGCGTCGGAATCGATGCGATAGGTGCGGCCCGGGCAGACCACGCGGATCGGCGGCTTCTGATTCAGCATGGTGCGCACCTGCACCGGCGAGGTGTGGGTGCGGAGCAGCATGCGCGAATTGTCCTGCTTCGGATTGAAGAAGAACGTGTCGTGCATCTCCCGTGCCGGATGGCCTTCGGGGAAATTCAATTTGGTGAAGTTGTAGTCGTCGGTCTCGATATCGGGACCTTCGGCGATCGAAAATCCCATGTCGGCGAAAATGACGTTGACCTCTTCGAACACCTGGCTCAGCGGATGGATGCGGCCCTGTTCGGCAACCGCGTCGCGCAGCGGCAGCGTGACGTCGATGGTCTCGGAAGCGAGGCGGGCGTCGAGGGCTGCCGATTTCAGGATATCGCGGCGCGCGGTCAGCGCCTGCGTGACCCTGTCTTTGGCGACGTTGATCGCTGCGCCCTGGGTCTTGCGCTCGTCCGGCGACATTTTGCCGAGCGTTGCCAGCAGCGCCGAGATCGATCCCTTCTTGCCGAGTGCGGCAACGCGCACCGCTTCGAGCGCGGCTTCATCGGCGGCGGTAGCGATATCGGTGAGGATGGTCTGTTCGAGTGTGGTGAGGTCGGACACGGTCAAATCTCTTTCGCAAAAGGCCGCCGGTTGTCGCCGCTCCCGGGCTAAAACGTCAAGCAAAAAGCCCGTAACTGAAGCAGGCAGCTTTTGAACCCTCGATACCGCACGCTCTACTCACGGTGAGTTCGAGAAGGAGCAATTGATGCGTTTTGGACCTGGGGTGGCCGTTCTGGCCCTCGTTCTGTCGTTTGCCGCACCCGCCGCCGCCGAGGACTGTCCGGCGAAGTCGAGGGACGACGTCTTGGCTGCGATGAAGGCGGCGAGCTGCAACCGTGCCATGCAAATCGCCTCGGCCTGCTCAGGCGGGGCCACCGGCGACGTTGGCCTTACCGACGCCGTTGAAGAAAGATGCGAGGGCGACTTCCTCGCCCGCCTCAAGGCGCAGCAGAAAAGGGCCTATCAGCGCGAAAAGGATGCCTGCGACCGCAAGTACAGCGGCGAGGAGGGCACCATGTATATTTCGTTCGCTGCGTTCTGCCGGGCGAAGGTCGCCCAGCGTTACTCGCAGCGTGCGCTGAAAGCTGCGAGCCCTGCACGGGCTCGCTGACGCCTCAAGTCGAGCGCCTCAGGCTGCGAGCGCAGCCTTGGCCTTTTCAGCGATCGCCTGGAACGCCGCCGGCTCGGTGATGGCGAGATCCGACAGCACCTTGCGGTCCACCGTGATGCCCGACTTCGAGAGGCCGTTGATAAAGACGCTGTAGGTCATGCCGAACGGACGGACCGCGGCATTGATGCGCTGGATCCAGAGCGCGCGGAACGTGCGCTTCTTGCGCTTGCGGTCACGGAAGGCATATTGCCCGGCCTTTTCGACCGCGGCCTTGGCGGCGCGGATGGTGTTCTTGCGGCGGCCGGAAAAGCCCTTGGCGGCCTTGTAGACTTTCTTGTGCTTGGCGTGAGAGGTCACACCGCGTTTGACGCGAGACATGACTGCTATCCTTAAAATCTGAAATCAGGTGACGGATTGCCGCGCGCACGCGGCCGGCTAAATCGGAAACGCGAGCGCGATCAGGCGTTCGGCAAGAAGTACTTCTTGACGTTGTCGCCGTCGGTCTTGAACAGCACGCGCGTGCCGCGGAGCTGACGAATCTGCTTCTTCGTCCGCTTGATCATGCCGTGGCGCTTGCCGCGCTGGGCGTGCATCACTTTGCCGGTGGCAGTCACCTTGAAGCGCTTTTTAGCGCCTGACTTGGTCTTCAGCTTGGGCATTTGGCTCTCCTATGGCCACAGGAAAACGCGCCCCGAGGGGCGCTTTTGCGGCTTAAAATGCTCGTTAGAGCGTTGATAGTGCTCAGGTTTTTTCGAAAACGAAACCACCCGCACGGGGTCATCGACACGGCAGCCCTTAATCAGCCGGGCGATGAAGGCTGGGCTTATGGCAGACCAGACGCATGTTTGCAACGTTGAACCGGTAAACCCTGTGCTGTGACGAAGTCGTTGATGTGATCCCAGTCTCAGCCCGAACAGGACCAAAATGACCAGGTTTCATCGTTCCATTTCCCGCTTCCCCATCTTTTCCCACTTTTCGACCCTGCGCTGGCTCCCCGTGTTCGCGGCGCTTGCCGTGACCGTGGTGCCCTCCACCGCCGACGCGGCCAGAGCCTCAGGCGCTTACAACGGCACCTGGAACGTGGTGTTCGCCACCACCCGGGGTAATTGCAGTTCCGGCTACAGCGTCCCGTTCCAGGTGATGGGAACCCGGGTGTCATCGGCAGGCGGGGGCAGGGTCTCCGGCTCGGTCAGCCGTGGCGGTGCGGTTGCCGTCAACGTGTCGGTTGGCGCATCCAAGGCCAGCGGCGGCGGCCGGCTCGCCGGCACCAGCGGCGCCGGCTCATGGAGCGGCATCATCACCGGCGATCGCTGCAGCGGCACCTGGCAGGCCACCCGCAGCTGATTTTTGCCGTATCCGCCGCATTGGCTGTAGCTTGACGAAACGCGCGAAAGACGCGGTTCGATCAAGGGGCACCTGATGCTGGGAGTGGGTATTCTGGGCGCCGGATTTTTCGGCGCCTTTCATGCGCGCGCGATTGCGGCCGTTCCGGATATCAGCGTCGTCGCGGTGTGCGCGGAGGAACTGGCGCTCGCCGAAGCTTTCGCCGCCGAACATGGCGGCAAGCCATATGGCGATTGGCGCGCGATGCTGGGTGACAAGTCGGTCGACGCCGTCGCGATCACGGCCCCGCATCACCTGCATTGCGAATTGGCGGTGGCCGCGCTGCAGGCCGGCAAGCATGTGTTGCTGGAAAAGCCGATGGCGCTGTCGGTCGCCGAATGCAGCCGCATCATTGCGGCCGCCGAAACCGGCCGTCGCAAATTGATGGTCGGGCAGATCATGCATTTCGTGTGGCCCTGCCTCGTCGCGCGCCAGATCCTGGATCGCGGTGAACTCGGCAAGCCCGTGACGGGGTCGAGTTCGCTGCAGAAAATCTGGATGGAGCAGAACCGCCGTGGCTGGCACCTTGATCCCGCCACCGGCGGCGGCATGCTGATGACCGCCGGGATCCATGCGCTGGACCAGCTGGTCTGGCTGATGAACGGCCGGGTCGGGTCGGTTTCGGCCGCGGTCAGCGCGTCGTTTCACGATCAAAAAGCCGATGACAGCGCCATGATGCTGCTGCGCTTTACCGACAGCCGGTTCGCCCAGGTGGCCAGCATCGGCTTCCGGGACGGCGGCGGAACCTTCGATCTCGACCTCGTCTGCGAGCGCGGCACGCTGCGGATCGATTTAGATCGCGGGGTCGCCATCGGACAGAATGGAAAGTGGACCGACGTTCCGAACTCCCATGATCCCGCGTGGATGCAGAACGCCGTCGTCAGGGAATGGCAGGCGATGGCGGCGGCGATCGTTCATGACGTGGATGTGCCGGTTACCGGCGACTACGGGCGGCACATCATTGCGTGCATCGATGCCGCCATGATTTCGGCCCGCGAACGCCGGGACGTGGAAGTCGAGGCGTGACGCCAATTGAAAACGCCCCCGGATCAATTCCGAGGGCGTGTTTCGCTATCGATTGAACGCGTATTGCCGATCAGCGCGGCGCCAGTACCATCACGACCTGGCGGCCTTCGAAGCGCGCGTCCTGCTCGACCTTGGCGAACTCGGCGACGTCGGCCTTGACCTTGTCCAGCAGCTTGGTGCCGATCTCCTGGTGGGCCATTTCGCGGCCGCGGTAGCGCAGGGTGATCTTGACCTTGTCGCCTTCCTCGAAGAACCGCTGCATCGCGCGCATCTTCACGTCGTAATCGTGATCGTCGATCATCGGCCGCAGCTTGATCTCCTTGATCTCGACGACCTTCTGCTTCTTGCGGGCTTCGGCGGCTTTCTTCTGCGCGGAATATTTGAACTTCCCGTAGTCCATGATTTTGCAAACGGGAGGATTATTGTTCGGCGAAATCTCGACAAGATCCATGCCCGCTTCAAGGGCCATCTTGACGGCCAGCACGGTTTCGACGGTGCCGTGGTTGAGGCCGTTCTGATCGATCAGCTGGATCTGCGCGTTGCGGATTTCATCATTGGTGCGCGGCCCGTCTTTGGCTGCAGCGGGCGGGGCTCTGTTAGGACGGCGAATGGGTAATTCTCCAATGCTGTGAAGGAAGGCTATATTTTGAAGCAATACGCGGCGCTGAGCAAGCGAACTCGCCATCTGCGCTCGAAAACCGTCAAATGCGAGGCATTTTGGTCACGCCCGGCAAATATAGCGCAACGGCACGTTCCGCAAGGACAGCCCCGATATTGCCTGTGCGTTTGCCGGCGTTGACCGGTGGTTGACCCAAGAGGTGGGCTCGCCGACAAAGCAGCGGGCAAGAGTAGTGAATCCATGACCAATTCAGCGGTAAACGATCGGGAACCGGCCTTCATCGAGGTGGGTAGCGGCGACGGCCAGCGCAAAATCGCGGTGAGGGCCCGGGCCGGAGGTACTCCCGGCCTGATCTGGCTGGGTGGCTTCAACTCCGACATGAAGGGCACCAAGGCGCTGGCGCTGGATGCCTGGGCCGCCGAACAGGGTCGCGCCTGCGTCCGGTTCGACTATTCCGGCCATGGCGAATCCGGCGGCGCCTTCATCGACGGCACCATCGGGCGCTGGCTGGAGGAGAGCGTTGCCGTGTTCGCGCGGTTTTGTCGCGGCCCCCAGGTCGTGATCGGCTCGTCCATGGGCGGCTGGATGGCGCTGTTGCTGGCGCGGGAGATTGCAAAGCGCGAAGCGAGCCTGGCATCGCAGGCGAGCCTGGCGGGACTGGTGCTGATCGCACCGGCGCCTGATTTCACCGAGCAGTTGATGTGGAATCACTTTACGCCCGAAATTCAGCAGGAGATCCAGACCAAGGGTGTCTGGATGCGGCCGTCGCCCTATGGCGATGGCGCGCCCTACCCGATCACGCGCGCGCTGATCGAGGACGGCCGCAACCACCTTCTGCTCGGCAGCGCCATCGAGGTCGGTTGCCCCGTCCGCATCCTGCAGGGCGCGCAGGACCCGGACGTGCCGTGGCAGCACGCGTTCGCATTGGCGCACCGGCTGCCGAGCGAGGACGTGGTGTTGACCATGATCCAGGACGGCGATCACCGCCTGTCGCGGCCGCAGGATATTGCGCGGATCATCGCCGCGGTGGCGGAGATCGGGTAAGACTCTTCTTCCCTTCTCCCCTTGTGGGAGAAGGTGGCGTAGGCGGCCTACGGCGCCGGTTTTAGAACGCCGATGCTCCGCATCGGCTATGGCGCCGGATGAGGGGTTCTCTCCGCGGGCAATGAATTTGTGGAGACAGACCCCTCACCCGTCGTCTCACTTCGTGAGCCGCCACCCTCTCCCACAAGGGGAGAGGGGAAGAAAAACGTAAGGGAGAGAAACGCCATGAACACATCGGAGCTGCTGCGCGCGTTCTGCGACGGCGTCGAACAGCACAACGGCAAGGCTTTCGCCGAATTGTTCACCGAAGACGGCGTCTATCACGACGTGTTCTACGGCGCCTTCGCCGGCCGCGCCAAAATCGCCGAGTTGATCGACGACTGGTTCTATCGCACGGCCACCGACTTTCGCTGGGACATGCACTGCCCGGTCAGCGACGGCCAGACGCTCTATGCGCGCTATACGTTCAGCTACCGCTCGACGCTGCCGGAGGCCAAGGGCGCGCGGGCGATGTTCGAGGGCGTTTCGATCATGCGGCTGCGCGACGGCAAGATTCTCGAATACCACGAGGTCGCCAACACCGCGCCAGCTTTTGTCCAACTGAATTTTGCGCCGGAGCGGATCGCCAAGATCGTCGCCAAGCAGGGCGCCGCGCTGAAGGCGCGGCCGGAAATGACGCGGCATTTGGCGGAGTGACGACGTAACCGTCATTGCGAGGAGCGATAGCGACGAAGCAATCCATCTGTCCCCGAGTGGAGATATGGATTGCTTCGCGGAGCCTGTCATCGGGCGCGCATTCGCGCGACCCGGTGGCTCGCAATGACGGAAGGACGCTTACGGCGGCGGCACGTTCGTCATCGGCTTCTTCTGCGCCAATGCTGCCACCGTCGACGTGCCGATCGGGCCCTTCTCGTCATAGAGCCAGCACTCGCCGATCGCGACGCCGTCGCTGGCGTGATGGTTGACGACGTCGAAGCCGATCCATCGCGTCACCGGCAGCCGGTGCAGATACAATGTGACGTCGCTGTTGATATAGCCGAGGCCCTTATCGCCCGCATTGGCAAACGGGCTCGCAAAATCCGCGCCGGTGGCGACGTGGACGAAGGGCGACATCGGCACGCCCTCGACCAGCTCACGGACCTCGCTCATCCACAAACGCCGCGGGCCGAGCGAGCCCATGCGGCCTGTGATCGGCCTGGTCGTCCATTTGCCGTTCATGCCGAGCTTGGGGTCGGTCGGCGCCGGGATTGCTTCGGGCGGCGGCGCGTCCCAATTTGACGGCGACCAGACATTGCCGGGCGCATTTTCCGTCCGGCGCAACAACTGGCAGGAAGCGCGCGCCATGCGGGTGGTGCCGGAGAAAAACTCGGCTTCCACCACCTTGATCCGCAGGCCCTCGCGGATCAGCCGCGTGGTGACCTCCACCGGTGTGTGGATGTCCGGCAGGCGGAACATATCGACCGTCAGCCGTGCCGGCACGAATTCGTCGGAGCCGTGACGCTCCTCGATCACGTGGGCCAGTAGGCCGACCACGACGCGACCATGCATCGAGCTCGGGTCCCACGGACCGTTCGAAACCGGATTGGGGATGAAGGCGTCGCCGCTTTTGGCGAAGAAGGGCTGGTTTGTCATGGCCGACGAACATGACGGAAACCGCGCGATAAAATCAAGCGGGCAGGGCGCAATCCATCCATTCCGCGCGAACAGTCGCGTCGGTCTCGCCGGCTCTCGCGCGGCTCGCCAGTTCGGCAAAGGCCGCCGGTGGCATCAGCTGCGACAGCGCCCAGGCCGCCGCACCCCGCACCAGCGCGCTTTCGTCGTCAAGCAATCGTTCGGCCACATGCGCCAGTGATGCATCGCCGGAGTTGCCGACCGCAATCAGCACATTGCGAATGAAGCGGTCGCGGCCGATGCGCTTGACCGGCGATTTCGCAAACAGCGCGCGAAACGCGCCATCGTCGAGCCGGGCCAATTCCGAAAGTGCCGGCTCGCGCAACTCCGCGCGGGCAGCTAGCCTTGTTTCGCGCCCTTGTTGCGCGAACTTGTTCCACGGGCATATGGCGAGGCAATCGTCGCAGCCATAGATGCGGTTGCCGATCGCCTTGCGGAATTCGCGCGGGATCGGGCCCTTGTTTTCGATCGTGAGATAGGAAATGCAGCGGCGCGCATCGAGCTTGTAGGGCGCCGGGAATGCCGCGGTCGGGCAGATGTCCTGGCACGCGCGGCAGGAGCCGCAACGATCGGCGTCCGCCTCATCGCGCGGCAGGTCGGAGGCGGTGTAGATCGCGCCGAGAAACAGCCATGATCCAAACTCGCGCGACACCAGATTGGTGTGCTTGCCCTGCCAGCCCAATCCAGCCGCCTGCGCCAGCGGCTTTTCCATCACGGCCGCGGTATCGACGAACACTTTGACTTCGTCGCCCGACATCGCGACCAGCCATCGCGCGAGTGCCTTGAGGCGCTTCTTGATCAAATCGTGATAGTCGTCACCTTGCGCATAGACCGAGATCGCACCGCGCGTGCGCTTTTCGAGAATGTGCAGCGGATTTTCATCCGGCCCGTAATTGACGCCGAGCATGATCACCGAGCGCACGCCGGGCCACAACACGCGCGGATCGGTGCGGCGCTCGGGGCTGGCGGCAAGCCAGTCCATGTCGCCATGGGCGCCGGTCTGAAGGAACTCACGAAAATGCATCCCGGCCTGCGCGATCGCTTCGGGACCGGTGACGCCGATGCCATCGAAGCCGAGCGCGCGCGCTTCACGCGCCAGCGCGGCCTTGAGGTCTTCGCCGGAGAGTTTGGCCTTGTTCAGAAGTCGAGGTCCACGTAGCTCTGCGACGCCGGCACGCCGGCCAGCCATTCGCTCAGCAGCGGGCGGAACGACGGGCGGGATTTCACCCGCGCGTACCACGCCTTTGCCGCGTCGTCCTCGCTCCATGGCACGTCGCCCAGATAATCGATCGCCGAAAGATGCGCCGCGGCGGCGAGGTCCGCGTAGGTCAGCCGGTCGCCGGCAAGGAAGTTCCGCGTCTGCGCCAGCCAGCCGATATAGGCCAGATGATAGCGCACATTGACCTTGGCCGCGCGGATCACGTCGGCCGCCGGGGCGCCGCCGCCATTCTCCTCAGCCATGAAGCGCTTGTAGATGCGCTCGGTCACCAGCGGATTGGAGGCCTCCTCGAAAAATTTCTCGTTGAACCATGCCATCAACCGGCGCACCTCGATGCGCTCGCCCATCGAGACCGGCAGCATCCGCCGCTCGTCGGCACTGGGGCCATGCACCTCATCGAGATATTCGGCGATGATGCCGACGCCGGGTATCGCGGGATAGCCTTCGGCGATCAGGACCGGCGTGGTGCCCGCGGGGTTGAGCGCGAGAAACGCCTCGCGACGTTCCCAGACCCGTTCTTCCACCAGGCGCAAATCGAGACCGTGTTCGCCGAGGACCAGGCGAATGAAACGCGAATGCGGGCAGAACGGATGATGGTGCAGCGTGTACATGAAGTCCTTGAATTGGTCCTTGGATCAGAAATCCTCGAATTAGATCCTTGGGGTTAGTTCGCGGCGCTTAAAAAACCCTCAATCTCTTCAAGGCCGCGTCGATCGAACGGAGCCACTAGACCCTATTCGGGTCCCGATTGAAATCAGAAGGGAGGCCGCAATCACTTGTTTCGACGTGTTTTCCTGCCGCAGATAAGTTTACCGATCTGCGTAAGGCAGATTGCTATCCGATCCGGGTTCGGTTCGCTCGAAACGCTATAGCCGAGCCTGCATACGAGGCAACCGGTGTTTGCCGTTTTTTTGCGATTGCGAGATGGGTTCGAATAGGCGAGAAGGGCGCGGCTTTTTCGGCTGGTTTTCGATCGGAACGGACCCAATCATGATGTCAGATGCAGTGCGGGCGGTGATTCTCGGCATCATCGAGGGTGTCACGGAATTCGTGCCGGTTTCCTCGACCGGCCATTTGCTGCTGGCGCAACGCTTCTTCGGCCTTGGTGAGGGCAATTTCTGGCAGAGTTTTGTCGTGCTGATTCAGCTCGGCGCGATTCTCGCGATCGTGGTGCTCTATTTCAGCAAATTGTGGCGGGTCGCGCTCGGGATGTTCTCCAATCCCGACGACCGGCGCTTCGTCATCGGCGTGCTGGTGGCGTTCCTGCCGGCTGTCATCGTCGGCCTGATTGGCGGCAAGTATATCAAGGAACTTTTGTTCAATCCGTGGGTGGTGTGTTTCTCGCTGATCGTCGGTGGCGCAATCCTGATCTGGGTCGATCAGCTCGAACTCAAACCGCGCGAGGACGATGCCACGCGGTATCCGCTGATGATGTATCTGTGGATCGGCATCGCGCAGTGTGTGGCGATGATTCCCGGCGTGTCGCGCTCCGGCGCCAGCATTGTGGCGGCGATGTTGCTCGGCGGTGACAAGCGGTCGGCGGCGGAATTCTCGTTCTTCCTGGCGATCCCGACCATGATCGGTGCCTTCGCCTATGATTTCTACAAGAACCGCGGCGAGATGACGACCGATCACATCGGCGTCGTCGCGATCGGCTTCGTGGTCTCCTTCATTACAGCGATGATCGTGGTGAAGACCTTCCTGACCTACGTCACGCGCCACGGCTTCACGTTTTTCGCGTGGTGGCGCATCATCGCCGGCACGCTCGGCCTGATCGCGTTGGCGCTGGGAAGATAATTTATCCGCGGGTCGTCCCGGCCCCCGTGCGCAATTGCGCACTAGGCCGGGACGACTAGTTACACGGCCTTCCTTTGGAACTGGCCCGCGGCGCGGAAGCGCCAGAGATATTGCGGGGCGATCGCTTCCATCGAATCGGGAGCGATGCCGAGCCCTTCCAGCGTCAGCCCTGCGGCCTTCGCCGCATCCGACACCACATTGTCCGAGCGCAGCATCGCGACCTGATCCGGCGTCAGTTTCAGCGCGCCCGGTGCGAATTGCAGGAACAGTGCGTTCAGCTTCGCCAGGCCGAACGGCAGCGAAACCAGCGCACGCTTACGTTCGGTGATGCTAAGAATGATTTCCATGATCTCGCGCATGGTCAGCACTTCCGGCCCGCCGAGCTCATAGGTCGCGCCTGGCTTTGCCTTGCCATCGACGGCCTCGGCGACCGCGGTCGCGACGTCGCCGACATAGACCGGCTGCATCCGGGTCTCGCCACCGCCGATCAGCGGCAGCGCCGGCGACATCCGCGCGAGCGCGGCAAAACGGTTGGTGAATTGATCCTCCGGCCCGAACATCAGCGACGGCCGCAGGATGGTGGCGGAAGGCACGGCAGCCAGCACGGCCTGTTCGCCGGCGGCCTTGGAGCGGCCATAGCCCGACGGCGAGTTCTCGTCGGCGCCGATCGCGGAGACATGCACCATCCGCCCGCCGACGGCCGCGGCCGCCTTGGCGATCGTCTCGGGGCCCTTGGTCTGCACGGCATCAAAGGACTGCGCGCCGCCCTCGGTCAGGATGCCGACCAGATTGATCGCGATCTGAGAATCCCGCATGGCGGCCTCGACCGAGGCCGGATAGCGCAAATTGGCCTGTACGGCGTGGATCTGGCCGACCCTGCCAAGCGGCTGCAGATGCCCGGCCAGCTCCGGCCGCCGCACCGCCACCCGGATGCGATAATCGCGCTGGGCCAGCGCCCGGACCACGTTTCGCCCCAGAAAGCCCGATCCGCCGAAGATCGTGACGAGCGTTTCCTGGTTCGATGCCATCGGGTCCATTGCCGGGTCCATTCCTGCGGTCAAATTCGAGAGATCGTGGGCGAATTTAGCGGATTCGCGATACGCCAACCCGCTGTCGCTGTACAGCATATTTGCACATCGCCCCGGAAAAGTGGGCTCCGGTTTTCCGCAAGGGCGATGGGCCAAAAATTTATAGCCCAGCCCGCAATTCATCAATTTGACAAGCTCGCGACTGATCCTTACTAACCCGCCCGGGCCCAGGTGGTGGAATTGGTAGACGCGCTGGCTTCAGGTGCCAGTGGCTTAACGGCCGTGAAGGTTCGAGTCCTTTCCTGGGCACCATTGCCCATGCCCATGATATCGCGGAAAAGCGGGCAGACCGGTCCCAAAACCGGACGCTCGCTGCCGGGGCGCCGCGGCTGGCGGAACGCGCAAGCCTCAAACCATGCGCTTGGCGGCCTGATTCGCGACCGACTTCTGCACGAAATACATCATGATCAGCGAGAGGATCGACGTCGCGACCACGACGTATCCCAGCCAGTCGAAATGCCGGAGCGTGCCGTCCGGGTTTTGCGCGATGATCGCTGCGGCGAACACCGACCCGAGCCCGCCGGAGAGTTGCTGCAGGGAAGCGCTGACCGCGCTGAACGAGCCGCGCTGGCTGGCGTCGGGTATCGCTGAAATCAGCGCCTGCGACGGGATCATGCGTGAGAAGATGCCGACAAACATCAAGACGTTGACGATGATCGCGGTCGTCAAACTGACGTGGCCGAGATGCGTGTAGATCAGCACCATGATCACCGAAACCGCGCTGCCAAACGCAAAGGTAGGGAATTTTCCGAAAGCGTCGCTCGCCCGTCCGACCAGCGGCCCGATGAAAATGCTGAAAACGCCGGAAACCAGATAGATGGTCGGAAGATGCAGGATATCGATGCCGAGATTATGCACGGTGAAGGCGCTGCCGAACGGCATCAGCATGAAGCCGCCGGTCGACAGCAGCGTCGTCACCGCGAAAGCCAGCGTATAGCGCGGCTGTCCGATGGTCGCGATCAGGTGCCCGAACGCGTTGCGTTCCTGCTTCAGTCGCAGATGCGCGTTCACCGGCTGCATCACGAGCAGGATCGCGGCCATCGCGACGAGTGACAAGCCGACGATCGCGCCGAAAGAGACGTGCCAGCTCCAGTGGTTGGCGAGAAAAAGTCCGGCCGGAATGCCGAGCACCTGGCTGGCGGCGAAGGCGGTTTGCACGAAACCCATCACGCGGCCGCGCAGGTGCAGCGGAAACAGATCGGTGACGATGGCGAGCACCACGGCGCCAATCACGCCGCCGAACAGTCCGGTCACGATCCGGCCGAGCAGAAGCACGTGATAGTTTGGCGCCACCGCGCAAAGCAGCGTGCCCAACGTGAAGCCGGCATAGAAAAACAGCAGCAGGCGCTTGCGATCGAATCGATCGGCAAAGCCCGCCGCAAGGATACCCGAAATGCCGGCGCTGAACGCGTAGGCCGAAACCGCCACGCCGAATTGCCCGGCGGTAATATTGAGCGCGGGCATCAGGATAGCGCCGAGCGGCGACATGATGATGAAGTCGAGAATGATCGTGAACTGCGCGAATGCCAACAGCGCAATGAGGAATGACTGGTAGCGCGAAAAGCCGCGCTCCTGCTCCGGTTGTTCCTCGATTGGCGCCGCCGCGATTTGTTCGGTCATGACATTCTTTCGTCGGGAGCGATGCCGTGCGGCGCGCCGGACGGACGCCGCATTGCCGGGAACATATGAGCTGGGACGGATCGATTCACGCGGACGGCGCAAGCCGAGACGGGCGCCGGCGATCAAGCGTTAGAATCGGGCGAGAGGTTGTCTAAACGCAAAGCAGCGCATTGAAAATTCCGAAAGAATACAAATCGCGTTGGTTATCACGGCGATGTGACGAGAAGTCGTCGCCCCCGGCGCGGTGCATCGACAGCAAGACTGCAATAGGTCTGCGCAAGAACTTTCGTATCGTGCGCATTATTCCTCAGGGAATAGCAGGCGCTCATAATCTCGCGCGCCGTGAAGGATATGGGTGACTTCAATCGCATCCTGACTGACGCGGTAGAAAATCAGAAACCGGCCAAAGGGACGGCGTGTCTTTCAGGCGGGTTCCTGGGCCCCATTCTATCTTTGCATGGGGTTGTTTTCGCGATTTTGCGTCCGGACTCTGTACTGGACCGGATCACGATCGCGAGGACGCTACCTCGCCTTGCTTTTGGGACGGTCAGCTTCGGCCTTGGCCCTGATACGCATATTCGCGTCATCAATCTTCTCAACGTCAAAAGCACCCGTTTTCCGCACGAGGTCGCTGAGTTTGCGATGGCCGTAGGAGCGAACGTCGAAATCCGAGAACAGGTTCGAGAGCTGCGTGCCGACCTGCCCCAGCATGACCCAGCCGTCCTCGTCCTCGATCTGCGAGATCGCTTTGTTCAGCATTGGAATTGCAGCGCTCCGCGGCTGCAAGGAGGTCGCCCTGGAGGGTGTCTCCGCGTTGGAGGTCGGCGGCGCCGGCAAAAGATTCTCGGTGTAAATAAACCTGCGGCACGCCTGCCGAAAACTCTCGGGCGTCTTCTGGGCGCCGAACCCGTACACATCGGCGCCTTGTTCGCGCATGCGGGAGGCAAGGCGCGTAAAGTCGCTGTCTGACGACACCAGGCAAAAGCCGTCGAACCGTCCGCTGTGCAGCAGGTCCATGGCGTCGATCACGAGCGCGATGTCAGACGCGTTCTTGCCCTTGGTGTAGGCAAACTGCTGGTACGGATCGATGGCGTGCTTTTGCAGGATTTCGGACCATGATTTGAGGTGCGGCCCGGAAAAATCGCCGTAGATGCGGCGCACGCTGGCCTCGCCGAATTTCGCGACTTCCTCGAACAAGCCGCCGGCAATCAGCGGCGAGGTATTGTCGGCATCGATCAGCACGGCAAAACGAGGCAATCGCTGCTGTTCGGCTTTCATCGTGCACCCCCTTTGTGGTCGCTGTCCATATTGACGCAACTCCGCCGATTCTGGAAAAGGCCCCATAAAGTACGCGATTTGGCGAGCCGGACCCTCGTTTGGCGGCGATTTCGACGTTATCTTAGGACTTTAGGCTCTGCCGATTCGAAGAGGTTCCCAACGCCATGACCATCCGCCTGCATCGCGGCGATCTGCCGGATCTTTCCCGCTACACGGATTCGGTTGCGATCGACACTGAGACCATGGGGCTCAATCCGCATCGCGACCGGCTCTGCGTGGTGCAGATGTCGAATGGCGACGGCACCGCCGACGTGATCCAGATCCCGAAAGACCACAGCGATGCGCCGAACCTGAAGGCGCTGCTCGCCAATCCCAAGATCACCAAGATCTTCCACTTTGCCCGCTTCGATCTCGCTGCCCTCTACAACGCCTTCGGCGTGATGCCGCAGCCGGTCTACTGCACCAAGATCGCCTCGCGACTGAGCCGCACCTACACCGACCGGCATGGCCTGAAGGATCTGGTGCGCGAGGTGCTCAATATCGACCTGTCGAAGCAGCAGCAGTCGAGCGACTGGGGCTCGGCCAGCCTCAGCGAGGCGCAGCTCGCCTATGCGGCCTCCGACGTGCTGCATCTGCATGGCTTGCGTGAACGGCTCAACGCCATGCTGGCGCGCGAGGGGCGCACCGAACTGGCGCAGGCCTGTTTCGATTTCCTGCCGACACGGGCCAGGCTCGACCTCGGCGGCTGGGAGCTCGAGGATATTTTCGCGCATTCCTGAACCGGGGCGATTTGAAGCAGTCTCCGGGGTGCTTGGGGGGTGTTTACGCCCCGTTTCGGTCACACTGGTAAAGCGAGGTCCGGGCTGCATCGTGAGGCAATCCCGGCTACAATGGCTGGCTAACCTCGCTCTGGAGCAGCGGTGAACTCGTCACAGAACCCAGCCTACGTCGCCGGAATGGAGGCGCGCTTTGCCAGCGCGGCGCGCCACAGCCGGATGGTACGGATGCTGCGGATCGCGGTGCCGTCGGCGGTGGTGCTGGCGATGGCGAGCATCGTCGCCGTGTCGGTTTTCAATCCGTTCCGGATGCTGTTGCCGAAGCTCCCGGTCGACATCGGCAATCTGGTGGTTTCCGGTACCAAGATCACGATGGAATCGCCGCATCTCGCCGGCTTTTCGACCGACCAGCGGCCGTACGAAGTCTGGGCCAAGGCCGCGATCCAGGATCTGACCGATCCCGACCATATGGAACTCAAGGCGCCGCGCGCCAAGGTGATGCTGGAAGACAAGAGCACGGTGACGATGGACGCCCGCACCGGCTATTACGACAGCAAGCAGCAATTGCTCGATCTGCGTAAGGATATCTTCCTGCAATCCTCCACCGGCTATGAAGCCCGCATGTCGCAGGCCTATATCGACATCAACAAGGGCACGGTAACCTCGGATGAACATGTCGATGTCAAACTGCTGAACGGAACGCTGGTCGCGGACAGGCTCAGAATCCTCAACAGCGGCGAGGTGGTGCGGTTCGAAGGCAATGTCGTGATGAATTTGGACAAACTGGGTGATGACGTTGCGCCCGCTCAGCCTGTGCCGGCGCCCGAACCCGTTGCTCCAGCGCCGAAGACGCGATCCGTCTCCGGCAAATCTTCCAGCACGAAGTGATTTTCATGAAGCTGTTTTTCCCGCGCAGTCTGGCCACGGCGGCGTTCGCGCTCGCGCTGATCGGCCCCGGTGCGGCTTTGGCGCAAGGAGCGGTGTCGGGTGTGCCCAATGCGATGCAGGGCTTCTCGCAGAATCGCGATCAGCCGATTCAAATCGAGGCGGCGTCGCTGGAGATGCGCGACAAGCAAAAGGAAGCGACCTTCTCCGGCAACGTGAAGGTCGTGCAGGGCGACACCACCATGACCTCGAAGACTCTGGTGGTGTTTTACGATTCGGGTCCGGCCGCGCCGGCGCCTGCTGCCGCCAAGGGATCGAAATCCGCCCCGATGCAGGCGGCAGCCCCGGGGCCCGGCGGCAGCTCCTCGATCCGCCGGCTGGAAGCCAAGGGCAAAGTCGTCGTCACGCAGAAAGATCAGGTGGTGACCGGCGAGACCGCTATCTTCGACACCAGGGCCAACCTCATCACCATGACGGGCGGCGTGGTGCTCACCCAATGCAAAAACGTGCTCCAGGGCGACCGCCTGAAGGTGGACATGACCACCGGCGTGTCGCGGGTCGAATCCGACAGCGGCCAGGTGCGGGGCCTGTTCGACCAGGGGTCCCAAGGCTGCGGATCGGCGCCGGCGCCGGCACCGGGCGGCGCGAAGCCGGGCCTGCCTATGCTGCTTCCTGGGAAAAAATAAGACAAATCAAAGTCTTAGTTATTATGTTGGGCTCGCACGGTTGAAGCCGGGGTTCCGAGGCTGTATCTACTGGGCGGGCGCGGCAAGGTGTTCCACTGGGCACGGAACATCCATTCATTCATGCTTTGCAGGCGGATCGATTCGCCGGCGGGTGGCGCGGGATCACCGTGAAAGGCTAAGCGAAGCGGGATGGTGGATTTACTCGGCATGTTCCGTCGACGCTCCGCAAAACGCGGGCCGGCAGGATTTGCGCGTTCGCGCGAGGACATCACCGCGCTCGGCGATTCCTTTGGCGACATGCTGACGAACCCGGTGCGCGATGCGCCGCCGATGGCGCGTGCCGTCCCGCTGACCGGGTTGGAATTGCCCCAGCCGCCGGAGCATGCGGTGGAGCCGCCGTACGAGGAACCGCGCCCGCGCGCGCAGGCCCCCAGGACCCAAGCCCCCAAGAACCAATCCAGGACCAATGGCGCAGCTGCGCCCCGCCTGATCCAGCGGCCGGGCTACCTGGCCGTGCACAGCGTGGAAAAGAGCTTTGGCACCCGCAAGGTCGTGCGCGGCGTCAGCATCTATGTTCGCCGCGGTGAAGCGGTGGGTTTGCTGGGGCCGAACGGCGCCGGCAAGACAACGGTGTTCTACATGATCACCGGGCTGATCAAGGCCGACCGCGGCGCCATCGAGCTCGACGGCCATGACGTCACGAAGCTGCCGATGTATCAGCGCGCGCGGCTCGGCATCGGATATCTGCCGCAGGAAGCGTCGATCTTCCGCGGCCTCACGGTGGAACAGAATATTCGCGCGGTGCTCGAGGTGGTGGAACCCTCGCGGAAGAAGCGCGAGGCCGAACTCGATGCGCTGCTCGATGAATTCAACATCGCGCGCTTGCGTAAATCGCCGTCGATCGCGCTGTCCGGCGGCGAGCGTCGCCGCGTCGAGATCGCGCGCGCGCTGGCGACGCGTCCGAACTACATGCTGCTCGACGAGCCGTTCGCCGGCATCGATCCGATCGCGGTCGGCGACATTCAGGATCTGGTGCGCCACCTCACCAATCGCGGCATCGGCGTCTTGATCACCGACCACAATGTGCGTGAAACGCTCGGCCTGACCGACCGCGCCTACATCGTCTATGCCGGGGAAATCTTGACTGAAGGCAGTCCGGACGACATCGTCAACGATCCGGATGTACGCCGTCTTTACCTTGGCGAGGAATTCCGCCTCTAGCCCATTTTTAGCGTACGTCAAGCCGTGTACATCGGCTTTGGACTAGGATAAGCAAGAATCGGACCAACTTTCAGTGGATCGGTTCTCGCCTCCATGGCTTTGACGCAGAGACTAGAGTTCCGCCAGTCGCAGTCGCTGGTCATGACGCCGCAGCTGATGCAGGCGATCAAGCTGCTGCAACTGTCGAACCTCGACCTCTCGGCCTTCGTCGAGGAGGAGCTGGAACGTAATCCGCTGCTCGAACGGGCCAGCGACGGTCCCGAAGCACCGGTCAGGGGCGAGCCGGTCCCGGAACAGGCTGAATTCTCCAATTCCGGTGATTCCCAGAGCTATGGCGACGAGGGCGGTGCCGAGCCGGGCGAGATGGCCGGTTCTACCGGCGACAATTTTGAGCCCGGCCAGTTCGAGGCCGGCCAGGAAGATTGGCTGAACCGCGATCTCGGCAGTCGCACAGAAATTGAGCAGACGCTGGATACCCCGCTCGACAACGTCTTCTCCGAGGAGCCCGCAGAAGCGGCCGCCCGGGCGGCGCAGGATGCCGCGCCCACCGCCTATACCGAATGGGGCGGCGGCGCGTCGAATGACGACGACTACAATCTGGAAGCCTTTGTCGCCGCCGAAATCACCCTCGGCAGCCATCTCGCCGAACAACTGGCGGTGGCCTTCCCCGGGCCGGTGCAGCGCATGATCGGACAATATCTGATCGATCTGGTCGACGATGCCGGTTATCTGCCGCAGGACCTCGGGCAGGCCGCCGAACGGCTCGGCGCCGCGCAAGCCGATGTCGATGCGGTTCTTGCGGTGCTGCAGAAATTCGACCCGCCCGGCGTTTGCGCGCGCAATTTGAGCGAATGCCTCGCGATCCAGCTGCGCGAACTCAATCGCTACGATCCCGCGATGCAGGCGCTGGTCGAACATCTGGATTTGCTGGCCAAGCGCGATATCGCGTCTTTGCGCAAATTGTGCGGTGTCGACGACGAGGACATCACCGACATGATCGGCGAGATCCGCCGGCTCGATCCCAAGCCCGGCCTAAAGTTCGGCTCGGCGCGCACCCAGACCATGGTGCCGGATGTCTACGTACGGCCGGGCCCGGACGGCGGCTGGCATGTTGAACTCAACAGCGACACGTTGCCGCGTGTGCTGGTCAATCAGGTCTATTACACCGAGCTGTCGAAGACGATCCGCAAGGACGGCGACAAATCCTACTTCACCGACTGCCTGCAGAACGCGACGTGGCTGGTCCGTGCGCTCGATCAGCGCGCCCGCACCATTCTGAAGGTCGCGACCGAAATCGTGCGCCAGCAGGACGGCTTCTTCACCCATGGCGTGGCGCATCTTCGGCCGCTGAACCTCAAGGCGGTGGCGGACGCGATCCAGATGCATGAATCGACGGTGTCACGGGTTACCGCCAACAAATACATGGCGACCAATCGCGGCAGCTTTGAACTAAAGTATTTCTTCACCGCCTCGATCGCCTCGGCCGACGGCGGCGAGGCCCATTCGGCCGAAGCGGTCCGCCATCACATCAAGCAATTGATCGACGCGGAAGCCCCGGCCGCGATCCTCTCCGACGATACGATCGTGGAACGATTGCGCGAGTCGGGCATTGATATTGCCCGCCGCACCGTCGCGAAGTACCGCGAAGCGATGCGAATTCCTTCCTCGGTGCAGCGCCGCCGTGACAAACAGAGCATGCTCGGTAACGCACTTTCAGCCCCGGCCACTTCCTCCGACCGGTCCCGTGATACGGCGCCGGCCTGATTGCGTTCGCGTCAAATCGCGATAGTGTCGGTTTCCCGACAGAGTGAACGAGGCATCAAGCGAGGCATCAAATGACCCTTCGAATCTCCGGGAAAAGCATCAGCGTCGGCGAAGCGCTTCGTTCCCGCGTCAGCGAGCGCACCGATGAGGTCCTGCGAAAATATTTCGACGGCAATTACTCCGGCCACATCACGCTGAGCAAGGATGGCTTCGGCTTCCGCACCGATTGTTCGCTGCACCTCGATTCCGGCATTACGCTGGAAGCCGATTCGAACGCCACCGACGCCTATGCCAGCGCCGACCAGGCGCTGGTGATGATCGAGAAGCGCCTGCGCCGCTACAAGAGCCGGCTGAAGGACCGCTCGGCCCGCAAGACCTACGCGGCATCCATGGCGATCGCGGAGTTGAACGGTGGGGGTCTCGACGCGCCGAGCTATGTCATCGAGGCCCCGGAGGGCGACGACGAGGTCTCTGAATACAGCCCCGTGATCATCGCGGAGGCGACCAAGTCGCTGAAGCGGCTGTCGGTCAGCGAAGCTGTCATGGAGCTCGACCTGACCGGGGCCGCCTGCATCGTGTTTCAGCACGGCTCGAGCGGCCGGGTGAACATCATTTACCGGCGCACGGACGGCAATGTCGGGTGGGTCGATCCCCCGGCCGTTACCCCCTGACGAGCATGGCTGACAGCATTGACGCCCAAAGCGCCCCTCCCTATGGTCCGCCGCCCTTTAAGGATAGCGTGCGGGAACTCACCCGTGGGAGTTGGCACCGGTCATGCGTTGGAGTAGAAGCCGACCAATCGGGACCCGGGCCTAAGCCCGCCTCCCACCTCATCTTCTTGACGCCCAATTCTTGAAGCTGAAGTTCTCGAACCCATTTCGCACCCTGACGGCTTAATTCACCTCGGAACGCCCCATGACGATTACCGATCTGGTCGCACCCGAGGCGATACTCCCCGCGTTGAAAGTCATCAGCAAGAAGCAGGCGTTGCAGGAACTTGCGGCGCGGGCGGCGACCCTGACCGGGCAGAACGAGCGCGCGGTCTTCGAAGTGCTGCTGCAGCGCGAAAAACTGGGGACCACCGCCGTCGGCTACGGCGTTGCTATACCGCACGGCAAGCTGCCCAAGCTTGAAAAGCTGTTCGGGTTTTTCGCCCGGCTAGAGCGCCCGATCGATTTCGAAGCAATGGATGGCCAGCCGGTCGACCTGGTATTCCTGCTGCTGGCACCGGAAGGTGCCGGCGCCGATCATTTGAAGGCGCTGGCGCGGATTGCCCGTCTGCTGCGCGATCAGGACGTCGCCAAGAAACTGCGCGCCTCGCGCGACGCCCAGGCGATCTACTCGGTCCTGGCGCTGCCGCCGGCGAGCGCGGCGTAACATCCTCATTCGCGAACTGACGCCGGCCAATTGCGCCGGCCAAAAAAATACGCGGGCCGCCCCGATCCGAGGACATGCCCGCGTATTGCGAACTCTCATCGCGGTCTACACGACCGCTACCAAACCTGCGCCAGCGACAACCGCAAACGCTGCGTCAGTTGATACCGACAAGCGTCGGATCAGCTGACACCGGCAAGCCGGGTCAGTGACACCGGTAGGCCGGGTCAGTGCACGCTGACGGCCTGCAATTCGTTGCTCCATGCATTGGCGACCGCCGCCTCGCGGCTGTCGGTCAGCATGATCGGGGTACCGTCGGCGGCATGCAGCGCGAACAGTTTCAGACCTGGCGCGATCTTTGGCGCCTGCGGAAACAGTCCGGGCACGTCCTCGGAACGGACCTGCTTTACGTAGGCGATATGGCCCTCACCAAGATGGGCCAGCGCCTCAACGGAAACCTTTTCAGCTTCGAACGTCACACTCACATCACTCATGGTCTCGACTCCTCTATGAGACTAAGCGGTCGAGTCCGCTCCTCGTTCCATTATTCGTGTTCATTGATAGCGATTGTCTTAACGACCCTTTCAGGTTCCGGCCTGGCAAGGTCGATCGACAACAGCCCGTTTTTCAGATCCGCGCCCAGCACCTGCATCCCCTCCGCCAGCACGAAGGTGCGCTGGAAGTGGCGCGCGGCGATGCCGCGATGGATGTATTGCCGGGCCTTGTCGTCCTGCTGACGGCCGCGGATCACCAGCTGGTTTTCCTCAATGGTCACATCGAGTTGGTCACGGGTAAACCCGGCGACCGCCAGCGTGATGCGCAAGCGTTCGGGTTGCCCATTGCTGCGGTCGCAGCGCTCGATGTTGTAGGGAGGATAGCCGTCAGCGCCTTTGACGACGCGATCGAGCGCACGCTCAATTTCGTCGAACCCAAGCAGGAACGGACTGGATAACGATGGAACACGAGACATTACAAAGTCCTCTCGAAGCGACTTTGAGGGGCCCTTGCGGCACCCCATGCGACCGGCCGGCGGGTTTGCTGACCGGTCAAACAGCAATATGGGGGTGATCTGGGGAGGGTTCAAGCCGCTCCAGGCGCTGCGTAAATCGGCCGCGGCGGCCTGTTTTCGCGTCATTCCGGGGCGGCGCGAAGCGTCGAACCCGGAATCTCGAGATCAATCGCCCACCCGCTTGCGGCCATCGGCGGTAAATAGATGCAGTTTGTCTGCTGGCGTCACCGCCCTGATTCGCTCGCCAATGGCGGGGCCGATGGCGCCGGGAATCCGCACGATCACCTCGCCGGGCGGCAGTTCCCCGGGGTTGGCGGCCACGGCTTGCGTCTCGTTCTGTCGGGCGCCGTAGATAAAGGTTTCAGCCCCCACGTGCTCGATCGCCTCGACGGTGAGGCCAAGTGCCACACCGCCGCCGACGGCCTCATTTGAAATGACGAAGTCCTCGGGACGGATTCCGAGGATGGCGGCCTCGTTTAGTCTGACGTCGCCGGCCAGTTGCGATTTGAGTTCATCGGACCGCAACGGCATCAGGTTCATCGGCGGCGCGCCGATGAACGAGGCGACGAAGGTGGTCGCGGGCTTCTGGTAGATGTCGAGCGGATTGCCGATCTGCTCGACCTGGCCGGCATTCATCACCACCAGAATGTCGGCCAGCGTCATCGCCTCGAGCTGGTCGTGGGTGACGTAAATCGCTGTGGTCGAGAGGCGGCGCTGCAGTTTGCGGATCTCGACCCGCATCGCGATGCGCAGCTTGGCGTCGAGGTTCGACAGCGGCTCGTCGAAAAGAAACACTTTCGGTTGGCGCACGATCGCGCGTCCCATCGCCACGCGCTGGCGCTGGCCGCCGGACAATTGCCGCGGCTTGCGGTCGAGCATGGCGCCGAGCTCGAGGATGCGCGCGGCTTCCTCGACGCGGGTCTTGATCTCGGGCTCGGGCATGCCGCGGTTGCGCAGGCCGTAGGCCATGTTGTTGAAGACGCTCATATGCGGGTAGAGCGCGTAGTTCTGGAACACCATCGCGATGTCGCGGTCGGCCGGCTCGATCTGGTTGACGATACGGCCGCCGATATCGATCTCGCCGCCGGTTATCGTCTCGAGCCCCGCGACCATCCGCAGCAGCGTGGACTTGCCGCAGCCGGAAGGGCCGACCAGCACGCAGAACTGGCCGTCGCCGACGTCAAATTCGATGCCCTTGATGGCTTCGAAGCCACCGGCATAGGTCTTGCGGACGTTACGCAGCGTTACGTTAGCCATTTACGTTGCCTTGGGTCACCAGCGCCACTCGCTTCCTCACTTTTCCGTCTCGACCAGTCCGCGCACGAACAGGCGCTGCATGAACACGACAACCGCGACCGGCGGCAGCATCGCGAGGATGGCGGTCGCCATCGCAAGCTGCCATTCGGCCAGCTCGTCGGTCGTGTACAACATCTTCTTGATGCCGGTGACGATGGTCTGCATCGAATCCTGCGTGGTGATCAGCAGCGGCCACAGATACTGATTCCAGCCGTAGATGAACTGGATCACGAACAGCGCCGCGATCGTCGTTACCGACAGCGGCAGCAGCGTATCCCAGAAGAAGCGGAACGGACCCGCGCCGTCGATCCGCGATGCTTCCAGCAACTCCTCAGGAACCGTCATGAAGAACTGCCGGAACAGCAGCGTTCCCGTGGCGGAAGCGATCAGCGGCATGATCAGCCCTGCGTAGGTGTCGAGCATCTTGAGGTCGGCGACCACCTTGTAGGTCGGATAGATACGCACCTCGACCGGCAGCATCAGCGTGACGAAGATGATCCAGAACGCGGTCTTGCGGAACGGGAAGCGGAAATACACCACGGCGTAGGCCGACAGGATCGAGATGAAGATCTTCCCGATCGCGATGCCGAGTGCCGAGATGAAGGAGTTCATCAGCATGTGGCCGACCGGCTCGCGGCTGGTCCGCGAACCGCCGACGAATATCGCGCGGTAGTAGTTTTCCAGCGTCTGGCTGCCGGGCGTCAGCGGCATGTTGCCGCCGACGACGGTGGCGGCGTCATGGGTGGATGCGATCAGTGCCAAATAGACCGGAAAGGCGACGATGAAGACGCCGAGCGTCAGGATCGCGTAGGCGATGATGTCGCTGAGCGGGCGGTGCTCGACCATCAGTATTGCACCTTGCGCTCGATATATTTGAACTGGACTGCTGTCAGCGCGATCACGATCACCATCAGCACTACCGACTGCGCGGCCGAGCCGCCGAGGTCGCCGCCGAGCCGCCCGTCGGCAAACACCTTGTAGACCATCGTGGTGGTGGCGCCGGCCGGGCCGCCGCCGGTGACCGCATCGATGATGCCGAACGTGTCGAAGAAGACGTAGACGACATTGACGACCAGAAGAAAGAACGTCGTCGGCGACAGCAGCGGAAAGACGATGGTCCAGAACCGCCGCATCGGGCCGGCGCCGTCGATCGCGCCGGCTTCCAGCACGCTTTTCGGGATCGATTGCAGGCCGGCCAGGAAGAACAGGAAATTGTAGGAGATCTGCTTCCACACCGCGGCCATCACCACCAGGGCCATGGCGTGGTTGCCGTTGAGCAGCGGATTCCAGTCGAAATTCATCCAGCGCAGCGGCCGCGCCAGCGTGCCGAGCGAGGGATGGAACATGAAGATCCAGAGCACGCCGGCGACCGCGGGCGCCACCGCATAGGGCCAGATCATCAGCGTCTTGTAGGTGCCGGCGGCCTTGAGGTTCTTGTCGGCCTGGGTTGCGAACAATAGCGCAATGGAAAGCGACAACGCCGCGACCAACGACGAGAAGATCACCGTCGTCAGCATCGACTTGTAATATTCAGGCTGGGCGAAAAGGGTCTGGTAATTTTCCAGCCCGACGAACTCGGATGTCAGGCCAAACGCGTCCTCGCGCTTGAAGGATTGAAAGACCGCCTGGCTCGCCGGCCAGTAGAAGAATACGAATGTAATGATGAGCTGCGGCACTAGCAGCAGATATGGCAGCAGCTTGTTGTTGAAGACGACCGACTTTTCCATTCAGGACGCTGTGATGCCAGAGGTGCTCCCTCTCCGGAAGGCGGAGAGGGAGTCTTCGCCGATCCTATTTGGCCGTCTTTTCGAACGTCCGCAACATCGCATTGCCGCGCGCGACCGCGGCGTCGAGGGCTTCCTGGGCGGTTTTCTTGCCAGCCAGTGCCGCTTCCAGTTCCTCGGCCCAGAGATCGCGCATCTGCACCATGTTGCCGAAGCGCAGGCCGCGCGAGTTCTCGGTCGGCTCCTTGTTGGTGAGTTCTTTCAGCGGCGTCTGCAGGACGGGGTTTTTCTCGTAGAAGCCGTCCGCCTTGGTTTTTTCATAGGCTGCCTTGGTGATCGGCAGGTAGCCGGATTTCTGGTGCAGGTCGGCCTGACGGTTGGTGTCGGACAGGAACGTGAAGAACTTGGCGACGCCCTTGTACTCCTCAGGCTTCTTGCCGCCCATCACCCACAGCGAAGCGCCGCCGATGATCGAGTTCTGCGGCGCACCCTGAACGTCCGGGTAGTAGGGCATCGGCGCCGAGGTGAAGTCGAACTTGGCGGTGCTCTTGGCAGTGGCGTAATAGCCCGACGAGGTCAGGAAGATCGCGCACTCGCCGGACGCAAAGCGGTTCTCGCTGGCGTTGGCGCGGCCGGCATAGTCGTAGGTCTTGTCCTTTTGCAGGTCCATCAGGTTCTGCAGATGCTTCACATGCAGCGGCGAGTTGAACGTCAGCACGGTATCGAAACCGTCGAGGCCGTTGGCCTTGCTGCCGATCGGGACGTTATGCCAGGCCGAGAACTGTTCGATATGCACCCATGACGCCCACGCGTTGGAGAATCCGCAGGTCGTGTGCCCGGCCGCCTTCAGCTTCTTGGCGGCGTCGAAAACTTCCGGCCAGGTTTTCGGAATCTCGGCGATGCCGGCCTTCTTCAGCTCGTCGTTGTTGATCCACATCACCGTCGACGACGAGTTGAAGGGAAACGACAGCATGTCGCCCTTCGACGTCGAGTAATAACCTGTGATCGCCGGCAGGTAGGCCTTGGGGTCGAACGGCTCGTTGGCATCCTTCATCAGCTGGTAAACCGGCTTGATGGCGCCGGTGGCGCTCATCATGGTCGCAGTGCCGACCTCGAACACCTGAATGATGTGCGGCGCGGTGCCGGCACGGAACGCCGCAATGCCGGCATTCATGGTGTCGGGATAGCTGCCCTTGAAGGTGGGGACGACCTTGTAGTCGGACTGGCTGGCGTTGAAATCCTCGGCAAGCTTGTTGACGATGTCGTTGTTGCCGCCGGTCATGGCGTGCCACCACTGGATCTCAGTCGCAGCGTAGGCAGGCGTGGCGAGCGCAAGCGCGACAGTCACGCTTGCGGCTACGCCGAATTGTCGAAATGCCATGTAATTCCCTCCAGGTTGGGTCGTCATCTTCGTTTCGCGCGATAGCAGCGCCGGATGACGTGCAAATGACCGTATAAGCGAAAGCATGGTATCGGGGAAGCGGGCCCCTCGGGAAGCCGTCAAATAGGCCAAGGGTGACGGATCCGATCTGTCCCGTCGCCCCTGCGAACGTGTTTGGCCCCCGGGGATTGGCGAGGGCTTGGAGCGGCGAATGCAGGGACGACAGTGGCTACCGCTTCCGCTCCGGTCCGCACACCACGCCCTTGGCGACCATCGCCTCGACCTCGCTCTTGGAGTAGCCGAACTCGCCCAGCACCTCGGCGGAGTGCTGGCTGAATTTCGGTGGGGTCCGGCGCAGGCTCGGTTTGGTTCGCTCCAGGCGGATCGGCGAGGCGACGCCCTTGTACCAGTCCTTCTCGATGACATCGCCGCGGTGAAGCGTGTGGGCGGCGGTCAGCGCCTGGTCGATCGACTGGACCGGGCCGGCCGGCAGGCCAGCCGCGAGCAGGCGGTCGCACAGCGGCGCGGCATCGTGCTGGCTGAACACCGCGGCGAGTTCGGCGCGCAGCGCATCGCGGTTGGCGATGCGGTCCTTGTTGCGGGCAAAGCGCGGATCGGTGCCGAGTTCCGGCTTGCCGATTTCCTTGGCGAGCTTGCGGAAGGTGCCGTCATTGCCGACGCCGATGAAGATGTTGTCGGTGCGGGTCGGAAAGATCGCATAGGGCACGAGATTGGGATGCTCGTTGCCGGTTAGATTCGGCGGCTTGCCATGCATGAAATAATTCGCGGTGTGCGGATGCATGATCGCAAGGCCGGTTTCATACAGCGTGGTCTCGAGGAATTGGCCAAGGCCCGAGCGCTGCCGCTCCGACAGCGCCATCAGGATGCCGATCGCGGCATAAAGCCCGGTGGTGATGTCGACGAGCGGGACGCCGATCCGCATCGGGCCGCTTTGCGGCGAGCCGGTCGCGGCGATCATGCCGGTCATGGCCTGGATGATCGCGTCATAGCCGGGATTGCCGCCGCGCGGGCCGTCGCCGCCAAAGCCGGAAATCCGGCAATGCACGAGCTTTGGGAATTTCGCGCGCAGCACGTCGTTGCCGATGCCCCATTTGTCGAGTGTGCCCGGCTTGAAATTCTCGATCAGGACGTCGGCGGTCTCCAGCATCTTGAGCAGCACAGTGCGGCCGCCCTCGGAGGCGAGGTCGAGGCCGATCGAGCGCTTGTTGCGGTTGATGCCGACGAAATAGGCCGCGTCCTCCTCATGGAACGGAGGGCCCCAGTCGCGCACCTCGTCGCCGGCGGGCGGCTCGACCTTGATCACGTCGGCGCCGTGGTCGGCGAGGATCTGCGTGCAATAGGGGCCGCCGAGCACGCGCGTGAGATCGATCACGCGCAGGCCCGTCATTGCGCCGGGAGCCGGAGAACTCATGGAAAAAACCTTCGCTCAAGTAAGACCAATGGAATTCTTGAGCTAGCGGTCTTCGGGCGCGGCGGCAATGCCCGCGCGCGCGTAGGTGCATGCGAAGACAGAAGGCGCGCGAAAACGGCCCGCGGCTTGTTGCAGCGGGCCGTTCGACGCGGTCGTTACGCCACGGTCAGGCGCACATCCACATTGCCGCGGGTGGCGTTGGAATACGGGCAAACCTGGTGGGCCTTCTGGACCAGCGCTTCGGCGTCGGCGCGGGCAAGGCCGGGCAGGGAAACGGCGAGGTCGATATCAAGGCCAAAGCCGCCTTCCGAGCGCGGGCCGATGCCGACGGTGGAGGTAACGGAGGCGTCCGCGGGCACCTTCACGCCGCCGCCCTGAGCTGCAACCGCCTTCATCGCGCCGATGAAACAGGCGGCATAGCCGGCCGCAAACAGCTGTTCGGGATTGTTGCCGGCGCCACCGCCGCCGCCGAGTTCCTTCGGGGTCGCAAGCTTGACGCTGAAGGCGCCGTCAGCCGTCGAGGCGGTGCCGTCGCGGCCGCCGGTGGCCGTTGCGGTGGTCTTGTAGAGGACTTTCACGGACATGTTGGTCTCCCTTGGGTTGGTTTCGATGGCTGTTGTATTGCACACAATTAGATTGTGCACAATAGAAAAAATGAAGGGGTCCGCAATTTAATTGTATGCAATTGATTAGGCTCGTCCGCGGCCCTAAATGATCACGGGTGTCCCCACTTGGCGAGGTGCAAATGGCTAGGAAACCGGCGGTCGATCCGCTGCTGCTCGGCAATCAGATCTGTTTCGCGGTGTATTCCACCGCGCATGCCTTCAACCGCGTCTACAAGCCCCTGCTCGACAAGCTCGGGCTGACCTATCCGCAATATCTCGTGATGATGGTGCTGTGGGAGCGTGATGGCGTGCCCGTCAAGGACATCGGCGAGAAGCTGTTCCTCGATTCCGGCACGCTGACCCCGCTGCTGAAGCGGATGGAGGCCGCCGAATTGATCCGGCGCACACGCAGCACCGAGGACGAGCGCCAGGTCCTGATCGCACTGACGCCGAAAGGCCAGGCCCTGCGGGAAAAAGCCCGGGCGGTGCCGCAGGGTATTCTGGCGAGCTCGGCGTGCTCGGTGGGCGAACTGGTGGCGATGAAAAACGAACTGCTCGCGCTGCGCGACAAGTTGAATGCGGCGTTGGGGGAGTAGGGGCGGGCGAACCCCTTCAGAAGTGTTTCTTCGCAAAAGCTCGGCCGGATCCGGACTTCAGGTACCTCTCGAACGCGATGGCGCGCTGTTCGTCATCGAACGCAATATAAGTTCGCAGCCGCCAAGGGCGGTACTTCGAGGTATGCGGCACCTCACCGGCATTATGTTTAGCCAGACGAGCGCGCAGGTCATCTGTCATGCCCACGTAGAAGTGCAGCGAATCCAGACTTTCGAGAATATAGACGTATCGCACGGTATGTCCTCCGCCCTGGAAAGGCAGGATACCGCAGGTGAGTGATCTGTGTAGTCGCAGAGCTAGCCGAGCCTTCGGGCAATGGCGGGGCAGCCTTCGCTACGAGAGGGCTCGCCTAGCCGAAGCAGGCAGAGACTTGTGTTCGTTGAGGGAGCCCGTCTTCGCCCTTCGGGCTACGCCGAGGCAGCCTTCGCGCACGCGGGCCTGCCTAGCCGAAGCAGGCGCAGCCTGCGAAGGCTGGTGGAGCCAGGCGGGATCGAACCGCCGACCTCTTGCATGCCATGCAAGCGCTCTCCCAGCTGAGCTATGGCCCCTTAACCGACCCGCGCGCCTTGGGCGACGCGCAGGCACCCTGAACCACAGTTCAGGGCCGATCTCAAGTCTCTTCGTCGCCGCCGACGTCACCAATGATGTCGGTGACGTCCTCATCGCCTTCTTCCTCGTCGGGAATGAAGGTCGAATCGTCGTCTTCGTCACCCTCGATGGTCTCGTCGATTTCGATGTCGTCTTCCGATTCGGGAACGACGGCCTTGACCTTGCCGGTGTTCTCCTCGGCATCAGCCTCTTCGAGCGAGACCAATTCCTCGGCCTCGGCCGGTTCCGGCGCATCGGCGGCGGCGCTTGCTGCGGCGGCAGCGCGTGCAGCATCACCGCGGGCTGCCCGGGGCGGCGCAATCGGCGCAATCGGCACGACCTCACCGGTATAGGGCGAGATCACCGGACTCTTGTTCAAGTCATAGAACTTCTTACCCGTCGTCGGGCAAATGCGTTTGGTTCCGAGATCGGATTTGGCCACGTGTGGAGTCCTGGGAATTTCTGAAAAACGGTGCTTCACTTGGCTAGTTGCTAGGCCGCTGTCAATAGCGGTTTGCGCGCATGAGACGGCCGCGTGACGCGGTGTTGCCTATGTGATACCTGCCGCCCTGCGCGAGAGGACACAATCTTGACCCATTCAGATCGGCTTGCAGGCCACCCGACCCCGCTGGAATCCCGCTCCAGCGGTTCCCTGACCGGTAAAGTCCGGGTTCCCGGCGACAAGTCGATATCGCACCGGGCCCTGATCCTGGGGGCGCTTTCGGTCGGCCAGACCACGATTTCCGGCCTGCTTGAGGGCGAAGACGTACTCAATACAGCGAAATCGATGCAGGCGCTGGGCGCCAAGGTCGAGCGAACAGGCCCGTTTGCCTGGCAGGTGAGGGGCGTCGGGGTGGCGGGCTTCGCCCAACCCGCAAGCCCGCTCGATTTCGGCAATTCCGGCACCGGTTGCCGGCTGGTGATGGGGGCGGTCGCCGGCTGCCCGATTTCGGCGGTCTTCGACGGCGACGCCTCGCTGCGCTCGCGGCCGATGCGGCGGATCCTCGATCCCCTGGAATTGATGGGCGCCAGGACCGGCGAGGCCAAGGAAGGCGGCCGCCTGCCGCTGACGCTGCATGGCGCCCGCGATCCCGTGCCAATCCTGTACCGGACGCCGGTGGCCTCCGCCCAGATCAAATCGGCGGTGCTCTTGGCGGGCCTCGCAGCGCCGGGTGTCACGACCGTGATCGAACAGGAGGCGAGCCGCGACCATACCGAACTGATGCTGAAGCATTTTGGCGCGCAGATCGTCTCGACCAGGGAAGGCAGCCATGGCCGGAAGATAGCGCTCACCGGCCAGCCCGAACTGCACGGCGCCGATGTCGTGGTGCCCGCCGATCCCTCGTCTGCAGCGTTCCCGATCGTCGCGGCGCTCATCGTCGAGGGCTCCGACATCGTCTTCTCCGACGTCATGACCAACCCGCTGCGCACCGGCCTGATCACGACCTTGCGCGAGATGGGCGCCTCGATCGAGGAGAGCGACGTGCGTGGTGACGCCGGCGAGCCGATGGCCACCTTGCGCGTACGGGCATCAAAACTGCGCGGCGTCGAAGTGCCGCCGGAGCGCGCGCCCTCGATGATCGACGAATATCTGGTGCTCGCGGTTGCGGCCTCGTTTGCCGAAGGCACCACCATCATGCGCGGCCTGCAGGAGCTGCGCGTCAAGGAATCAGACCGGCTGGAGGCGACCGCCGACATGCTGCGCGTCAACGGCGTCAAGGTCGAGGTCGCGGGCGACGATCTGATCGTCGAAGGCCGTGGCCACGTGCCCGGCGGCGGCCTCGTCGCCACCCACATGGATCATCGCATCGCGATGTCGGCGCTGGTGATGGGGCTTGCTGCCGACAAGCCGGTCAAGATCGACGACACCACCTTCATCGCCACCAGCTTTCCGGATTTCATTCCGATGATGCGCGGGCTCGGGGCGGAATTTTCATAAAGCGGAGGCTTGCGCGGTCAGGACGGCGCAAGCCCCAGGCTGGTCACTGCCTCGAGCCAGATGGGCGCTTCTTCCTTGTACAGTTTCTGCGTCTCCTCGAAGGTCATCGCGGTGTCGTCGACGCCGAATGATTTCATCAGCTGCAGTACTTTTTCAGTCTTGCCGCCCTCGACGAGGAGTTTTGACAGCTTCTGAACGATTTCCGGTGGCGTGCCTGTCGGCACGGCGCAGCACTGGAAGCCGGTCAGCTTGAAGATCGGCGATGTGGTGCCCTGCTCTGCAAAGGAAGGGACGTCGGGCAATGTCGACATGCGCTTGCGCGAGACGGCGACCGCACGGCCGCGGCCGCTTTGCAGCACGGACAACGCCGCGGAGTAGCTGCCGTGGGCGCCATCGATAAATCCGCCGGCCAGATCGGTCCACATGGGCGCTTCGCCGCGATAGTGCACCGCTTCCATCTTGAGACCGTATTGCTTGTTCATTTCGGCGACCGCCATGTGCGCGTATGACCCTGCGCCATAGGTGCCAATGTTGATCTTCTCGGCCTTCTTCGCGTAGGCGACAAATTCGGCGAGAGTCTTGGCGCCGGTCTTCTCGCCGGCCACGAACGGCAGGCTGCCTGCCGGCATGATCGAGACGAGGGTGAAATCCTTGTCGGCGTCGTAAGCGATGTCCTTGATCAGAACGCGGTTCATGATCATCGTCGTCGAGATCGTGAACATCAGCGTGTAGCCGTCGGGCGCGGCGCGTTTGGCTTCAACTGCCGCGACCGATCCTGAGGCACCGGCCTTGTTTTCCACCACCACATTCTGGCCCGTGGTGGCCCGGATATATTCTCCATAGGTCCGCGCAAACAGATCAGTCTGACCTCCGGCGGGATAGCCGGCGATGATCTTGATGGGCTTGGTCGGCCAGTCGGCCTGCGCGTGGGCCGAACTCCCGAGCAGCGGGATCGCCGAGGCTGCTGCGGCGCTACCAATAAATTGACGTCGTGAAATGGTGCTCATCGTATCCCTCCGGCCGTTATCATTTTTTTGAATCGGGCGATTCGCAGACGCGATGGAATGCCCCGGCTGGTCTCAGGATAGAGGCGGGCCGCGGCGGGGGCGAGGCACATTTGGACGCATCTGGCGCGCATATGTCCGCATCGCGGAATTCAGGTTTCCTGGCGGTGAGGCCACCGTTTCCCGGAGCGGTGGCCCCATCACCCCTGACGCATGGTCTTGACCGCCATGGGCGCTCTGTCGCACATGGCGCTCATGATCATCGCCATCGACGGACCCGCCGCCTCGGGCAAGGGCACGCTGGGCAAGCGGCTCGCGCAGCACTACGGCTATCGCCACCTCGACACCGGCGTGATTTACCGCGCCGTGGCCAAAATGCTGCTGGACCAGGGTTTTGATCTCACCGATGAAGCCCGCGCCGTCGCCGCCGCGATGGCGCTCGACCCGGAAAACTTCGGCCATCCCGAACTGAAGTCGCAGCGGATCGGCGATGCTGCTTCGGTGGTCTCCGCCATCCCCACGGTACGGGAAGCGCTGGTCAGTTTTCAGCGCCAGTTCGCGGCAGATCCGCCCGGCGCGGTGCTCGACGGGCGCGACATCGGCACCGTGATTTGCCCGAATGCGGAAGTGAAGATTTTCGTCGTCGCCGACCCAAAGGTGCGGGCCCACCGCCGCACGCTGGAAGCGCTCGCGCGGGGTGAAGCGGCGGATGAAGCGCTGGTGCTGGCCGATATTCTCAAGCGCGACGAGCGGGACCGCAATCGGGCCGCGGCGCCTCTGAAGGCGGCCCCCGATGCGCATGTCCTGGACAATTCCAATCTCGATATCGAAGGCGGCGTTCGCGCCGCGATCGCGATCGTCGAGGCTGTCCGCGCCAGGCGGTGAAGTCTCCGGTTCAGTTCTTCGAGCGGTCGCGGTCGAACGGCAATCGCTGTTCGGCCATCAGGACGGGCTTCGATTTCGCCGCGGCAATCGCCTTGTCGGTCGCAAAATAGGCCGGCTTGCCGGCAACGGCCGTAGCGACGGTAAAGGCGGCGATGGCTGTCATCGCGATCAGGCTCTTCATGGTGGCACTCCCCCTGTTTTTGAACCGTGCCATCGTTGGGGGGCGGCACTTAAGGCCGGGTTCCATCGCGCCTGACACTGCGGGCCTTTTGCGTCATGCGGTGAACAAGGCGTTGAAAACATGGGCCCATGGCGAGCGTCCGTCAGCCCTAAAGCCCCGTAAATCGGGCATTTCCGCTTGCCGAAAAGACCCCTTGGGGCTATATCACCGGCCATCCGGGCCGCCATCGATGAGATCAGGGCTGTCCGAGCGGGCCGGCAGGAGGTTTGAACCCCTGCCGTCATTGGAGGAAAGCCCGCTCCAGGTTCTTGAAGTCGATACGCTCGTTTCAGGCTCCGGATAAATCAACGTATCGAACGTGCAGGCATGCTGCCGGCCCGCCATTTGCGATTTCCCGCAAACGGCGGTCGTTAGGGTTTGCGGACCCCTGACACTTCACGCGCGATACGCCCCTTAACCCGACTGGCCGGCGATACCCGCATCTGGAGAACAAATGGCTTCGACTGCTGCTTCTTATAATCCTACCCGCGACGATTTCGCTGCGATGCTGGACGAGTCCTTCGCCGGCGGCAATTTGCAGGAAAGCTCCGTCATCAAGGGCAAGGTAGTTGCAATTGAAAAGGACATGGCCGTCATCGACGTCGGCCTGAAGACCGAAGGCCGCGTGGCGCTGCGTGAATTCGCAGGACCCGGCCGCGACAGCGAACTCAAGGTTGGCGACGAAGTCGAGGTGTTCCTCGACCGGATCGAGAATGCGCTCGGCGAAGCCGTGTTGTCGCGCGACAAGGCGCGCCGCGAGGAGAGCTGGGGCAAGCTCGAGAAGGCCTTCAACAACAACGAGAAGGTTCACGGCGTCATCTTCAACCAGGTCAAGGGCGGCTTCACCGTCGATCTGGACGGCGCGGTGGCCTTCCTGCCGCGTTCGCAGGTCGACATCCGCCCGATCCGCGACGTCGCGCCGCTGATGAACAATTCGCAGCCGTTCCAGATCCTCAAGATGGACCGCCGCCGCGGCAACATCGTGGTGTCGCGCCGCACGGTTCTCGAAGAGACCCGCGCCGAGCAGCGCCAGGAGTTGGTGCAGAACCTCGAAGAGGGTCAGGTGATCGACGGCGTGGTCAAGAACATCACCGATTACGGTGCGTTCGTTGATCTCGGCGGCATCGACGGCCTCTTGCACGTCACCGATATCGCCTGGCGCCGGGTCAATCACCCGACCGAGGTGCTTACCATCGGCCAGACCGTCAAGGTCAAGATCATCAAGATCAACCACGAGACCCACCGTATCTCGCTCGGCATGAAGCAGCTGCTGGACGATCCGTGGCAGGGCATCGAGGCGAAGTATCCGCTGAACGCACGCTTCACCGGCCGCGTCACCAACATCACCGACTACGGCGCGTTCGTCGAACTGGAGCCAGGCATCGAAGGCCTGATCCACGTCTCGGAAATGTCGTGGACCAAGAAGAACATGCACCCCGGCAAGATCGTTTCGACCTCGCAGGAAGTCGAAGTGCAGGTTCTCGAAGTGGATTCGGTCAAGCGCCGCATCTCGCTCGGCCTCAAGCAGACCATGCGCAACCCCTGGGAGGTCTTCGTCGAGAAGTTCCCGGTCGGTGCGACCGTCGAAGGCGAGGTCAAGAACAAGACCGAGTTCGGTCTGTTCCTCGGTCTCGACGGCGACGTCGACGGCATGGTCCATCTCTCCGACCTCGACTGGAAGCTTCCGGGCGAGCAGGTGATCGACAACTTCAAGAAGGGCGACATGGTCAAGGCCGTGGTGCTCGACGTCGATGTCGAAAAGGAGCGCATCTCGCTCGGCGTCAAGCAGCTCGAAGGCGACCCCTTCGCAGAGCCTGGCGACGTCAAGAAGGGTGCAGTCGTGACCTGCGAAGTGCTCGAAGTGAAGGAAGCCGGCATCGAGGTGAAGATCTCGGGTACCGATTTCTCGACCTTCATCAAGCGGTCGGAACTCGCCCGCGACCGCAACGATCAGCGCGCCGAGCGTTTCGCCGTCGGCGAGAAGGTCGATGCCCGCGTGATCCAGTTCGACAAGAAGGCCCGCAAGGTGCAGGTCTCGATCAAGGCGCTGGAAGTTGCCGAAGAGAAGGAAGCCATCGCGCAGTATGGTTCCTCCGATTCGGGAGCGACGCTGGGCGACATTCTCGGCACCGCGCTCAAGAACCGCGACAAGTAGGCACAGCTTCCCTGTTCGCAAAGACCAGGCCCCGGTTTCGACCGGGGCCTTTTTTGTTGCACCGGTGTCGTCCCGGCCTTCGCCGGGACCCATAACCACAGGGGTTTGTGGTTGTGAAAAACTGGAGCTCCAGCCTGGCGCGACAATCAGGATTGGTGGTTATGGGTCCCCGCCTCCGCGGGGACGACAACTGGGCCTTGTTTTCTTCATATTGCATCGCAATTGATGTAATTGGATAATGCGCTGGTGACGCTGCGAAGGCAAAACGGCGCTGCCGACCCCAGGAGAATTTCGATGTCGCTCGATTCGGACGTGATCGTCGATCGCCGCAGGATACGCCGCAAGCTGACTTTCTGGCGCCTGGTGGCGGCCGTGGTCGTTCTTGCCGCGGTCGTTGTCGTCGGTGTGCTGGCGACACCCGCCGGCCGCTCGTCGCTGTCGGTGTCCGGCTCGATTGCCCGCGTCAATATCGAAGGCCTCATTCGCAGCGATCAGCAACGCGTCGAGGCGCTGGAGCGGCTGGAGAAGTCGTCGGCCGCCGCCGTCATCGTGCACATCAATTCGCCGGGTGGCACCACCGCCGGCTCCGAGCAGCTTTACGATGCGCTGACGCGGCTGAAGGCCAAGAAGCCGCTGGTCGTGGTGGTCGAAGGGCTGGCCGCCTCGGGCGGTTACATCGGGGCGCTTGCGGCCGATCATATCATCGCCCAGCAGAGCTCATTGGTCGGCTCGATCGGTGTGCTGTTTCAGTTTCCGAATTTCACCGAGTTGATGAAGACCGTCGGCGTCAAGGTCGAGGAAGTGAAATCCTCGCCGCTGAAGGCGGCGCCGAACGGCTTTGAGCCAACCAGCCCGGAGGCGCGGGCGGCGCTCGACGCGCTGGTGAAGGACTCTTACGCCTGGTTCCGCGGCCTCGTGAAGGCGCGGCGCGGCATGGACGAGGCGTTGCTCGACAAAGTCGCGGACGGACGCGTGTTCACCGGCCGCCAGGCGGTCGAGCTGAAGCTGGTCGATCAGCTCGGCGACGAGAAAACCGCGGTGGCATGGCTGGTCGCCGAGAAGAAGATCAAGAGCGATCTGCCGGTGCGCGATTTCAAGCTGACCCCGCGGTTTGGCGACATGACTTTCCTGCGCGCAGTCGCGTCCGTCAGCTTCGATGCGCTCGGCCTGAGCGCGATCGCGCGCCAGATCGAGCAGGCCGGCGTCACAGGTGCCGTCGACCAGCTGGCATTGGACGGTATGCTGGCACTTTGGCGGCCCGCGGCCTCCAATTGAACCCGCGCAAGCGAGGTTTGGCGCGGTCCTCCCGCATTGCGGGTGTTGCGACAACCCCTTTCCGGGCCATTTGTCACGTCATTTCGCGTGGCCCAAAATTGATTTAGCGTCTTGACAGTTCAAGGCATTTTCACGGAAATGGAAGTCCGCACGACAGTGGACCCCAGTCTCGATGATCAAATCCGAACTTGTTCAGCGCATCGCCGAGCACAACCCGCATCTTTATCAGCGGGATGTGGAGAACATTGTGAACGCGATTCTCGATGAGATCGTCGCTGCCCTGGCGCGCGGCGACCGTGTCGAGCTCCGCGGTTTCGGCGCTTTCTCGGTCAAGCATCGTCCAGCCCGCGCAGGGCGCAATCCACGCACCGGCGCGCATGTGCCGGTCGATCAGAAGAGCGTCCCGTTTTTCAAGACGGGCAAGGAAATGCGTGAGCGGCTGAACCGCGAGGGCGGTTCGCCCGAGGCCGGCGCGTAACCATAGCGTTTTCAAGCGAAGTGGGCCCGGTTCGCGTGAAGAGAACGCGTCAAATAAAAGACTCCACCGGGTTCTGAAGATCGGGTGCCGTGTTGCGGGACACGTGCTCGCCGATGTCAGCTGCTTCAAGAGTCCGCACTGCGAGATATGGTCATGCGAAAATTCTTCTCGGCGCTGGTCGTCATTCCCTTAGGCGTCATCTTCATCTTCTTTGCGGTCGCCAACCGTCATTCGGTGACGGTGTCGTTCGATCCGTTCGATTCCGTCAATCCGTCGGTCGCGGTGTCGATGCCGCTGTTCGTCGTGATTATTGCGGTCGCGATTTTGGGGGTCGCGGCGGGCGGCTCGGCGACCTGGTTCCGCCAGCGCCGCTGGCGCCGCGCCGCACGCCAGCACGAGGCCGAGGCCCGGCGGGCGCGGTCGGAAATAGCCGATCTGCGCGCCGCGGCGGCCGTCTCCCGGGGCGGCGTGCCGCAGCTTGCAGCACCGGCGCCGCGCGGCTTTTACGGGGCCGCCGGGCGAGACAAGCAGGGCGCGACGTTGTAGAACCCGCCCAAACAGCTCCGTTCCAACCCGCACTTCACGGCTTGAAAGCCGCGCCCGAGAGACCATGTCCCTGCTCGTCAAAATTTGCGGCCTGTCCACGCGCGAGACGCTCGACGTCGCGCTCGGGGCTGGCGCTGATATGGTCGGATTCGTGTTCTTCCCCCCGTCGCCGCGGCATGTCGGCCTCGAGACCGCGCGCGAGCTCGGCAAGCAGGCCAAGGGCCGCGCCGTCAAGGTGGCGCTCACGGTCGATGCCGACGACGCGACGCTCGAGAATATCGTCGAGACCCTGCGGCCGGACATCCTGCAACTACATGGCAAGGAAACCACCGCGCGGCTGCGCGACATCAAGGCGAAATTCGGTCTGCCGCTGATGAAGGCGCTGCCGGTCGAGACCGCGGCCGATCTCGTGCCGCTTGCGGGCTATGCTGCGGTCGCCGACCGCATCCTGTTCGACGCCCGTGCGCCAAAAGAGGCCACCCGCCCGGGCGGGTTAGGGGCCGTGTTCGACTGGCGCCTGCTTGAGAAGCTCGACCTCGAACTGCCGTTCATGGTTTCGGGCGGGCTCAACGCCTCCAACCTCGCCGAGGCCGTTCGCGTCACCCGTGCGGGCGGCGTCGATGTGTCCTCGGGCGTCGAGCGTTCGCCCGGCGTCAAGGATCCCGACATGATCCGCGATTTTATCCGCGCCGCGCGCGCCACCGAAGAATTGATGGTCCGATGAATCCAGGTCTGCCGAACTCCTTGCCAAACTCCTTCCGCACCGGCCCCGACGAGCGCGGGCATTTTGGTAATTTCGGTGGCCGCTTCGTCGCCGAAACGCTGATGCCGCTGATCCTGGATCTGGAGAAGGCCTACATCGCGGCCAAGGCCGATCCGTCGTTCGCTGCGGAAATGAAGGGCTTTCTCAAGCACTATGTCGGACGGCCGTCGCCGCTGTACTTCGCCGAGCGCCTGACCGAGCATCTCGGCGGCGCGAAAGTCTATTTCAAGCGCGAGGAGCTCAACCACACCGGCTCGCACAAGGTCAATAATGTGCTCGGCCAGATCATGGTCGCGCGCCGGATGGGCAAGAAGCGCATCATCGCCGAGACCGGCGCCGGCCAGCACGGTGTTGCCACCGCGACGCTGTGCGCGCGGTTCGGGCTGGAATGCATCGTCTATATGGGCGCGGTCGACGTCGCGCGTCAGGCGCCCAACGTGTTCCGCATGGAAATGCTCGGCGCCAAGGTGATCCCGGTTCAATCAGGGACGCGCACACTGAAGGACGCGATGAACGAGGCGCTGCGTGACTGGGTCACCAACGTGCACAACACCTTCTACTGCATCGGCACGATCGCGGGGCCGCATCCCTATCCGATGATGGTGCGCGACTTCCAGTGCGTGATCGGTGACGAGACCCGCGAGCAGATGCAGGAGGCCGAGGGGCGCTTGCCGGATTCGCTGGTCGCCTGCATCGGCGGCGGCTCCAATGCGATGGGACTGTTTCATCCCTTCCTCGACGATCCCTCGGTCGAGATTTTCGGTGTCGAGGCGGCAGGCCATGGCCTGACCCAGCTGCATGCGGCCTCGATCGCCGGCGGCCGGGCCGGCGTGCTGCATGGCAACCGCACCTATTTGTTGATGGACGATGACGGCCAGATCCAGGACGCGCATTCGATCTCGGCGGGACTGGATTATCCCGGCATCGGGCCGGAGCATTCCTGGCTCTATGAAAACGGCCGGGTCACCTATCTGAGCGCCACCGACGACGAGGCGCTCGCCGCGTTCCAATTGCTGTCGCGGCTGGAAGGCATCATCCCGGCGCTGGAATCGGCACACGCCATCGCCAAGGTTGTGGAACTCGCGCCGAAGCGGCCCAGGGATCATCTGATGGTCGTCAATCTCTCGGGCCGCGGCGACAAGGACATCCCGCAGGTCGCCGAAATCTTGAAGGGTGAGAAGAAGTGAGTACCCGTATCGACGCGCGCTTCGCCGAACTCGCCAAGCAGGGCCGCTCGGCTTTCGTCACCTTCCTGATGGCTGGCGATCCCGATCCGAAAACCTCGCTCGACATCCTCAAGGCGCTGCCGAAGGCCGGCGCCGACATGATCGAGATCGGCATGCCCTTTACCGATCCGATGGCCGACGGGCCGTCGATTCAGGCGGCGGGCCTGCGCGCCCTGAAAGCCGGCATGACCCTGAAGAAGACGCTGGAGATGGTGCGCGGCTTCCGCAAGGACGACGACACCACGCCGCTGGTGCTGATGGGCTATTACAATCCGATCTACATTTACGGCGTCGACAAGTTCCTTGTCGACGCGAAGACCGCTGGCGTCGATGGTCTGATTATCGTCGACCTGCCGCCGGAAGAGGACGACGAGCTGTGCCTGCCGGCGATGAAGGCCGGGCTCAATTTCATTCGCCTGGCGACGCCGACCACCGACGACAAGCGCCTGCCGGCGGTGCTCGCGAACACGTCGGGTTTTGTCTATTACGTCGCGATCACCGGCATCACCGGCAGCGCCAGCGCCGATTCCCACGTGGTCGGTGAAGCCGTCGCCCGGATCAAGCGGCACACCAAGCTGCCGGTGTGCGTCGGCTTCGGTATTAGGACGCCGGATGCCGCGCGCGCGATCGCCGAGAACGCCAATGGCGCGGTGGTCGGCACCGCCCTGGTCGATGCCCTGCGCGGCAGCCTCGACGCCGAGGGGCGCGCCACCGCCAAGACCGTACCCGCCGTGGCCGATCTCGTCGCCGCCCTGGCTCAGGGGGTTCGGGGTGCCAAACAGGCCGCAGAATAGGCCATTTTGGCGTAGATTGAGGCGGTACCTGCGGCTTGTCGGGTCAGACCCGGGCCGCCATATATTGCAACTGATGCGTCCAACCGCATTTCGGAGCGAAACATGAATTGGCTCACCAACGTCGTCCGGCCGAAGATCCGCAGCATCCTGCGCCGCGAGACGCCGGAGAATCTGTGGATCAAGTGCCCGGATTCCGGGCAGCTCGTGTTCTACAAGGACGTCGAGGCCAACCAGTTCGTGATTCCCGGTTCGAACTATCACATGCGCATGGGCGCGGTGGCGCGGCTGAAGTCGATCTTCGACAACGAGACCTGGTACGATATCGCGCTGCCCGACGTGACCGCCGATCCGCTGAAGTTTCGCGACGAGCGCAAATATGCCGACCGCATCAAGGATGCGCGCGCCAAGACCGGATTGAACGACGCCATCAAGGTCGGCTATGGCAAGCTCGAAGGCGCCGGCGTCGTCGTGGCCGTGCAGGATTTCGATTTCATGGGCGGTTCGCTCGGCATGGCCGCGGGTGAAGCGATCGTGCGTGGGCTCGAGCTCGCGGTCGAAAAGAAATCGCCGTTCATCGTGTTCGCCGCCTCCGGCGGCGCGCGGATGCAGGAAGGCATTTTATCGCTCATGCAGATGCCGCGAACGACGGTCGGCGTGCAGATGCTGCGCGAAGCAAAACTGCCCTACATCGTCGTGCTGACCAATCCGACCACCGGCGGCGTCACGGCATCCTACGCCATGCTGGGCGACGTGCAGATCGCCGAGCCCGGTGCGCTGATCGGATTCGCCGGCGCGCGCGTCATCGAACAGACCATTCGCGAGAAACTGCCGGAAGGTTTTCAGCGCGCCGAATATCTGCGCGACCACGGCATGGTCGACATGGTGGTGCACCGCCACGAAATGCGTCCCACCTTGGCGCGGCTGTGCCGGCTGCTGACGAAGTCGCCGGCGCCTGAGGTTGCGTCGAAAGCCGTGCTGCAGGTCACCGACCCGGCCCAGATCGTCTCGGCGCCGGAAGCGGTGCCGGCCGCACCGCACGCGTGAACGCACTCGCCGCCAGACCGCAGCCTTCGCTCGACGAATTGATCGCGCGGCTGTCGGCGCTCCATCCCAGCCGCATCGATCTCAGCCTCGATCGCATGCAGGCCCTGCTGGCGCGGCTCGATCACCCTGAAAGCAAGCTGCCGCCGGTGATCCATGTCGCCGGGACCAACGGCAAGGGTTCCACCATTGCCTATCTGCGCGCGATCCTGGAAGCCGCGGGCCTGCGCGTCCACGTCTATACCTCGCCCTATCTGGTGCGGCTCAACGAATGTTTTCGTCTTGGCCGCAGCGGTGGCGGCGTGCTGGTCGATGACGATGAATTGTGCGCCGTGCTCGGGCATTGCGAACACGCCAACAATGGCGATCCGATCACGATTTTCGAGATCGAAACCGCGGCGGCGTTTTCTCTGTTTGCACAGCATCCGGCCGATGTCGTGCTGCTGGAAGTCGGCCTCGGCGGACGGCTGGACGCCACCAATGTGATCGACGCGCCGATTGCGAGCGTGATTGCGCCGGTCAGCATGGATCATACGGAATTCCTCGGCAATTCGCTGACCGAGATCGCCGGTGAGAAAGCCGCCATCATCAAGCGCAATGCGCCGGTGGTTTGCGCCGAGCAGGCGCCGGAAGCGATGGCGGTGATCGAGGCGCATGCGCGCCGCATGCGCGCGCCGCTGCATGCGGCCGGCCAGCAATGGCATGTCAGCGTCGAGCGCGGCAGGCTGGTCTATCAGGACGATCGCGGCCTGATGGATCTGGTGGCGCCAAAACTGTTCGGCCGGCATCAGTTCGACAATGCCGGGCTCGCGATCGCGACCTTGCGTGCGCTCGACACCTTCAAGATCGGCATGCCCCATTTCGAGGCCGGCATCGTCAACGCCGAATGGCCGGCGCGGATGCAGCGCCTGGTTTCGGGCGCGCTGGTCGAGCAGGGCCCACAGGGCTGCGAGATCTGGCTCGATGGCGGACACAATGCCGAAGGCGGGCGCGTCGCCGCGGCGGCGCTGGGGGATCTCGAAGAACGGGTGTCGCGGCCGCTGGTCGTCATAACAGGCATGATGGCCAACAAGGATGCCGGCGCGTTCCTCGCCAATTTTGCCGGGCTGACGCGCCATATCATGGCGGTGCCGATACCGGGCCGCGACAATGCGAGCTCGACGGCCATGGCAGCGTCGATGCCGCCGGACCGGCTGGCGGATGCCGCCCGCGCCCTCGGCATGCGCGTGGAAAATGCCGCCAGCGTCGAAGCAGCGCTTCAGGCACTGTCGAAACTCGCCTATGAAGTGCCGCCGCGCATCCTGATCACAGGATCGCTATACCTCGCGGGCCATGTGCTGGCCGCCAATGGCACGCCGCCTGCATAACACCCTCGTGTCCCGGACGCGGTGCAGCGTCCTTCACGCTGCTCCGCAGAGCCGGGACCCATCTGGACCCCGGATCAGCAGCGCACCGTCGGAGTCGCGCGAAGCGCGATCCTGAGCGCGCTGCGCAGCATCCGGGGCACGTAGACTTAGACGGGACTGGAAGCACCATGCGTTTTGCCGCGATTGCCGATGTGCACGGAAACTATCTCGCGCTGGAAGCTGTCATCGCCGACATCCGCGCGCAGGGCATCAAAGAGATCGTCAATCTCGGCGACATGGCGAGCGGCCCGCTCGACGCTCGGCGCACGATGGATGCGTTGATCGCGCTCGATGCCGTGCACGTGCTCGGCAACCATGACCGCTATCTGATAGACCGGCCGCCGGAGAAGATGGGTTCCTGGGACCGGCCGGCCCATGCGCAACTCGACAAGACTCATCTCGACTGGCTGCGCGCGGTGCCGCCGACGCGCGTCTATCGCGACCTTGTGTTTCTCTGTCACGCCACGCCTGCGCACGACGAAGTCTATTGGCTGGAGACCGTGCTTCCCGACGGTACCGTTTGCATGTCGTCGCCGGATGCGATCGAGAAGCAAGCCGCTGGAATCACGCAGCCGCTGATCCTGTGCGCCCACACCCATGTCGCGCGCACCGTCCGGCTTGGCGATGGCCGCAGAATCGTCAATCCCGGCAGCGTCGGCTCACCCGGTTATCGCGACACCCATCCGTTTCCGCATGTGATCGAAGCCGGCACGCCGGACGCGCGCTATGCGATCCTCGAACTGGCCGATGGATCCTGGCGCGTGACGTTCCGCCATGTGCCCTACGACCATGAGGCGATGGCGGCGCTGGCGCGGCAGAACGGCCAGCTTGAGCTGGCCTCCGCGCTGGCGACGGGTTGGATCGGGTAAGAGCGATGTCCGACTACGACGAGGCGTATCGTCGTGTGCGGGCCGATGGTCATTCGGGTTGGGCAGGAAGCCGGCATCACCAGAACGTCGCTCGGATGACTGCAACGCTTGATCGGCTGGAACACGAGACCTTTCCGCGGCCGCCCGCAAGAGTGCTCGAACTCGGATGCGGCAATGGCATGTCGTCATCGCTATGGATGGCCCGCAAGCTTACGAGGTGTACGGCATCGATATTTCCGATATCGCTGTCGCCTGGGCCAGGGAACTGTTCGATGCATGCGGTCTTTCCGGCTCCTTCGGGCAAGGCAGCGTTTGCGAGATGACGTTCTTTCCCGAAAGGTCCTTTGACATCGCGATCGACGGCAGCTGTCTGCATTGCCTGATCGGAAGTGACAGAGCCCGGTGCCCTCGGGAGGTTCGCCGCATTCTTCGGCCCGGCGGCGTTTTCGTCGTCAGCAGCATGTGCGGTTTGCCGAAGTCCGATGAGGCCAAGGCTCGCTTTGACCCGCTAACCGGTCATTTGTTGGAGAATGGCCGGCCCTACCGGACGCTGAAGCTCCTGCCGGATCTCGTGCAGGAGTTGGGGGACGCGGGCTTCGGCGTGCAGAACACGCAGGTCGGCGTCAATCCATGGTGGGATCATGCCACCATGGTCTGTCGGATCAGGGATGGCTCAACGCAAACGGCCGGCTAATCGCCGGCCGCTCAACGAATCAGATAGCGAAAAACCTCAGACCGCCGCAGTGATCCACTGCTGCAGCTTCGCCTTCGGCGCGGCGCCGACCTGGCGGGAGGCCATCTCGCCGCCCTTGAAGATCATCAGGGTCGGGATCGACATCACGCCGTATTTCGAGGCCGTCTTCGGGCTCTCGTCGACGTTCAGCTTCACGATCTTGACCTTGTCGCCCATCGCGCCGGAAATCTCGTCGAGCGCCGGGGCGATCATGCGGCAGGGGCCGCACCATTCGGCCCAGAAATCCACGACCACCGGCCCGGTCGCGTTGAGCACTTCGGCTTCGAAATCGGCGTCAGAAACCTTGCCAACGGCCATGGGAATACCTCGTTCGGTTGAAAACAGCGCGCGGATGAGAATCGCGCCTTAGGATCATATTGACGAACCTATGAACGCGATCTTGCCGGGTCAAGCGCGGTCACGCCGAGATGATGGGATGCCAGTGCCGCGTCCAGCGCGGGGGCGGAAATCTCCATCAAATCAGGCGTTTCGGTCCAGAGCAGCGCGGCCCGGACCGGCAGCTGGGGATAAAGTTTTGCCAGTACCGCCCGGTAGAGCGCGAGCTGGCGGACATAGCCGCGCGGCGCCTCGGCAGGCAGCTTGGGCGGGGCGTGGTTGGTCTTGTAATCGACGATCAAAACCTCTCGCTCGGTCACCACCAGCCGGTCGATTTGGCCGGAAACCAGCGCCGGTGGCTGCCCGGCCCGGTCCAGCCGTCCGACGATCGAGACCTCGGCCTGGCTGCCCGGTGCAAAGGCGTGCGCAAAGCGCGCATCCGCAATCAGCGCCAGCGCTTTTTCCGCCAGAGTGAGCCGTTCGTCGTCGGTCCAGCCGCCGGCGTTGCGGGCGAGGTAGGACAACGCGGCCTCGCGGCGGCGTTCGGCGGCGATATCGGGCAGCGACTGCAGCAACCGGTGCACCAGCGTGCCGCGCTTGAGAGCCTTGGCGCGGGCGAGGATCGATTCGCCTGACCGGACCGGATGGCTGTCGTCGTCAGCGGGATCGGACGGGCGCAGCAAACCCTCCGCCGGACGCTCCGGCTGCGCCGGTGTCAGCAACCACGATGGAAAATCGATCGATGGCGCCTTTGCCGGCGTAACTGATCCCGTGGCAGGCACGACTTTCTCGGCCCGCAAATAGCGCTTCACGACGCCGCTCGATGTCATGATCTCCTCGAGCTGCAATTCGGAACGGTCGAGGCCCTTGCTGATAAGATCATACCAGGAGGAGGGGCGAACATCCTTCCTGTTGCCGGGCATGCAACCACCGACGATCAGGCGATCGGCCGCGCGCGTCATCGCCACGTAAAGCAGGCGGCGGTATTCATCCTCGGTATCGCCTAGCATCGCCGCCCGTGCGGTGACGAGGGCGGGGGGATCTTCGGCCTTGCGGCCGGCCCAAACCACGATTCCGGGGGCGTGCGGACCAGCATTGCCCTGCGGCAGGTTGATGAGTCGTAGCCGCTGCGTATCCGAGGGAGATGTCGTGGTGTCGACCAGGAACACCACAGACGCCTCCAGGCCCTTGGCGCCATGGACGGTCATGACACGAACTTCGTCGCGCGAGATTTCCATGTCGCGCTTGACCTCGGTATCGGCCGCACGCAGCCACGCCATGAAGCCCTGCAGCGAGGCAGGCGCCTTGCGCTCGTAGCTCAGCGCAAGTTCCAGAAACTCATCGAGCGCATCATTGGCTTCATGCCCGAGCCGGTTCAGGATCCGCGCACGGCCCCCGTCGCCGCCCAGCAGCCAGGAGTAGAAAGCAAACGGCGTCGCGTTGACGACGCGTCGCTCGCATTGCTCCAACCGCCAGAGCGCGTCCCTCAGCAATCCATCGGTCGCGGCGCGCGCGCTCAATGCCGCACGCAACGATCCCTTTCGCTGCCAGGCGAGCTTGAACAGATCGTCGTCAGAGAGGCCGAACAGCGGGCTCTTCAATGCCACCGCCAGCGCCAGATCGTCCTGCGGCAACAGCAGTGCGTCCGCCAGATTCATCAGGTCGATGGCCGCGATGTGCTCAGTCAGTTTGAGTCGGTCGGCGCCGGCGACCGGGACGTTTGCGTGCTTCAGCGCCTGGATCACCGCATCGAATGCATTGCCACGCCGGCGCACCAGCACCAGCATGTCGCCGTATCGCAGTGGACGGCGGTCACTGGCGCTGCCGGTCATGGTGCCGCTTTCGACCAGCGATTTGATCTCGGCCTGAATCCGCCGGGCGAGCTTTACCTCGGGACTGGTCACGGCGACGCCGTCGAACGGCGCGCGCCAGCCTTCCATGTCTGGCCTGTCGTCGGCTACGGCCAATTCCCATAGATCGATCAGGCTTGGGCCTGCGTCTTCCAGCGCATGATGGATCGGGTATCCGTTCTCGACCGCGTGGATACTGCGGAATATCTCCTGCTCGCGGAAAACATGATCGACCGAATGCAGGATTGCCGGCCCGGAACGAAACGAATAGTTGAAAGACACCGGATCGAATTTCAGGCCGGCATCTTCGAATTTCTTCTTCAGAGCTCGCCGACGCAGGTCGAATTCGCGGGGGGCCGCACCCTGAAACGAAAAGATCGACTGTTTCTCGTCGCCGACCGCGAACACGGTACGCATCACGCCATCACGCGCACCCGCGCCGGAAGTAAATTCGGAAATGATGTGCGCGATGATGTCCCATTGCCGCGGGCTGGTGTCCTGCGCCTCGTCGATCAGCACATGATCGACGCCACGATCAAGTTTGTAATGGACCCAGCCGGAGGAGACGCGGTCCAGCATCCGAAGCGTCTTGTCGATCAGGTCGTCATAATCGAGCAGTCCACGTTCCAGCTTCTCGCGCCGGTAGTTCGCGGCAGAAGCGGTTGCGATGTGCAGCAGCGCCTCGGTGCGGTCCCGGGCCGTCAAGGCGCGGCGGCGTTCGATCAGAGGGGCGATGCGATCGGCCTCGGATTCGAACAGCCGGCCGATGGCCGGATTGTTGTCGACGAATTTCTTGGTCACCACCGATTTGCGGCGGGTGCGGTCGGTCTCGGTGAGAAACAGGCCGAGATATTCGTCGACCTGCGCAGCGCCGGTGAACACCAGCCCTGCACGAAGCCGGGCGGCCTGATCCTGGTCGGTCTTGCTGCCGGTGTCGAGAATTCCGGAGATCTCCGACCAGCGCGATCGCGGCAGGTTCGGTCCATCGACAATGGCGCGCTCGACATCCTCAATACGATCCTCAGGGTCGACACCGAGTGCCGCGGAGACTTGCCCCGCCGCCACGTGGGCGCCACCTGCGGTGTCCGTCCACGCCATGAAATGATCGCGGCTAAGACAGGCCTCGCGCACAACCTCCTTGAAGGTCACGTCCGCCGCACTGGCCATCGCCATCCGGAGTGCCTGGCCGGTCGCGCTGTCGGGGTGGCGCGACGCCTCCAGAAACACCGCGAGATTGGCGCGCTCCATCATCTCGTTCTGGTCGCGGTCGTCAAGCACGGCGAAGCGCGCGGGCACATTCGCCTCGAACGGGAATTGCTGCAGCAGGCGCGTGCACAGCGCGTGGATGGTCTGCACTTTCAGTCCGCCCGGCGTCTCCAGCGCGCAGGCGAACAATTGGCGCGCCGTTTTCCGCAGCTTTGCATTGGGATTCGCAATCCCTACTTCCTTGATCGCGGCATCCAGCGAAGCGTCGTCGAGCGTGACCCAATGTCCCAGCGTCGAGAACACCCGTTCCGCCATGTTGGCGGCGGCGGCTTTTGTAAAGGTGATGCAGAGGATCTTTTCCGGCGCCACGCCACCCAGCAGCAGCCGTATCACGCGTTGCACCAGCACATGGGTCTTGCCCGAGCCGGCATTGGCCGACACGAACGAGGACGCCGCCGGATCGGACGCGCGCGCCTGGGTATCGCGCACATTGGGAGGAATGATGCGGGGAGCCTTCACCATTCCTCGATCCCCAACCCGCCGGCCGCGGACCATTCCTTGATCCGGGCGAGATCGTCATAGGCGCCGTAGCGGTTCGACCACATCGACAGGTTCAACGAGGTGTAGGCCTGGTTCTCGTCTTCGAATTTGCGGATCAGTTTTTCCAGCTCCAGCCGCGCATAATCCGCCGCTTCGTCCGGTGGCTGCGGCGTATCGTTGTTTCTGATCTTCAGTTCCAGCGAACGGTGCTCGCCCGGCGGGTTGTTGCCGCTGAGCCTGACATAGGCGAGTTCGGCGACCGACGAATCCGCGCCGATATCCTTGAAGCCGCCTTCGCGCAGGATTGCGGCCTCGAGGGTGAGCTGCGGCGACAGTCCCATCCGCACCTGCTTGCCAGTCGGCGGCTGGCCCGTCTTGTAGTCGAGGATCGCGAAGCGGCCGTCAGCGCGCTGCTCGATGCGGTCGGCGCGGGCTGACAGGATGAAGGTTCGTTCGTTGTCGAGCGGAATACCGATTTCGCCCTTGATCTCGGCATCGATCCGGTGGATGTGATCGCGGCGCGCCATTTCCCAATCGGCGAACCATGCGGCGATGCGCTGGAACCGCGGCCACCACAGCGCCCGCGCCTCGGGGCGCTCCATCAGCGGCGCAAAAAATTTCTCCCCGATGCCGCGCAGCGCGAGCGCAGGCTGGGCCGGCAATGTGTCGGCGAAGGTTTTTGTAAATTCGCCAAGCGCTTCATGGATCGCCGAGCCGCGATCGGCAGCTGACAGTGGCATATCGACGGGATCGAGCGGGTCGAGCCGCAGAATGTATTTCGCGTAGATCGTGTAGGGATCGCGCAGCCAGTCCTCGATCGCCGTCACCGACAATTTCAGCGGGCGCGTCGCACGTGGCGGCTTTGGCGCGGGCTGCGGGATCGGCTCTATCTTTGCCGGCCGGTCGAGTTCGGCGGCGTAGCGGACATAATCCTCGCCGGCCTTTGTGGCTTGCTTCCAGTGCTCTTCGCCGGCGACGGCCTCGAGCCGGTGCAGGAAGCGCGAGGCCACCGCCGGCGCGCCGCCGACTTTCGCCGAATGGGTCAGGATGACGTCGGTGTGGCCGAGCAGTTGCGCGAAGTCATGCGCTGACAGGCCGATGCGCCGCTCCGGCAGATCGAGGCCGAGTTCATGCCGCATCGGCCGGCTCAACCACGGATCGATCCGCGGTGACGGTGGCCACACGCCTTCGACCAGCCCGCCCAGAATCACGCGATCGGATTCGGTCAAGCGTGCTTCGAGCTGGCCATAAATGTGCAGATGCGCGCTCGCCGATTCCGGCCGCCGTACCATGCGGTCGGCGAAGGCGGTCTGGAACAATTCCGGATAATCGCCGAGCTGGACCATCAGCCCGCTGGGTTTCTGTTCGCCCAACAGATCGGCAAACGCCGAGGCCAGCGCTGATCCCTGGGCGCCCTCGAACACGATGGCGATTTCGGTTTGGTCGGATGACAGGGCCATCAACACCTCGCGGTGGCAATGCGCCAGTTCAGCGAAGTCATAGGGCTTCGACGACGTCATGCTTTCCAGCGGCAACAGCGCCTGCTGCAGTGCAGAGATCAACCCTCGCGCCTGATCGAGTGCGTCATCCCGCAATTTGGCGCGTTGCTCGGACGCATGGAGCGAGGAGGTCTCGCCGTCTTTCAATTTCCTGAGTTCAGCGCGAAAACGATCGAAGTCGCGCGCGAGGCCATTGCTGCCGGCTTGCGGCCGCGTGCCGCGCAGCAGGGCCAGTTCCAGCACCTCGATGGCATGTTTCAGCGCACCATGCGCGCCACCGAGCCGGAACAGCGGGTGCTTCATCAGCGCCAGCAAGGTCGGAGGCTCCAGCCCCTTCGCCGCGGCTTGCGCCACCAGCCGCGCAAAGATTCCGGCGGAGGTATCCATCAGCGCGTCACCGCCGGAATCATCGAATTCGAGGTTCCAGCGGCCGAGTGCTGCCATCACCCGCCGCGCCAGCGCACGGTCCGGCGTCACCAGCGCGGCCGATTTGTCGAGATGCCGCGCCTCGCGCATGGCGACCGCGATCGCCAGCGCCTCCATCTCCGGATTGGGCGCCGCGACGACCGCGAGGTTTTTCATGCCGCCCGAAATCTTCGCGGCAATGTCAGGCTGTTCGAGCCGGTCGTGCCATTGTTCGGTCGCGGTCGACGGCCGCATCGTTTCGGAGACCAGCACGTCGCGTCCATCAGGCGCAGGCGTGCCCAAAATCTCGACGTCGCTGCGCTTGATGCCGAACCGGTCCAATAGGGCATGCATCGCGAATTGCGGATGGTTCGAGGCCGGCGGAGTGGTGAATTTGCCTTGCGCGTCTCTGATGCCGCCGATGGTCTGCCAGGCCGCGTCATCGAGATCGGTATCTAACCCCGGCAGCACCACCGCGCCTTGTTTGAGCCTGGCGACGACGTGCAGGAATTTGGCGGTCGCGGGCATCGAGCCGGTCGAACCCGCCGCGATCACCGGGCCCTTGTGGTGCGCAGTCAGGCGCGCGGCCTCGGCGTCGATCAGAAGGTCGCGCCGCGCCGCCGGTTCGATCCGTCCGATTTCGTGCAAATGCTGCGGCCACGCCTTGCGCGCGATGCGCAGGAATTCCAGCGAGTGCTGCCAGTATCGATCGAGCTGGTCCGGCACCAGTTTGTCGAGCGCGTCCCAGTCGACGCCGCGGGTGACCATGTCGTCCATCAATCGCGCCAGATCGCCGGCCAGCGCCAGCGTCGAGGCCGGGCCGCCGACCACCAGCGGCGCCGACACCGGCGTTTTGGCCCACGCCGCCACGAGATGGGCCAGCGTCAGCCGCCGCTCGAGCTCGCCGAGCCGCGGCGGAATGTCGAGCGGCGCCACGCCGCCGAATTGTTCGGAGCCTTCCGCGAACGCCAGTTCGTCCTCGTCGATATCGCCGAGCGCCACGATCCGCGGCAGGATCGCCGCGTCGGTCTTCATCTCGTCGAGGAAGAATTCCCGCGCCATCCGGCCGGCGCGCCGGGTCGGCAGATAGAGCGTCGCCTGCGCCAGGTTCAATGGATTCTGGCGCGCCTCGAATCCATCGACCAACCGGCCGTCGACCAACGCCGAGATGACGGTGCGCAGAAGCGGCACGGATACGGGAACGCTGAAAACGCGCATGGGCTGCCTGATTCGAGGTCAGGGCAATATAGGGAGTGATGGCTCAATGGTCATGGGTGGGGTGACGGCAGCCCGCAACTCTGTACGCCGTCCCGGCCTTGAGCCGGGACGACGATAACGGGTCGTACGCGGCGCCTTACGCCACGCTCTCCAGATACGCCTCTTCCGCGGCCTGCACCGCATCGGGGGTTCCGACATGCATCCAGACGCCGTCGAGGCGCAGGCCGAACAGCCGCTCCTGCTCATTGGCCTGGTCGAACAATTTCGTCAGCGAGAACTCGCCCGCGGGCGCACCTGTAAACAGCGACGGCGACATGATCGCGGCGCCGGCATAGACGAACGGCACCACCTGATGTTCACGCCGCTTGCGCAGCGCACCGTCCGGCAGCATCGAGTAATCGCCGCGGCCGGCATAGCCGATGCTGCTGGTGGTCGGCGCCATCAACAGCAGGATATCCATGCGCGCGGGATCGAAGGTCTCGGCCAGCCGCGTCAGATTGGGCCGCACGCCGTCGATCCACATGGTGTCGGCGTTGAGATGGAAGAACGGCTCTGTGCCGAGCAAAGGCAGGGCCTTCACGACGGCGCCGCCGGTGCCGAGCACCTGATCGCGTTCGTCGGAGATGGTAATGCGGGGGCGGGTTCGGGAGGCGGTATGTTCGATGATCTGGTCGGGCAGATAATGCACATTGACCACGGCTTCGCCGACGCCGGTGGCGGCCAGCTTGTCCAGCACGTGATCGAGCAGCGGCTGGCCCATCACGCGCACCAGGGGCTTTGGCATGTGGTCGGTCAACGGGCGCATCCGCAGGCCTAGACCGGCGGCGAGGACCATGGCTTTCTTGGGCGTGACGGACATTTCCTGGATTTCTCGAAACGGATCAGCGCTTGGGATCATATCACGGTGATTCGGCTGATCCAGCGACTGTGAGGCCATAGTCATTGCAGATGACGGCTGTAAGACGACGCTGGCGCGGCGGGGCTCATGCCTCGGCGGTCTCCGCGCCGCGCTTGCCGGTCGCCTTTTTCTTCTTGTCGCCCTGCTTCAGGAAATTGACGCCGATCTGGTCGCCATTGACCCAGGCCAGTTCGCAGCGGCGGTAGGCCAGTCCCGTGGACGACAGCAGCAGAAAGAATTCCTTCAGATGCAAGCCCTCGACGGAACCTTCCACCGTCAGCTTGGCGCCGGTCTCGGAGACGTCTTCCATCACGCATTCACGCCGCCATGTGCCGTCGATGCCCATCATATGCGCCGGATAGCCGCGCTCGAATGTGACGCGATCTCCCTTGCGCCGCTCTGATGTCGCCATCGCCGTATTCCCGGATTCGAAACAGCCGCTCGCACACGCGGAGCATAGCCTTCCGCAGATTAAAGCCGGGGTGGCTAACAAGTGGTAAATCAGGCGACCGGCGGCGGCACGTTGGCGGTGTACCATTCGCGAAAATCCGCCAGGGCCGGGTGGGCCAATGAACGGTTCAGATAGGTCCAGATTCGCGGCTGATGACGCAGATATTGCGGCTTGCCATCGCGCCGGTTGAGCCGTGCGAAAGTGCCGAGCAGGCGGGTATTCCGCTGCGCCGACATGATGGCGTAGAGCTCGGCGAAACCGGCCGGATCGAAGTTGCTGTCGGCTACGCGCCGCGCCTTGATGTAGCGGGTCAACAGCGTCAGTTCGAGCGCCTCGGGCACGTCGATCCGCGCGTCCTGCAGCAGCGACACCAGGTCGTAGGCGGCAGGTCCCAGCACCGCGTCCTGGAAATCGATGATGCCGACCCGCAGGATTCCGGAACGATCATCGAGCCAGATGATGTTGGGGGAATGGAAGTCCCGGATCACCCAGGTCCGCGGCGCGGCCGCCGGCTTCTTCAATAACTCCCGCCACATCCCGACGAATTCGTCGCGCAGTTCCTGGCTTGGCTCGACGCCGCGATCGGGCATGTACCACTCAAGCATCAGCCCCATCTCGACCAGCCACGCTTCGGTGTCGAATACGGGAATGGCGTGGGTCGATTGCAATGTCAGCAGCAGGATGTCCGGCAGCGGCTCGCGATGCAGCGCCGCCAGCATGTCGGTCGCGGCCTCGTAGCGCTCCACGATCGGTTGCGGCGGATCGCCCTCGACAATACCGGCGTGGCCGAAATCCTCGGTGATCAGGAAACCGGCATCGAGGTCCTGGTGGCGGATCGCCGGCGCCGAGAAGCCGCGCTCGCGCAGGCCGTTGGCGATGGCGACGAACGGCTTGACGTCTTCGGCCAGATGCACGGCGGCGCTGTAGGATTTCCCGTCATAGATCGCCGGGCCGTCCGGCCGCTTCGGTGAATTCATCAGGATGGCTGTGCCGCCCAGATGCAGCCGCGCATAGGAACGCGTCGAGGCATCGCCGGGCATGCGCTCGCGCTGCGCTTCCAAAAAGCCTGATGTTTCGAGAAACTGGCGCAGGACTTTAAGTCTCTCGACCTGGGCCGCCGCCCTGCCATGACCGGTAAACTCGGCGGCGCGCGCACTGGATCCGAACGCGGGACGATGGCTGAAGGCGATGTCGATGCGGTCGTCCGGCAGCTCGTCCGCAGCGCGCTCCGGCCATTCGATCAGCGCCAACGCCCCCTCGGGCAGCGGCGACAGCCCGATTTCCTCCAGCTCGCTCGAATCGTTGATGCGATAGAGATCGGCGTGAACGATCGGAAACGGCTGGTCATAGCTTTGCGCCAGCGTGAATGTCGGGCTCGGCACTTCCAGCGCCTCGTCGTTGGCGAGGTAGCGGATCATCGCGCGCGCCGCTGACGTCTTGCCGGCGCCGAGATCGCCCGACAGCGTGATCACATCGCCGGGGCCAACCAGCAGCGCAAAGTCGGCCATCAGTTGCGCGGTCGCGGTCTCGTTCGCGAGCGCCACCGAGAATGTCGCTGATACGGTCATTCGGCGGCGTTGCGATGGGCGTTCTGGTCGATCGGAAAGTCGCACGTGACCGTCGTGCCCTTGCCGAGTTCCGAATCGACCCGCACCTTGCCGCCGTGCAGTTCGACAAAGGAGCGCACCAGCGACAGACCAAGCCCCGCGCCGCGGTGCCGCGAGCCGTTGGAATGACTCTCGAACCAGTCGAACACCTTGTCCTTGACGTCGGGCGGGATGCCCGGTCCGGAATCGGTGACTGTGAAGATGACGCGATGCTCGTTGCGCCGTGCGCTGATGCTGACGGTTGCATCATGCGGCGAGAAGCCGACGGCATTGGCAAGCAGGTTATAGAGCACCTGCACCACGCGGCGCTCGTCGCCGGTGAAGTCGCCGATGCTGGGATCGATGTCGACCTTGAGTTCGATGCGGTCGGTGGCGAGCCGGTCCTGAATGCCTTCCCTGGCCGACTCGATGGCTTTCGCGATGTTGACCGGGCCGAGTTCGAGCTTCATGGCGCCGGCGTCGATGGTGGCGAGGTCGAGGATGTTGTTGGTCAGCGCCAGCAGCGCGTTGGTGGATTTGGTGACGTAGTCGAGATACTCGGCCTGCTTTGGCGTCAGCGGACCGGTCGAGGGATCGCTCAGGAAGTGCGCGAAGCCGATGATGGTGGTGAGCGGGGCGCGCAGTTCGTAGGACACGTGGTGGACGAAATCGACCTTCATCTGGTCGGCGGTCTCGAGCGCCTCGTTGCGTTCGCGCAGCGCGCGTTCGACGTTTTCGGTGTCGCTGATGTCCTGGAAGGTCAGCATCGTGGCGCCGTCGGGCAGCGGCATGGTCATGCAGGTCAGCACGCTGCCGTCCTTGCGCTCGAGCTTCAGCGCCACCTGCGCCCGGTTGCCGATCGCGGTGATCGCCTCGCGCAGCGTGCGCCAGGTCAGATCGTCGTCGAACAGCGGCTTGCACCAGGATTCCACGGTCTCGATGTGGGGCTGTTCGCGCAGCTGCTCTTCCGACAGTTTCCACATCTTCGCAAAGGCGGGATTGAACAGTTCCACGCGGCCGTTGCTGCCGAACACCGCGACCGCTTCGGCGAGATTGTTGAGCGTCTCGTGCTGTACCCTTGTCAGCCCGTCGAACCGCCGCGCCAGATCGAGGCTTTCGGTGACATTGTCGAACAAATAGGTGACGCCGCCTTCGAGGTTCGGCGTGGTGACGACGCTGACCGCGCGGCCGTCGGGCAGGAACCAGGTGTAGGTCTCCGGCTCGACCGCGCGATAGGCCTCGTGCAGCTTGGCTTTCCAGGCGCGGAAGTCCGGCTGCTCGGGGAGTTTGCGCGTGGCGCGCAGCCGGTCGAGCACGCTGGAATCGTCGGGCTGGCCGTCGAGGAAGGCCTGATCGAGGCCCCACAGCCGGCGGAAGGATTCGTTGTAGAAGGCGAGCCGGCGCTGGGCGTCGAATACCGCAACCCCCGACGACAATTGGTCGAGGGTGCGGCGATGCGCCTCCGACATCCGCTGCATCGCGGCGCGCAGCTGGGTCGCCTCGCTGGCGTCGATCGCGATGCCGGCGCTGCCGCCGCCAAGCTTCAAGGCTTGCACGTCATAGATCCGCCGTTCGCCGCCGACCACGATCGGCAGCCGCGCGCTGAAGCTGGAACTGTCGTTCAACGTCCGGCTCATGTCGGTGCGCTGGTCGGTTTCCAAAAGTTCAAGGTTGCGACGGACGACATCGGCGACGCTGGTTCCTTCGGTCGCCCGCACATAGGCCGTATTGGCGTAGCGCAGATTGCCCTCGGGGCTCTTGGCCCATATCGGCCAGGGCGCGGCGGCGGCGAAGTCACGCAGCAGCTCGGTCTCTTCCTGAAGCGTCTTGTAGCGCAGATTGGATTCGGCGAGTTCGCGGCGCAGCCCACCGAGTTCGCGAATCCGAACAACGGCTTGGCCGCCGATGGCGCGGCCCATCGCCTCGATCGCGCGGCCGTTCGAGGTCGAGAGGTTGAGCAGAAAGCCTTCCCCTGCCTCGCGCAACGCATCGACGGCATGGTCCATCTGCAGCGCCGGTTCCGGCGGCAGCCAGGTTCCAAAGGCGAGGATCCGCTGCGGTGAGTTTTGCAACGCTTCCTGCGAGATCAGCAGCGCGGTGTCACCGCTGATCTGGGGCCGGCTGTCGCCCGCGGCCCAGGAGATCAGAATTTGCGGCTCGGCGAACAGCAGAGCCCGCAGCCGGTCGGCCTGAACCTGCAGATCGGCGATGTCCTGGCGCAGGCGGACCTCGGTGCGGGTCGCCTTGACGCGGGTGCGCATCAACAGGATTGCCGCCACGACGGTGAAGCCGAGCAGCGACAATGCCGTGGTCAGCACCGCGAATTCCTGGTGATTGAGGTCGAGCCAGGCCGAAATCACCTCGGAGAGCGGCAAATCGCCGGCCAAAGCCGGTTCCGATACGATGGATAAAGCAGAGGCGAGCGCGATCATGCCGTGACGTGCCAGTGAGGTGCACGACAGCAGGTTTCGACGCATCGCCGCGACTACGCCCGACATGATTTGCCCCAGAACGCACGACTTCAGGCCCGGCGCTTACATCAGCCGTGCACGAATCGAGTGAGAGTATCCCCAACGCGACTCCGTGGGTAAGAGTCCAGACCGTGAACGTGAATCTGGCTGTGCAAAAAGGGGCGGATAACGTCGCGCCCAAAGCCGACGTCCGGTCTCATCGCTTGCTACAGCACCTCTTCACCTCGCACTATCAAGCACCTTCAGTCCGACGGTGCGTCCTGGAAAGCCAGCGGCGTCAAAATAGCGCGTCGAGCCGACAAACTGCATGTTCACGATGGTGCGCAGGCCGTTGTCGCCCCGCTTCGAGACAATGTCCTGTCGCCACGACCGGGCGGGCTTCCCGCCGAGGAGTGCTTCGGTAAGCGCGCGGCCACGCAGCTTGCCGACCGGCGGAAGCGTGACACCCAGGATCTTTTCCAGCGTCGGAGCGATATCGGCGTTGCTGACTGGGGCCGTATCGTTGAAGCCGGTCTTGAACGCAGGCCCGATGGCCGCCATGAAGTTCCCGGTATCGGCGCGGCTAAAGCTGCCGTGATGGCCTTGCCCCTGCAAGAGGGTGGTATCGGATACGGTCACGCTACAAAACAGCGGCTGATCACACCCCGTCGTTTCGGAGCGGAAATTGACGACGATGGCCGGCGTTGGCGTTCGCGCTCCCCCTTTGAGGCCCACTCTGCTCAGCGGCAGGGTTCCCGGAATCGGTCCAAGGTCATTACGAACGAAGACGCCGCTGGTGTAGTCTTGCGCCAGGAGCGCCTTGACCACCTGCCTCACCATGGTCTTGGCGTTGTCCTGCGGTAGATAGATGAGATCGTTGCCTCCGTTGGCGCCAACCACGATATCGGGTTTGGCCGGATCGTTGCCGATCGAAGCGCTGGCGCGGCGCGGGTATTTCCCGGCCTTGTAGTCGATGCCAGCGCCTTGAGCGGAGGGCTCATGCAGCGGCAGGCCCACAGCGTGCGCAAGGTCGATGGCAAGAAAGCCGGGTGGCAACTGCCCTTCGGGCACATTGTCGTATTTCAGTTTTGCAGCTGGACTGGTCTTGCTTTGCTTCGACACCGTGCTGAAGCCGTGGTCGGCGGTGATGAAGATGTTGGTGTCGGCCTCGAGCCCAAGTTCTTTGAGCGCAGCGACGATCGCCGCAAGATCGTCGTCGGCCACCTTGATTGCGGCAAGCGAGGTCGGACCGTTGATGCCGGGAACAAGTTCATTGACGCTGTCGCGCTGGGAGTGCTGGGTGCCGTCCGGATCGGATGACCAATACAGCAGCATGAACGGCTTCTTGTTCTCCTTGAAATGCGGCAACAGCACCTTGGTGACGACGTCGCGATAATATTTCTGCTGCACGATATTGGTAGCCTTGCCGGGATTTTCGCGTTGCGCGCGCCCCGGCGTTTCCAGCGCCAATCCGGCCTTCTTGAGCATCTCGACGAGATCCGGCCGCAACGCGATGCCATCCTTCTTGCCGGTATCGTCGTCGAAGAAAATCGTGGTCTTGCCGTCGAGCTGGGTGAGGTCATGGATCGCCACCGGCCCGACCTTGCCGAGGGCGGCCGTGAAGTAGCCCTTGTCACGCGCCGCCGCCATGATCGAGCGCTCGGCAATGAAATTTCCGCCGTGATGCTGGTTCAGCTCACTCAACACCGCATTGTTCTGGATGAAAGGCGTTATGGTTCCGGCTGCGCTGGCAACCGGAAAGCCGGTGTAGAACACGTTGCCGAAATCTCCGGTGTCGCCAATCAGGTGACCGGTCGCGATCACCGAGGCGTTCGACGTCGTAATGGTCGGATAGACCGAATGACTGTTCGAGAAGTTGACACCTGTGTCCCGTATCCGGGCGAATGTGGGGGCTCGCTCGGGCGTAACAGCAGCGGCGCGAAGACCGTCAGCGACGAACAGGATGACGTTCTGTTGGGCATTGCATGGTAGCGTGCCCGACAGGATAGCGAACACCGCGCAGACGATTAATTTCCCCATGGTGCCCCCCGGCATTGCGAATTATTGGAGCGCAGTATGAGGGAAAGCGCTGCTTGCGCCAAGCATTCTCACGGCAAGGCAAGCTGCCGCGTAACGTGCCAATTCAGCTGGAGTTGAAGTGGCTTAACGCCCGGTCGAGCCGAAACCGCCGGCGCCGCGGTCGGTGGTCGATAGCGTGTCGACCTGAACCAGTTGCGCCTGCGTGACCGGCGCGATCACCATCTGCGCGATGCGTTCGCCGCGCCGGATCGGGAATGGCGCCTCGCCATGGTTGATCAGGATCACGTTGATCTCGCCGCGATAATCCGCGTCCACCGTGCCGGGCGTATTGAGGACAGTGACGCCGTGCTTTGCCGCCAGCCCCGAGCGCGGCCGCACCTGCGCCTCAAATCCCGGGGGCAATGCGATGGCAAGGCCGGTGGGCACCATCGCGTATTTGCCCGGCGGCAGGATCAAGGGCGTTTCCGCCGGCACCGCCGCCAGCAGATCCAGCCCCGCCGCGTCCGCGCTCTGATAGGCCGGCAGCGCCAGGCCCTCGGCGTGCGGCAATTGCATGATGTCGACCTTGACCGTTGCGCTCACGAATTCTTCTCCAGTGATTTTGCGATCCGCGCCACCAGTTCGGTCGCGACCTGTTCTTTCGTCATGACCGGCCAAGAGTCCACTTCAATATTGTCCACTGCAATGTTATCGACGCCGGCTTCTTTGCCGTCCCGCGTCAGCAGATGCACGGTGTTGCGGTCGCCGCCCATCACGCCGGTTGAAGGTGAAACATCGTTGGCGACGATCCAGTCGCAGCCCTTGCGCGCGATCTTGGCCTTTGCATTTTCGATCAGATGTTCGGTTTCGGCGGCGAAGCCGATCACCAGCGGCGGGCGCTTGTCCCCAAGTTTTGAAATCGTCGCCAGGATGTCGGGGTTTTCGAGCAGTTGCAGCGGCGGCATGCCGGCCGATGTCTTCTTCAATTTCTGCTCGCCCTCATTGGCGACGCGCCAGTCGGCGACGGCGGCGGCGAAGATCGCGATATCCGCCGGCAATGCGGCCTCGACCCGATGCAGCATGTCGCGCGCCGATTCCACCCGGATCACCGTCACCCCTGCGGGATCGCGCAAGTCCACCGGGCCGGACACCAGCGTCACGTCGGCGCCCGCGGCTTGCGCCGCGGCGGCGATCGCAAAACCCTGCTTGCCCGACGAGCGGTTGGCGATATAGCGCACCGGATCGATCGGCTCATGGGTCGGGCCCGCGGTGATCAGCACGCGTTTTCCCAAGAGCGGACGCGGGCGCGGCGGACGCAGGATGTCGACTGCGGCAGCGGCAATTTCCACGGCCTCAGACATCCGTCCGACGCCGGCCTCGTTGGTCTCGGCCATCTCGCCGGCATTGGGGCCGATCATGGTGACCCCGTCGCGGCGAAGCTGCAGCACGTTACGGCGGGTGGCGGCGTTGTTCCACATCAAGGGGTTCATCGCCGGTGCCAGCAGGATCGGCTTGTTGGCAGCCAGCAGGATAGCGCTGGCGAGATCGTCGGCGTGGCCATGCGCCATCTTCGCCATCAGGTCGGCCGTCGCCGGCGCGACCACGATCAGATCGCATTCACGGGCCAGACGGATGTGACCGGCGTCGAATTCGCTGCCGGGGTCGAACAGGTCCGTATAGACGCGCTCATGCGACAGCGCGCTCGCGGACAGCGGCGTGACGAATTGCTGCGCCGCCTTGGTCAGCACGCAACGGACCTCGATGCGCCGCTCCTTCAGCCGCCGGATCAGTTCGAGCGATTTGAAGGCGGCGATGCCGCCGCCGATGATCAGCGTGACGCTGGCCTGATTGGCCGCATCGGCGATCGCCGGCGCGCGGGCGGAGGCTTGCTCAGGCGGCGTCATGCCGGCAGACGGGGAGGCAGGAAATTCGGGGCGGCCCTGGATGAGGTCGCCCAGGATGACCCGGACTTCTTCTTCCACCGAACGGCCGTTGCCGGCGGATCGCAGCCGCAAATAGGCCTTTACGGCGTCGTCGAGCTTTCGGATGGTGAGGCTGGCCATGGTTGGCTCCAGGCAGGTATGATGTCAATGCTAGCATACAATGCATGCATTGCAATCACATTTGCCGGACGGCCACCAGAATCCCGATAAATGTCACGGCGATGATCCAGAGCGCCACGGTGCGCCAGCGGCTCTTGCGCCCCTCGGCCCTGCCCAGCGCCGCAATCGTCTCCGGCGACAGTGTGACGCCCTCCCGGGTCATCTTCTCCAGCTGCTCCAGCACCGCCACCGAGCGCGTCGCAACTGCCGGCAGGCCTGCCAGCACGCGGCCAAGATCGCCCGCGCCGGACACCGCGCCCTGGATACGTCCGATCGGGCCGAGATTGCGCTCGATCCATTCGCGCACCACGGGATCGGCGACCTTCCAGATATCGAGCTTGGGATCGAAACCGCGCGCCACGCCCTCGACCACCACCATGGTCTTTTGCAGCAGGATCAGTTCGGGGCGGGTCTGCATGTCGAACAGCCCGGTGACCTCGAGCAGCAAGGTCAACAGCTTCGCCATCGAGATGTCTTCGGCGATGCGGTTGTGGATCGGCTCGCCGATGGCGCGGATCGCCTGCGCGAAATTCTCGACCGAGTGATGGCCGGGCACATAGCCGGCCTCGAAATGCACCTCGGCGACGCGGCGGTAGTCGCGGGTAATGAAACCCAGAAGAATTTCGGCGAGGAAGCGCCGCTCCTTCAGGCCAAGCCGGCCCATGATGCCGAAATCGACGGCGACCAGGCGGCCGGCCTCATCGAGGAACAGATTGCCGGGATGCATGTCGGCATGAAAGAAGCCATCGCGCAGCGCGTGGCGCAGGAAACTCTGGATCACCTTGCGCCCGAGATCGGGCAGGTCGATCTGCGATTGTGCGAGGCGCGCGTGGTCGTTGAGCGCGATGCCGTCGATCCACTCCATCGTCAGTACGTTGTGGGTGGTGCGGTCCCAATCCACCGCCGGCACGCGGAAATCCGGATCGTCGCGCGTGTTCTCCGCCATCTCGGACATCGCAGCCGCTTCCAGCCGCAGATCCATCTCCATCGCGACCGAGCGCGACATCGTGTTGATGACCTCGATCAGCCGCAGCCGGCGCGCTTCGGCCGAATGCGCTTCGGCATTGTGCGCGACAAAGAAGAAATCTGCGAGGTCGCGGCGGAAGCGCGCGGCGACGTTGGGGCGCAGCACCTTGACAGCGACCGATTTGCGCACGCCGTCGCGCTCGACTTCACCGCGATGCACCTGCGCGATCGAAGCAGCGGCGACCGACGGCCCGAGGCTCGCAAACGCCTGCGCCACAGGGCGTTCCAGCGATGTCGCAATGACGGCCTCGGCCTCGATCTGTGAAAACGGCGGCAGCCGGTCCTGCAAGGCTTCCAGATCGCGCGCCATCGCAACGCCGACCACGTCGGGCCGCGTCGCCAGGAATTGTCCGAGCTTGAGATAGGCGGGACCAAGCCGGGTCAGCGCCCGCGACAGCCGCGGGCCGGATTTGGCGCCGGGCCGCTCGATGATCCGCGCCAGCTTGAGCGCAAGTTGCCCGGGCGGCGGCACCAAGCTCGGATCGACAACGCCGAACACGCCCTCGCGTGCGAACACAAAGCCGGCGCGGACAAGCCGCGCGATGTGGGTCGCCGCAGAAATCACAAACGCCAGCCCGAATGCAGCGCCACGATACCGCCGGAGAGGCTTTCCCATTTCACCCGCGAGAAGCCGGCGGCGCTGATCATCTCGGCAAAGGCGTTGGGCCTCGGAAATTTCCGGATAGATTCGACGAGGTATTGGTATGAGTCGGCGTCGCCGGTCACGGCGCGGCCGAGCGGCGGGATCACCTTGAACGAGAAGAAGTCATAGAGCCGGTCGAGCCCGGGAACATCGACGGTGGAGAATTCCAGGCACAGGAATCTGCTTCCGGGCTTCAGCACGCGGTAGGCTTCCTTCAGCGCGGCATCGATCCGCGGCACGTTGCGGATGCCGAACGCGATCGTATAGGCGTCGAACGCGCGATCCGGAAATTCCAGCCCCTCGGCATTGCCCTCGACGAACGAAACCTGCTGGTCGAGATGCCGCGCCAATGCACGGTTGCGGCCGACGCCGAGCATCTCGGTATTGATGTCGCAGACCGTGGCGCCGAAGCCGGTGCCTGCCGCCTTGGCGGCGCGGAACGCGATATCGCCGGTGCCGCCGGCAACATCCAGCAGCGCGAACGGCGCATCGCCCTTTGGCGGATTGAGCTTATTGATCATGATGTCTTTCCAGGCCCGGTGCAGGCCCGCCGACATCAGATCGTTCATCAAATCATAGCGCGACGCCACGCTGTGAAACACGTCGTTCACCAGCGTCTGCTTGTCCCCAAGGGGGACGTCCCTGAAGCCAAAATGCGTCGTTTGGTCCGGCCGATCCATCAACTTATCTCCATGGCCTGACCATAGCGCGCCCGCCGCAATGGCGCTATCACGTCACCTTCATAAGGTGAATACCTGCATGCCTGAATTACCCGAAGTTGAGACCGTCCGCCGCGGCCTGCAACCCGCCATGGAGGGGTCAAAAATCGTCAAGGCGGAAGCCCGGCGGAAAGATCTGCGGTTTCCCTTTCAAAAAGACTTTATCGCGCGGCTGGAGGGCCAGACCGTGACCGGCCTTGGCCGCCGCGCCAAATATCTGATGGCGGACCTGACCTCGGGCGACGTGCTGCTGATGCATCTGGGCATGTCCGGCTCGTTTCGCGTGCTGGAAAACGGCGCCAACAGCACAGGCCAAAACACACCTGGCCAATTCCATCTCCCGCGCAGCGAAGACCGCGCCCATGATCATGTCGTGTTCCACATGTCATCGGGCGCCTCCGTCGTGTTCAACGATCCGCGCCGTTTTGGTTACATGAAGATCATCGCCCGCAACGCCCTGGACGAGGAGCCGCTGCTGAAAGGGCTCGGTCCCGAGCCGCTCGGCAATGAATTTGACGCGTCGATGCTGGCGCAATCCTGCCACAACAAGAAAACCAGCCTGAAGGCCGCCTTGCTCGACCAGCGCGTGGTGGCGGGACTTGGCAACATCTATGTCTGCGAAGCGCTTTATCGCGCCCATCTGTCGCCGCGCCGGCTCGCTGCGACCCTGGCGACAAAGAAGGCCGAGCCGACGGATCATGCCAAGCGTCTGGTCGGCTCGATCCACGATGTCCTGAACCAGGCGATCAAGGCCGGCGGTTCCTCGATCAGCGACCATCGCCAGACCTCAGGCGAACTCGGTTATTTCCAGCACTCGTTTCAGGTCTATGACCGCGAAGACGAGAAATGCAAGACCGCGCGCTGTGGTGGCGTCGTGCGGCGCTTCGTCCAGAACGGCCGCTCGACCTTCTGGTGCCCGAAATGCCAGAAGTAAGACGCGCAACGTGCCCCTGCCGCAGAACAACAAAGAAACGGGAAACAACATGACCAGCAACTGGCGGGATCGCGCGGCCACCACTTTTCAATGTCAGAAGCAGCCGGCGACTTCCAGCCGCGGCATGGTGGTGAGCAATCATCCGCTGGCCTCGAGCGCGGGCGCCGAGATGTTGGCGGCCGGCGGCAACGCCATCGATGCGGCGATCGCGACGCTGTTCACGCTGACGGTGGTCGAGCCGATGATGGTCGGCATCATCGGCGGCGGCATGGCACATATTCGCCTCGCCGACGGCAGCCATCGCTTCATCGACGGCCAGAGCACCGTGCCTCTTTCGGTCCGTCCCGACACCTTCAGATCGCAACCGGGTTCGGCACATGACGTGTTCGAAACGGTTGGCAACGAAAATCTAAACGGTCCGAAAGCGGTGGCGACACCGGGCTCGCTGAAAGCCTGGTGCGAAACGCTGCAAAGGTTCGGCACCATGAGCCTTGCCGAGGTGATGCAGCCCGCGATCAAGCACGCCGCGCGCGGCTATGCGGCGACGCCCTATCTGCATGAATGCATCAGCGACAGCGCGGCGGATATGTTGAAGGACAAGGCGATCTCGGCGGTCTTTCTGCCCAAAGGGGTGCCGCTGAAGGCCGGCGAGCGCGTGGTGCAATCGGGATATGCGGAGACGCTGACTCACATTTCGCAGCATGGCGCGGCGGCGCTGTATCAGGGACCGCTCGGCGATATCCTGGTCGACTACATGAAGGCGAATGGCGGCTTCATCAGCCGTGAAGACCTCACCAGCTACAAAACGGTCGAGCGCCGGCCGATCCGCGCCGATTATCGCGGCTGGGAAATTCAGGGACCGCCGCCGCCCGCCGCCTCCGGCGTGCATATCGCCCAGATGCTCAACATTCTGGAAGGCTACGATATCGCCAGGCTCGGCTTCGGCTCCGCGGAGACGATCCATTACCTCGCCGAAGTGCTGAAGATCGCTTTTGCCGATCGCGCGGCCGCCAGCGGCGATCCTGACTTCATCAACGTGCCGGTGGAGCGGCTGACGTCGAAGGCCTATGCCGAGGAGCGCCGCCGCGCGATCGATTCCGGTCGCGCGCAGCAATGGGCCGCTGGCGTCGCGCAGCTCGAAGGCGCGCACACCACGCATATGACGGCCGCGGACGCGTTTGGAAACGTGGTCGCGACCACGCAGACCATCAACAATCTGTTCGGGGCCAAGATCATGATCCCCGGTCTCGGCACCGTGCCGAACAACTACATGAACCTCTACGATCCCCGGCCCGGCCACGCGTTGTCCTTGGCGCCGGGCAAGCGCGTCACCACCTCGATGTCGCCAATGATGGCGCTGCGCGACGGCAAGCTGGTCTATGCGCTCGGCCTGCCCGGTGGAAAGCGGATCTTTCCGAGCGCGATGCAGGCGCTGATCAATCTGATCGACCATGGCATGAGCCTGCAGGAAGCCGTCGAGGCGCCGCGGGTCTGGACCGAGGGCAATGCGCTGGAAGTGGAATCGGCGGTGTTGGAAAGCGTTCGCGCCAAACTCACGGCCATGGGCCACAGAGTGCAGGCGGTGCCGACGGTCGCCGGCGGCATGAATGCCATTCAATTCCACGACGACGGCCAGATGTCGGGCGCAGCCTGCTGGCGCGCCGACGGCACACCGATCGGCATCGCAGGCGGGCTTGCGCGCGCCGGCGTGAGGTTCGGGCTGGCCTAGCAAATAGGTGGACGCAATTTCTCGGATTCGAAGATTGTCGCACTTTCGTTGTGGTTGAAAATAGCGCAAATATTTTCGTGCGATTCCGTCGATGCGGCAGGAATTGCGTACTAGTACGGGCCGCCTGTTTCTCCATTCTTCATGGTTAATGCCCACCCTGATGCGCTGCCGGTAGCTATCGGTCTGCACAAAGGGGCTTCGCCATGGCAATTCTGAAACTGAGTATTCGTGGGCGTTTGATCCTGGGCTTCAGCGTGCTTTGCGCATTGCTTGCATGCGTGGTCGTCATCACCATCGTCAAAGTTCGCAACGTCAACGATTCCACCGAGCGGACCGTCAATCTTCGCGTGCCGACCGCGATGGCCGCGAATGACGTGGTGGCCGGGGTGTACGCCTCACTCGCATCGCTGCGCGGCTGGCTGATCACCGGCAACGATGCGTTCAAGGCCGAGCGCGTGATGCTCTGGAAAGACATTCAACGCCATGGCTCCGCGATGGACAACCTCTCGAGCCATTGGACCAACGAGCAGAACAAAACGGACTGGAAGCAAGCCAAGCCACTGCTCGACGAACTGCGCAGCGCGCAGGACAAGGCCGAAGCAATTGCCCACACCATCGACGAGCAGCCCGCAGCAAAGATTCTCGCCACCGAAGCCGCGCCGTTGGCGAAACTCATGCTGCAAAAAGCGACGTCGATCATCGACGAGGAGGGCGGCATTGCCTCGACGGATTCGCGCAAGAGCCTGTTGATCGGTTTTGCAGACATGCGCGGCAGTATGGCGATGGCCATCGGCGCGATCCGCGCCTATCTGCTGACCGCGGACATGGCCTTCAAGAAGGAGTTTGAGGATCTCTGGGCGCTCAACCAGACAAAGTTCGAGGCGCTCTCGAAGCGACGCGCGGAAATGACAGGCGAGCAGCAGAAGGCGTTTGACGCGCTGGTCGATGCCCGCGCCAAGTTCGCGCCGATGCCGCAGAAGATGTTCGAGATCCGGGCCTCGGACCGCTGGAACATGGCGCAGTGGTTCCTGACCAACGAGGCGGCTCCCCGCGCCAACAAACTGCTCGATATCTTCGCGGGAACAAAGGACGCCACCGGATCACGTTCCGGCGGGATGGTTGCGCGCCAGCAAGACAGTCTGAAACGCGACGGTGCGGCGGTTCTCGCTGAAACCAGTTTCCTGATGACGCTGCTCTGGGTGCTGCTCGGTGTCGGCATCGGCGTTGCGGCGACTGTCGTGTATCTGACCAACCGTTCGATCGTGCCGCCGATTCTGAAGATGGTCGGCGCCATGGGCCAGCTTGCCGGCGGCGATCATTCGGTCGCGATCCCGGCGACCGACAAGAAGGACGAAATCGGCCTGATGGCGCGGGCGGTCCTGATCTTCAAGGAGAACATGATCAAGGCCAAGGAGCTCGCCGAAAAGGAGGCCGAAGCCATCAGCGCGCGCGTGGCGCGGGCGGCGCGGGTCAATGAACTGACCCAGACGTTCGATGCCGACATATCGACCGTGCTGAGGTCGGTGGCGTCGGCCTCGACCGAACTGCAGGCGACCGCGTCGTCAATGACGGCGACGGCGGAAGAGACCAGCAACCAGGCGACCGCGGTGGCGGCTGCGACCGAGGAGGCTTCGACGAACGTGCAAACCGTCGCGGCTGCGTCGGAGGAGCTGGCCAGTTCCGTTACCGAGATCAGCCGTCAGGTGGCGCAGTCGGCCTCGATCGCGCAGAAGGCCGTGGGTGAGGCCGATCGCACCAATGCGACGGTGCAGGGGCTGTTCAAGGACGCGGCCGGCATCGGCGACGTCGTCAAGCTGATCAGCGAGATCGCCAGCCAGACCAATCTGCTGGCGCTCAATGCGACGATCGAGGCAGCGCGTGCCGGTGAGGCCGGCCGTGGTTTTGCCGTGGTGGCATCCGAGGTCAAGAGTCTGGCTGAACAAACTGCCAAAGCGACCGACCAGATCGGCGCTCAGGTTTCGTCGATCCAGGCTTCGTCGAGCGAAGCCGTCGCCGCCATCAAGGGGATCTCGGCGACCATCAACGAAATGAGCGAGATCGCCTCCGCGATTGCGGGTGCCGTGGAAGAACAGGGTTCGGCGACCCAGGAGATCGCCCGCAACGTGCAGCAGGCTGCGCTCGGCACCGGCGAAATCTCGTCGAACGTGAGTGGCGTTCAGCAGGCCGCCGGCGACACCGGTGCCGCCGCGCATCAGGTACTGCAGGCCTCCAGCGAGTTGTCGCGGCAGTCCGAGACAATGCGAAGCCACGTCGAAACCTTCCTCAGCAACATCAAGGCTGCCTGAGGCGGACTGACGTCGTCAGTTTACTTCCGCACGCAGATCACACGCACCACGGATGCTTTTGCGTCCGGTGATCCGCTGGCGCCAGTGACGCCATTGGCCTTGAGGAAATCGCGCACAGCATCCGATGTCACCAGCACCGCCTGTGCGGCGCCGTTCGCTGGACCTGCAACGACCACCGGCTTCAGCAGCGCGATGCCGGCAAATTTGCCGTCGCCGTCGAGCGCGGCCGCGCCGGAAAAACCGAGCGCGGGCGGCGGCGACAACGCGACGTCGTTGCTGCCGCCAAGCTGTGCGACCGAAGCCTTGACGCTGCTGGCGGCGTTCCCACCGCCCTGGTTCTGCGGATCGGCAATGCCGGTCAGGTCGAGCGCCGTCTTCGAGGCCGGGCTTGCGAGGTTGAGCGGCTTCAGTCCGCGCGCGCCATAGATGCGCAGCAAAGCGAGATCGTGCTCCTTGTCCTCGGCCACACGGTCGGCATTGCCGAAGCCGGCGATCGCGACGGCGACGCAGCCGTCGGTGATCTGGCGGTCGGTCAGGATCGCGCCGTCGTCGCTGACCACGACGCCGGTGCCATACTCCACGGTCTTGCGCGGCGGCGGGCCCGCGACCTGCGGGCCGGTTGGAAACGCGTTGAATGCGCTCGACATTGCGATCACCACCGGCTCTACGGTATTTTCCGTGGCCTGATCGTAGAGGATGGTGAGGATGCGGACTTCATCGCCCTTGAAGGTGCCGCGCACATAGAACTTCTTCAGGCCTTGCAGGCCGGACAGCACGAAGAAGTCCGGCTTCACCACCGTGTAATCGATCTTGCGCTGGGCTTCCTTCTTTTCCAACTCGGCGAGCTTCGTCGTGGTGGGAGTCGCTTCCTTGCGCCGCACCAGTTGAATCTGGATGGTTCCGGTCGGCGACGTCCATTTGGTGCCGTTGGCGTCGCTGGCTTGCTGCGGCACCAGCTTTGAGGGAATGCCGAGCCGCACGCCGGTGAGGGGATCGGTGACGATCTTCCAGCCGACATTTTCCTGCCGCTTCCTGGCGGTGTCGGCGAGGATGCCGCGCTCCTGCGGATTGAGCACGCCGGTCTCCTTGGCCCCGCGGCTCTTCTGGAACTCCTTGATCGCCTTGACCATGCGCTCGCTGACATCGCCGGTGATCGCGCCGTTATATTGCCCGACCCAGGCGAGGTCGGATTGCAGCGCCAGCCGTTCGGCCTGCGACATCGCGTTGGCGGTCTCCTCGGGCTTTTGCAGCGCGGGCCGGATCGGCACCGTCGCGACCGGCTTCGGCTTGGCGCCGGCCGTGGAGGGCGGCGTCAACTGGGCCTGAGCTGACGATCCCAGGCTCGCGAAAATGGCGGCCGAGACCATCAATGTTGCTGAAAACACCGATCTCATGACAAATCCCAGGGAATACTCGGAATCGGGAGGGAATATTGGAGCGATCATTGACCTCGGGTCAATTAAGCACATCTGCTTGGTCAGCAACAACAGCGCCCCGGTTCACGGAACGGCGCATGGGAATAGATCGACGATGCTGACCGCCGACGAACTCGAACGCTATGCCCGCCACATCGTGCTGCGCGAGGTCGGCGGCCCCGGCCAGGCTGCCCTGAAGGAGGCGTCCGTGCTGGTGATCGGCGCCGGCGGTCTCGGCGCGCCGGTGCTTATGTATCTCGCCGCCGCAGGGATCGGCACGCTCGGCGTGGTCGACGACGATATTGTCTCGCTGTCCAATCTGCAGCGCCAGATCATCCACACCACGCCCGATATCGGCAAGCGCAAGGTCGACAGCGCCGCGCAGCAGATCGACGCGCTCAACCCGCATGTCAACTTCGAGGCGCATGCGGTGCGTGTCGATGCCGGCAACGCGATGTCGCTGATCGGCGGCTATGATCTGGTGCTCGACGGGTCAGATAATTTCGAAACCCGCTATCTGGTTTCCGATGCCTGCTTCCTCGCGGCCAAGCCGCTGATCACGGCGGCGCTGGGCCAGTTCGACGGATCGCTGACCACGATCCGCGCCCATGAGCGGGGCGCCGACGGCGAGTTCAATCCGACCTATCGCTGTCTGTTTCCAGAGGCGCCGCCGCCGGGCACAGTGCCGGCCTGCGCCGAGGCCGGCGTGATGGGCGCTCTCGCGGGAATGCTGGGCTCGATGATGGCGCTGGAAGCGATTCGCGAAATCGTCGGGTTCGGCGACAGCCTGGTCGGACGGCTGGTGATGGTGGACGCCCGCGCGATGCGGTTCGAAACTCTGCGCTACCGGCGCGATCCCGCGAACCCGCTCAACGGCGATACGCCCACGATCACTGATCTAAGTGCGCACCGGTGAGGACTGGCGGGCATCCGCCGTCAGTCGATGTCGGCAATCTGCTTCTCGTAGTCAGACGCGTTTGATTTATCCGTCATGACCTGCGGGCAACGGAAGCAGGCCTCTTTGCCTTCCTGACGGAACCAGCGGCAGGTGGGGCGAATCTCGCAGGCGGGAAGCGCGTTGACGACAGCCGGAACGCCTTCAACGATCCTTTTGGCCAGACTGCAGGTGTTACCTTTGAAATGCTTGCAGCCGCCGCTGGCGCCCGCGCAGGGTGCCGCGATGCGGAACAGTTCCGTGGGCTTGGCATCTCCCGCAAGGGCAAGGACCTGTTCGGAGATTGGCACGGTCTCGGTGAGATATCCGACCCGGTGCTGCTCCGGCGTACCGGTGATTACGCCAAAGATTCGGGCGCCCTCGTCGGTCGCCTGCGAACTCGGGCAGTCGATCTGCTTCTTTAAATCCTTGGACATGAATCCCTCTATCTCGCTGCGCGTGCCGGGTGAGCTGCGTCTATCCTGAAATGAAAAGGCGTCCGGGATGGCGTCCGACGCACGACGCGCCGAACGCCATCTCGTCTCTTGATCGATTCAGAATAGAACCGTCTTTGTGGGCACCGGCATCGTCGGCGTCGGAAATCTGCCGAAGATGGTGATATCCTTGATGATATCGCCCAGCGATCCGCGGTTGATCGCAGCCCTGAAACCGGCTGCGACGATTTCAAGCTGTTCCGGGGTGAGCTGAACCGGCGCTTCGAGCTCGGACTTCGCAGGCTCGACTGCGTTGATGTCGGACTTCTTCATCTGTCTTCTCCTTGTCGCGAGACGAAGGGGCCATCCGCTTCGGCTGCTACAGGAGGCTAGGGACAGATTGGATGAGTTACCGTGATTTTGCTCACGGAACCCTCGCGCCCCGGCGAATGGGGGCGCGAGGAACTCGTGCGGTTGCATTCAGGCCCGCTTCTTCTCGCTGTCCAGATGCGCCATTTGCTCCGTCGCATAACGCGTGCCGGCGGCTGCATCCGGCGGGAATGCCTTCGCGAGCTTGTCCAGATGCGCCGCCGAGAGCTTCACATCGAGCGCGCCAAGCGCTTCGGTCAGCCGGTCGCGGCGGCGGGCGCCGACCAGCGGCACGATGTCATTGCCCTGCGCCGCCACCCAGGCAATCGCGACCTGCGCCACCGATACGCCGAGATCGGCGGCGACCTCGCGCAGCGGCTCGACCAGCGCCAGATTGGCGTCGAGATTGGCGCCCTGGAAACGCGGGGTCATCTGCCGGAAGTCCTGTCCGCCGGACTTGTCTTTCGACCAGTGTCCGCTGATCAGGCCGCGCGACAGCACGCCATAAGCGGTGACGCCGATACCGAGTTCGCGGCAGGTCGGCAGGATATCGTCCTCGATGCCGCGCGAGATCAGCGAATATTCGATCTGCAGATCGGCGATCGGATGCACGGCATGGGCGCGACGGATGGTGTCGGAGCCGACTTCGGACAGGCCGATATGCCTGACATAGCCAGCCTTGATCATGTCGGCGATGGCGCCGATCGTGTCTTCGATCGGCACCGCCGGATCGAGCCGCGCCAGCCGGTAGATGTCGATGTGATCGGCGCCGAGTCGCTGCAGCGAATAGGCGATGAAATTCTTCACCGCCGCGGGGCGGCCGTCCATTCCGATAAAGCCGCGCGCGGGATCGCGCAACGCGCCGAACTTGACGCTGATCTGCACATCGTCGCGGCCGGGGCCGGTGAGGGCCTCGCGGATCAGCAATTCGTTGTGGCCCATGCCGTAGAAGTCACCGGTGTCGAGCAGGGTGATCCCCGCGTCGAGCGCGGCATGAATGGTGGCGATGCTCTCGCCGCGGTCGGCCGGACCATAAAAGTCGGACATGCCCATGCAGCCGAGACCGATGGCGGCGACGTTGGGGCCGGTTTTGCCGAGTTTGCGGTGTTCCATGGTGGTGCTCCTCGTATTGGCGGCGGGATTCCCGTGCCGGGTTGACGAGGCTGGTATGGCCGATCGCGATTAGAGCGATAAGCTGGACAATGCTAAATAGCTTGTTCAGTATACCGAACAATGCAGGATTTTGACCTCCGCGATCTCGATGCCTTCGTCGCCGTGGCGCGCACCAGGAATTTCCGGCGCGCCGCGATCGAGCAGCGCGTCTCCGTCTCGAGTCTCAGCCAGCGGCTGCGCGACATGGAGGAGCGGCTTGGCGTCCGCCTGATGAACCGCACCACCCGCAGCGTTGCGCTAACCGAAGCCGGCGAGCTGCTGCTGGCCCGGGTCGGGCCGGCGATGTCGGATGTCGGCGCCGCGCTCGATCAGGTGCGCGGACTGCGCGGCGTGCCGTCGGGCCGCCTGCGCATCAATGCGCCGCCGCCGGCGATCGATCTGGTGCTGGCGCCGATGGTCGCGCCGTTTCTTGCAAAGTATCCGCAGATCGAACTGGAGATCGTCGGCGAGAGTGCATTCGTCGATATCGTCGCCGGCGGTTTCGACGCCGGCGTGCGCTACGGCGAGCATCTGGCACAGGACATGATTGCGGTTTCGCTCGGGGCGCCGCAGCGCTACGCGGTGGTGGCATCGAAGGAATATGTGGCGCGACACGGCAAGCCGATGCAGCCGAAGGATCTGCTCGATCACGCCTGCATCCGCACCCGGTTCGGCAGCGGCGCCATGCTGGATTGGGAATTCGAGAAGGCGGGACGTGTCGTGGTGGTTTCGCCGCCGGCAAAACTGGTCGCGACCTATCTCGGCCTTGCGCTGCGCGCCGTCCACGATGGGATCGGCTTCTGGTTGACGTTTGAAGGTTATGTGCGCTTTGGCATCAAATCGGGTGCGCTGGTCAGCGTGCTCGACGACTGGTGCGCGCCGTTTCCCGGACCGTTTCTGTACTATCCGAGCCGCCGCCAGCCGCCGCCGGCGCTGGGCGCGTTCGTCACGTTTGTCGGGGAATGGCGCAAGCAGGAGAGACGGAAGGGCCGGGGCGGCTCAACTGGGTGAAGCACGCCACTTCAGTATTTTTGGCTCCCGCAGATCATTGTAGCCGATGACAATATCGGCATGTTCTTCCGGGGCGCACTCACGCAGATATCGCTGCTGGCCGCCGACATAACGCTGGTTCGGCGGCGCAGCAGGATCGGGCGCGCCAAAATCCGGGCCGCGCTGCGCGCCGCGCGGCACGGAGACATTGAAGTCGACCTTCAGAAAGATCGAGAGGTCCCAACAGGCCCGAAGCTCGGGGCGGTGCAGGAAGATGCCGTCAACGATCAGCGCGGCGGTTGGCGGCGCCTGCTGCGTGACCGGTTCGAACGGCCGGTCGTTGTCGAGATCAAAACGCCTTGCGACGTATCGACCGGAGCCACCGGGACTCAAGGGATCGAGCAACAGTGTCCGAAATGAATCGTAGTCGTACGAGTCGAGAAAAAAGCCATCAGGTGAATACCGGCCACGCGCGTATCGTACCGAGCGTGGATGATGGAAATCATCCACGGAAGCGCGGATCGTCGGGCGGCCTTGTGCCGCCACGAGCGGCGCTAGCGCATCCGCCAGCGTGGTCTTTCCCGCGCCATCGACGCCATCGATCGCGACGCGGATGATCCGCGTGGGATGTAGTGCGACGACGGTGGCGGCGAGACGGTTCAGCAGCGATGCGTGGGCTTCGCTCACATCGTCCTCGGTGGCCGCCTCACAGCATGCTGGGCAGCACGCGGTCCGGCGGCTTGTGGTTGTCGAGGAAGGTCCTGATATTGATGATCACCTTCTCGCCCATCTCGACACGGCCTTCGATCGTGGCCGAGCCCATGTGCGGCAGCAGCGTGACCTTGCCGGCCTTGGCCAGCCGAACCAGTTTTGGATTGACGGCGGGCTCGTGCTCGTAGACGTCGAGCCCGGCGCCGCCGATCTCGCCACCTTCGATCAGCTTGATCAGCGTGTCCTCGTCGATCACCTCGCCGCGCGCGGTGTTGACGATATAGGCCTCTTTCCGGATCAGTTTTAAGCGCCGCGCCGACAGCAGGTGGAACGTCGCCGGGGTGTGCGGACAGTTCACCGAGATGATGTCCATCCGCGCCAGCATCTGGTCGAGGCTTTCCCAATAGGTCGCGCCCAATTCGTCGGCGATCACGGGCGCGACGGGACGGCGGTTGTGATAGTGGATCTGCAGGCCGAAGGCGCGGGCCCGGCGCGCCACCGCCTGGCCGATGCGGCCCATGCCGATAATGCCGAGGCGTTTGCCGCCGATGCGATGACCGAGCATCCAGGTCGGCGACCAGCCCGGCCAGTGCTTGCCATCGGTGAGAATCGAGGCGCCCTCGATCAGCCGCCGCGGCACCGCGAGAATCAGCGCCATGGTCATGTCGGCGGTGTCTTCGGTCAAGACTTTCGGCGTGTTGGTCACGGTGATGCCGCGCGCATGCGCCGCCGTGACGTCGATATTGTCGACGCCATTGCCGAAATTGGCGATCATCCGCAGCTTGCAGTCGGGCTGCTTGAGAATTTCCTCGTTGACCAGGTCGGTCACGGTCGGCACCAGCACGTCGGCGGTACGGACCGCCTCGGCGATCTGTTCCGGCGTCATCGGCGTATCGTCGAGATTTAACCGCGCATCGAACAGTTCGCGCATCCGGGTCTCGATCGAGTCCGGGAGTTTGCGGGTGACGACGACGAGAGGCTTTTTCTTAACCGACATGTCCTGCTCTCATGAGGCAATGGCTCGTCCAACCTTTGACGAGTCAGAAGCTTCGCCGTTGAGGCCTCATTAACCTGGTTGTTCGACACTGCATTCGCTGCGCGGTTCGAACGGCTACCTGGTCGTTTCCTTAGGTTTCCTTAGCGCTTCCTCGGGTTCCCCGATCCTTACCTCGGGGTTGCCAAGGGAAGGGTCAAGGTAATCAGGGAAATTCGGGCGTTCTGGTTCTCAAGCGTTCCGTCCTCTCTAGCAGAAGGCCGGGCCAAGACAAGAACCCCTCGGGAACGACAATCCGAGTTGCGACCAAGGCGGGCACAGGGGGACCTGAGTTTAAGGGTCTTGGGTTTAAGGGTCCTGGGTTTCAGGCGTTGAGTGGATTGTTTCAGCTCGAAGAATTCGAGTTGAGAGGTTCTCGGCAGGAGACGAGTTGATGGCGTTGGGGCGTTTCTGTTCGATGGCGGTGCTGGCAGGGTGCATGCTGGGTGCGTCGGTCAGCACAGGTTTTTCAGCCAAGGAAGCAGGCTCCACCACCAGCGGCCTCCCGGTGCCGCGTTATGTCAGCCTCAAATCCGATCATGTGAATGTCAGGGCCGGTCCGACCAAGGACAATGACGTCGCCTGGGTTTACACCCGCTCCGGCCTGCCGGTCGAAATCACCGCTGAATTCGAGAACTGGCGCCGGGTGCGCGATTCCGAAGGCGCCGAGGGCTGGGTCTATCACTCCCTGCTGTCGGGCCGCCGCACCGCCGTCGTCACCATGAAGACCAAGGACGGACTCGCGCCGCTCTACGATCGCGCCGATCCGTCCAGCGCGGTCGCCGCGCGCCTGCAGGCCGGCGTCGTCGCCCAGGTCAAGAAATGCGCGGCCGGCTGGTGCCGCGTGATCGGCAACGGATTTGACGGCTGGATCGAACAGCAGCGGCTGTGGGGCGTCTACGCCGACGAGAAGGTGGATTGATTGCGCCGTTGACGACCAATTGTCGTCGTCCCGGCCTAGTGCGCAATTGCGCACGGGGGGCCGGGATCCAAACCCCGCGGCTCCGCGTTAGCCACGAATGGCCGACGCCTTCCTCAACAATAAACATTTGTGGTTATGGGTCCCGGCTCAAGGCCGGGACGACGGGCTGATAGAGCTCAGCGCTTCTTGCGCAGCCGCACGACCATGTCGACGCGGGCGATTTCGTAACCTTCCGGCACGTCGGGCATCCGCGACAGCACCAGATGCGGATCTGGAATGTCGACCAGCTCGTGGTTGTTCTCGAGATAGAAGTGGTGATGCGCCGTCACGTTGGTGTCGAAATAGGTCTTGGTGCCGTCAACGCTGACCTGGCGCAGCAGGCCGGCATCGGTGAGCTGGTTGAGCGTGTTGTAGACGGTGGCGAGCGAGACCGGCACCTTGGCCAGCGTCGCTTCCTCGTACAGCATTTCAGCGGTCAGATGCCGCGCGCCCTTGCCGAACAGCAGCCAGCCGAGCGCCATGCGCTGGCGGGTCGGCCGCAGGCCGGCAGCTTGCAGCATTTCGTTGACGTCATGCCAGGGACAGCCGGTCAACGCCGGTTGATGTCCGGCGGCATGGGCGGCCGGATCCATCGCGGCTAAGTCAGCGGCGTCGTCGTTCACAGTCGAGACCTGGTCGTTCATTTCCACTTCGGTACCACGCTGACAAACTTGGGCAATATTCTTGCCCAATATAAAAGGAAATCCTTTAGATGCAAGTTTTTCGCAACTAGAACGATCCCAAGGTAAAGGCGGAACCCGCGATGGGACAGGGTGCTTTTAGGCCCTATCCAGTGCTTTGCCGCCCGCCAAGGCCTATGTTACAGAGCGCGCGGACCACATATGCATATTCGGCAGGGACATTTGCCGGTGGCACCCAAGTAGCGCCAATTTGCGGGAAACAGGCATTCTTCCGCGGGAAACCGGTCCAGTTCGCTCGAAAGCGCGACCAGGATACTTTTTGCGGGACATCTTAGAGAGGCTGAAACGATGCTGGATCGCCGCGGCGGTTACGAATACGAGGATTTGCTGGCGTGCGGCCGTGGCGAGCTATTCGGCCCGGGAAATGCGCAATTGCCGCTGCCGCCGATGCTGATGTTCGATCGCATCACCGAAATTTCCGAAACCGGCGGGGAATACGGCAAGGGCATCGTTCGCGCCGAACTCGACGTGAACCCGGATCTCTGGTTCTTCGGCTGCCATTTCAAAGGCGATCCGGTGATGCCGGGCTGTCTCGGCCTCGACGCGCTGTGGCAGATGGTCGGCTTTTATCTCGGCTGGACCGGCGGCGAGGGCCGCGGCCGGGCGTTGGGCCTCGGCGAACTGAAGTTCTCCGGTCAAGTGATGCCGAATGTCCGCAAGATTGTGTACAACGTCGATATCAAGCGGGTGATGCGTCTAAAGCTCTGGCTGGGTATCGCCGACGGCTGGCTTTCGGCCGACGGCGAGATTATCTATCGCGCGAAGGATCTGAGGGTGGGGCTGTTAAAGCAGGGTGCCGCATTGCCGGGAGCGTAAGTTACCCGCTCTCCAATAGGCGGAATTCGGTTTGACGGCGGCCATCACACAAAACGCAAACGACAGGACGAGGCGATCATGAGGCGGGTTGTCATCACGGGGATGGGCATCGTCTCATCCATCGGAAATAACACCCAGGAAGTGCTTGCGAGCCTTCATGAGGCGAAATCGGGGATCACGCGCGCGGAAAAATACGCCGAACTCGGCTTCCGCTCGCAGGTGCAGGGCGCTCCGTCCCTCAATCCCGCCGATGTCATCGACCGGCGCGCGATGCGCTTTCTCGGCGAGGGCGCGGCGTGGAATCACATTGCGATGGAGCAGGCGATCCAGGATTCCGGTCTCAGCCCGACCGAAGTTTCCGACGTCCGTACCGGCATCATCATGGGCTCCGGCGGACCGTCCGCGCGCACCATCGTCGAAGCGGCCGATATCACCAGGACCAAGGGTCCCAAACGCGTGGGGCCGTTCGCGGTGCCAAAGGCGATGTCGTCGACCGCCTCAGCCACGCTGGCGACTTGGTTCAAGATCAAAGGCGTGAACTATTCGATCTCGTCGGCCTGCGCGACCTCCAACCATTGCATCGGCAACGCCTATGAGACGATCCAGATCGGCAAGCAGGATGTGATCTTCGCCGGCGGCTGCGAGGAACTCGACTGGTCGCTGTCGGTGCTGTTCGACGCCATGGGCGCGATGTCCTCGAAATACAACGCCACGCCCGCCACCGCGTCGCGTCCCTATGACGTCAGCCGCGACGGCTTCGTCATTGCGGGCGGCGCCGGCGTGGTGGTGCTGGAAGAGCTCGAACACGCCAAGGCGCGCGGCGCGCGCATCTACGCCGAAGTGGTCGGCTATGGCGCGACGTCTGACGGCTACGACATGGTGGCCCCCTCGGGCGAAGGCGCCGAGCGCTGCATGCGGATGGCGATGGAGACCGTGAAGACGCCGATCGACTACATCAATCCGCACGCCACCTCGACGCCCGCCGGCGATCCGCCGGAAATCGAGGCGATCCGCAAGGTGTTCGGCACCGGCGAAAAATGCCCGCCGATCTCGGCGACCAAGGCGCTGACCGGACATTCGCTCGGTGCCACCGGCGTTCAGGAAGCGATCTATTCGCTGCTGATGATGAACAACGGTTTTGTGTGCGAGAGCGCCAACATCACCGAGCTCGACCCGGTGTTCGCCGACATGCCGATCGTGCGCAAGCGCATCGACAATGCCAAGCTCGGCACCGTGCTGTCGAACTCGTTCGGTTTCGGCGGCACCAACGCCACGCTGGTGTTCAAGCGCATGGATGCGTGATTTGTCATGCCCCGCGAAAGCGGGGCATCCAGTACGCCGCGGCTTCTCGATTCAATTACTGATATCTCGGGAATACTGGGTCACCCGCTTTCTCCGGTGATGACAGTCGTGAACGCCTATCCCGCCGCGATCTTCTCTGCGCGCTGGAACGCCGGCCGCGCCGCGCATCGGTCAATATAGGCGTCGAACGACGGCCGCGACGGCACCATCTTGAACAGCCGCACGGCGAAATTCAGCCCGGAGCCAATGATGATGTCGGCTGCGGAAAAATTCTCGCCGAGAATCCACGGACCTTTCTCCAGCGCGTTGTCGAGCACGTCGATCACGCGTTGCGAATCGCCCCAGCCGGCCGCGACCGGATTCATTTCGATCTTGGTCGCGAGCTGCACGATCGCAGGCTCGATACAACCGGGGCTGAAGAACAGCCAGTAGAGATACTTTGCGCGCAGCGGATCTCCGAGCGGCGGCGCCAGCTTCGCTTCCGGATAGCGCTCGGCGACATAGGCCGCGATCGCGGCGGCTTCGGCAAGCGTGGCCTCGCCATCCCGGAGCGCCGGCACCTTGCCCATCGGATTGATCGCCAGATATTCGAGCTTGCGCTGTGCGCCGGTCGAGATGTCCGTCAGCACGCGTTCATAGGGTTGTCCGGTCTCTTCGAACAGCCACAGCGAGGAAAACGAACGCGAACGGGGCGACCAATAAAGCTGCATCATGGCGGAACCTTTCATCGGCGGAGGCGGACAATGCCATCTTCATTGCGCGTCTGACGCGAATTGGCAACGCACTACGCCTAGGACGAACGGTTCAACGTCGAGCGATATGTTGGTCAACTTTATTTCGTGCGGTCGACTGGCCGGCGATTTCGGGCGAATCGCGGAGAGCCACGCTCAATTGTCTTTGAGGTAGTTGGGCAACAGGAGGCATGGCTAGCAAAAAATTAAGCGCGGCTGTGAGGCCTTCGCTCATCACGCCCGCGATTTCGCGGCGAGGGTTTCGGCTTGCGCTGTTCGCGCATCCTTTGCGTTATTGTCCAAGCGCGGCCGACAATGCCTTGTCGAGATGCGTAGCAAGCAATGCCCGGGTGCCGTCGCGCAATGTCGCGCTCGTCGCCGCCGCTGCTGCGGGCTCTGGAAACGCAGAGTTTTCGAGTTTGGTAAGCGGGTCCTCGACTCCAAACCCCCTGGCAAGTGCCAAGCCAAGATTGATGTTAAAAGGCTTTTTGCTTACCGCGTAGGTCTGTCCGTCAAACACCGTGACCTGGATGCTGGAGTACAAGCGGGTATGGCCGACGAGGCTGCCGATGCCGCGGTGATAAACGCCGATGCCGCGCAGGGTTTGGTTGGTTCCGTCCAACTTGCTGTCAAGTTTTGTAACCGCCACATAGCGCGCGCAACCAGCGTTCGCGGTGATCTGCCGCACAATGGTGGTCAGATCGCTCTCGGGATTGCGAAACAGCGCCGGGGCAGGACGGTCGTAAGGCGCGAACGCCTGCTTCGAGTAGGCTATTCGCCGGACACCGGCGCCGGAACCCGTCACGGCGCGAACGCGCGCGACCACGAGATCGTCGAGACCCCAGCTCTCGATCGGTACATCCGCATAATCGTTGTTGAATACGGTGAGGCCGATTTTCTGAACCGCGAACTGGTCGCCGACCGCTGGAATAACGCCGATCTGACAAGGACCGCTTTCCGTCGGCGCGGCTTGCCTCGCGCTGGTCTTGGTCTTTGCCGCCGCCTTCTTGGCGGGCTTCGGCGCGGATGGCGCGGCTATAGGCGCGGGCTGGGCTTGCGCCCATGCGGGTGTGACGGAGCACGACAGGATAAGTGCAACGGCCAGGACGCGGATCATGAAAACTCGGGAACGGGATTGGTGCGCAGGGATGCGTCTAACTAGAGCGCACCGCGGGCATCCGCAAGTTGTTTTGCGCCTCTTCGTCTATCGTGCGGAGCTCTCCCCTCTTCCATCGATAATACTTCATCACATATCCCGTCATCGGCGGGACCTTGTCGCGTTGCTGATCACCCCCGCGATTTTCGCAACGAGGGTTTCACCTTGCGCTGTTCGCGCAAGGCATCGGCGGCGAGGCAGACCACTTCCGAGATTTGCTGCAGCTGTGCGGCCAGCGGGCTGGTCTTGCGCCAGACCATGCCGATGGTCCGCGACGGTTGCGGGTTGCTGAACCGCGCGACCGAGACCTGTGCCGAACGGGTTTCCACCGTGACCGCCATTTCCGGAATCAGGGTGACGCCGATGCCGGCGCCGACCATCTGAACGAGCGTGGACAGCGAGCTTGCGTCCAGCACCTCGCGCGGCGGCGACTGCATGTTGCAGAACGACAGCGCCTGGTCGCGGAAACAATGCCCCTCTTCGAGCAGCAGCAACCGCATCTCGCGCAGCGTCTCGTGGCTCGGCACCGGTGTGCCCTCGTCCGCGCCCGGCCGCACCAGCAGGAAGGTCTCGGAAAAGCACGCGATCTCGGTCAGCGATGGCTCCGATACCGGCAATGCCACGATCGCCGTATCGAGCCGGCCTTCGGTCACTTCCTTGATCAGCTTCGGCGTCAGCGTCTCGCGCACGTGGATGTCGAGTTCCGGATGCATGCGCGCGAGGTTCTCGATCACTTTCGGCAGCAGATAGGGCGCGATCGTCGGGATCATGCCGATGCGCAGCCGGCCGGCAAGCCGGTCCTGTGCCGCGCGCGCGAAATCGCCGAGTTCATCGACCGAGCGCAGGATGTCGCGGACGCGCTGCACGATCTCTTCGCCGAATTCCGTCAGCGTGATCTGTCGCGCGCTTCGTTCCAGCAGCGCGCCGCCGAGCGCTTGCTCCATTTCCTTGATTTGCATCGACAGGGCCGGCTGCGAGATCGAGCAGGCTTCCGCCGCGCGCCCGAAATGGCCGTGACGGGCCAGCGCATCAAAATAGCGAAGCTGTCTGAGCGTCATCTGTATCATCAGAATATCTTATCGGTTCGATCATTAAAATCAACTTCCCCTGATGGAAAGCGGCTCTTAGAGTGCTTCCAATCTGACTGGAAGCGGCCCTTAGGAGGCAATCATGGACGACAAAACAAAATGCCCGTTCTCGGGCGGAAAAGGCGGACACTCGAACCGCGATTGGTGGCCGGACGCGCTGGACGTTTCGCTGCTCCACCGCAATTCCACTCTGTCCGATCCGATGGGCGAGGCGTTCGATTACGCCAAGGAGTTCAAGACCCTCGACCTCAATGCCGTGGTCAAGGACCTGACCGCGTTGATGACGGAATCGCAGGAGTGGTGGCCGGCCGATTTCGGTCACTATGGCGGTCTCATGATCCGCATGGCGTGGCACAGCGCCGGCACCTACCGCATCACGGACGGCCGCGGCGGCGCCGGGGCTGGTCAGCAGCGCTTCGCGCCGCTGAACAGCTGGCCTGACAACGCCAATCTCGACAAGGCGCGCCGGCTGCTATGGCCGATCAAGCAGAAATACGGCCGCAAGATCTCGTGGGCCGACCTGATGATTCTCGCTGGCAACGTCGCGCTGGAATCGATGGGCTTCAAGACGTTCGGCTTCGCCGGCGGCCGCACCGACGTCTGGGAGCCCGAGGAGCTATTCTGGGGCCCCGAAGGCACCTGGCTGGGCGACGAACGCTACAGTGGCGAACGCGAACTCTCCGAGCCGCTCGGCGCCGTGCAGATGGGTCTCATCTACGTCAATCCGGAAGGCCCGAACGGCAACCCGGATCCGCTCGCAGCGGCGAAAGACATCCGCGAAACGTTCTTCCGCATGGCGATGAATGACGAAGAGACCGTTGCGCTGATTGCCGGCGGCCACACCTTCGGCAAGGCCCATGGTGCCGGCGATCCGTCGCTGGTGGGGTCAGACCCGGAAAGCGGCGCTCTCGAGGATCAGGGCCTCGGCTGGAAGAGCAAGCACGGTACCGGCATCGGCGCCGATACCATTACCGGCGGTCCGGAAGTCACCTGGACGCAGCAGCCGACGCAGTGGAGCAATCTGTTCTTCAAGAACCTGTTCGAGAACGAATGGGAGCTGACCAAGAGCCCGGCCGGTGCCAAGCAGTGGAAGGCGAAGGGCGCGGAAGCGACGATCCCGGACGCCTTCGACAAGTCGAAGAAGCATGTGCCGATGATGCTGACGACCGACTTGTCGCTGCGCTTCGATCCGGCTTATGAGAAGATTTCGCGGCGCTTCTACGAAAACCCGGACCAGTTCGCGGACGCGTTTGCGCGTGCCTGGTTCAAGCTCACGCACCGTGACATGGGTCCGGTCGTGCGTTATCTCGGCCCGCTGGTGCCGAAGGAAACGCTGATCTGGCAGGATCCGATTCCGGCGGCGGATCATCCGCTGATCGGAGACGCGGATATCGCCGCGCTGAAGACCAAGATTCTCAGCTCGGGTCTGTCGGTGTCGCAGCTCGTTTCGACCGCATGGGCGTCGGCGTCGACGTTCCGCGGCTCCGACAAGCGCGGCGGCGCCAATGGCGCGCGTATTCGTCTCAGCCCCCAGAAGGAGTGGGAGGTCAACCAGCCCGCCGAGCTGAACACGGTGCTGCAGAAGCTGGTGGCGATCCAGAAGGAGTTCGGCAAGAAGGTTTCGCTTGCCGACCTGATCGTTCTCGGCGGCTCCGCGGCGGTCGAAAAGGCCGCAAAGGACGCCGGCGTCGACGTCAAGGTGCCGTTCACGCCGGGGCGCATGGATGCGTCGCAGGATCAAACCGACGTCGCTTCCTTTGCTCCGCTCGAACCGCGTGCCGATGGCTTCCGCAATTATGTCAACGGCAAGAAGCATCAGTTCCTGGGGCCGGTGGAAGCGCTGATTGACCGCGCGCAATTGCTGCGGTTGACGGGACCCGAACTGACGGCGCTGGTCGGCGGCCTGCGCGTCCTCGGCGCGAATGCCGGCGGATCAAAGCACGGCGTCTTCACCAGCAAGGTGGGGACATTGACGAACGATTTCTTCGTCAATCTGCTCAGCATGAGCACGGAGTGGCAGCCGTCGGGCGATGCCTACGAGGGCCGAGATCGGAAGACAAAGGCGGTCAAGTGGACCGCCACCGGCGTCGACCTGATCTTCGGTTCGCATGCGCAGCTTCGCGCCTTCGCCGAGGTCTATGCCTGCGCGGACTCCAAAGAGAAGTTCGCCAAGGATTTCGCCGCCGCCTGGACCAAGGTGATGAACCTCGATCGGTTCTGATCAGCTGAGCGCTGGACGAACGCAACACTGACAAAAAAGGGCGGCTCACAAGCCGCCCTTTCGCTTTTCAAGATGGAGCGCGCGATCAAACGCCGAGCGTACCGGCCTTCGCCGCCGCAAAACGCTCGGCGACCTTGGTCCAGTTCACCGTGTTCCACCACGCCTTGAGATAATCGGCGCGGCGGTTCTGGTAGTTGAGATAATAGGCGTGCTCCCAGACGTCGTTGCCAAGCAGCGCGCGCTTGCCGTCCATGATCGGATTGTCCTGGTTCGGACGGGTCTCGATCGCAAGCTTGCCGTCCTTGGCAACGGTCACGAACACCCAGCCGGAGCCGAACTGACGTCCGCCCGCGGCATTAAAGTCGTTCTGGAACTTCTCCAGGCCGCCGAGGTCCTTGTCGATCGCGGCCAGCACCTCGCCTTCCGGCTTGCCGCCGCCCGGGGCCATGATTTCCCAGAACATGGTGTGGTTGGCATGGCCGCCGAGATTGTTGCGCACACCGAATTTGATGTCGTCGTTCAGGGCGTTCAAATTGCCGAGGATGTCCGTCACCTTGCTGGTGCCGAGCTGCGCATTGGTCTTGGCGAGGGTGTTCAGATTGTTGACGTAGGCGGCATGATGCCGACCATGGTGGATTTCCATGGTCTTGGCATCGATATGCGGCTCAAGCGCGTTGAAGGCGTAAGGGAGCGGCGGCAGCGTGAACGGGCCTGCCGCGGCCGGGGCAGCCGCCGGTGCGGCGGCCTGGGCAAAGGCGACACGCGGTGCCGCCGCGACGGCTACGAGGCCGGCGGCGGCGCTGAAAAAATGACGGCGCGAAAGTGCGGACATAAGTCTCTCCCTGCGTGACGAGCCTGCTGCTCGGTTCGGACGATCGTAACGGGTCCAGCTTCCAGCTGCGAAGTCAGCCCCATTCCGGTTTCATTTTAAATGGGTTAGGCGCTGCGGCGTAAGAGCGCACGATCACATCTGCGGCAAATAAAAAGGGCGGCTTTGCAGCCGCCCCCTTCTGATTTTCGATGTCGAGGCGCTTACTCGCCGGCCGCTTCGCGGGGCGCCGAGGCTTCCGCCGCTTTCTGCTTGGCTTCGAGGTCCTCGCCGGTCGCCTGATCGACCACCTTCATCGACAGCCGCGTCTTGCCGCGATCGTCGAAGCCGAGCAGCTTGACCTTGACCTTGTCGCCTTCCTTGACGACGTCGGAGGTCTTCTGCACCCGGGCCCCGGCGAGCTGGCTGATGTGGACGAGGCCGTCCTTGGCGCCGAAGAAGTTCACGAACGCGCCGAACTCCATCACCTTGACCACGGTGCCTTCGTAGATCTGGCCGATCTCCGGATCGGAGGCGATCGACTTGATCCACTTGATCGCGGCCTTCATCGCCTCGCCGTCGTTGGAGGCGACCTTCACGGTGCCGTCGTCCTCGATGTTGACCTTGGCGCCGGTCTTCTCGACGATCTCGCGGATCACCTTGCCGCCGGTGCCGATCACTTCACGGATCTTGTCGGTCGGGATCTTGAAGGTCTCGATGCGCGGCGCGTACTCGCCGAGCTCGGCGCGCGCATTGGTCAGCGCCTTCGACATTTCGCCGAGGATGTGGATACGCCCATCCTTGGCCTGGCCGAGTGCCGCCTTCATGATCTCTTCGGTGATGCCCTCGATCTTGATGTCCATCTGCAGCGAGGTGATGCCCTGGTCGGTGCCGGCCACCTTGAAGTCCATGTCGCCGAGATGATCCTCGTCACCGAGAATGTCGGACAGGACCGCAAAGCGCGAACCTTCCAGGATCAGGCCCATCGCGATGCCCGCGGTCGGCCGCTTCAGGGGAACGCCCGCATCCATCAGCGCCAGCGAAGCGCCGCAGACCGATGCCATCGACGACGATCCGTTGGATTCGGTGATCTCGGAAACCACGCGCACCGTGTAGGGGAATTCGTGGTGCGGCGGCAGGACCGGATGGATCGCGCGCCAGGCGAGCTTGCCGTGGCCGATTTCGCGGCGCTTGGTGCCGCCGAGGCGTCCGGTTTCACCGACCGAGTAGGGAGGGAAGTTGTAGTGCAGCAGGAACTGCTCCTTGTAGGTCCCTGACAGCGAGTCGATGTACTGCTCGTCCTCGCCGGTGCCGAGCGTGGTCACGACCATCGCCTGGGTTTCACCGCGGGTGAACAGTGCCGAACCGTGGGCGCGGGGCAGCACGCCGACTTCGGCGATGATGCTGCGCACGGTCTTGGAATCGCGGCCGTCGATGCGCTTGCCGGTGTCGAGGATGTTCCAGCGGACGATCTTGGATTCGAGTTCCTTGAACACGCCGGCGATGCGCAGCTTGTCGTATTGCGGCTCCTGCCCTTCCGGGAAGTAGTGAGCCATCACCTTTTCCTTGGCCTTGCCGACCGCCGCGTAGCGGTCCTGCTTGATCGGGATAGCGTAGGCCGAGCGCAGCTCCTGCTCGATCAGGCCGAGCATTTCCTTCTCGAGCGCGCTCTCGTCGACGACCTTGACTTCGCGCGGCTCTTTCGCGGCCTTCTCGGCCAGCTCGATGATCGCCTTGATCACCGGCTGGAAGTGCCGGTGTCCGAACATCACAGCACCGAGCATGATGTCTTCGTTGAGTTCCTTGGCTTCCGATTCCACCATCAGCACGGCGTCGGCGGTGCCGGCGACGACCAGATCAAGCTGGGTCTCGAGCATTTCGTCGAGCGTCGGGTTGAGCACATATTCGTCGTTGGCGAAGCCGACGCGGGCCGCCCCGATCGGGCCCTTGAACGGCGCGCCCGAGATCGTCAGCGCCGCGGAGGCCGCGACCAGCGCCAGAATGTCGGGATCGTTCTCCATGTCATGCGACAGCACGGTGACGATGACCTGGGTTTCATTGCGCCAGCCGTCGACGAACAGCGGACGGATCGGACGGTCGATCAGGCGGGAGACCAGCGTCTCCTTTTCGGTCGGCCGGCCCTCGCGCTTGAAATAACCGCCGGGAATACGGCCCGCGGCATAGGTCTTTTCCTGGTAGTCGACGGTCAGCGGCAGGAAGTCGACGCCTTCGCGCGGGTTCTTGGCGGCGACGACCGTGGCGAGCACGATGGTCTCGCCATAGGTCGCGAGCACGGCGCCGTCGGCCTGACGGGCGATCTTTCCGGTTTCAAGCTTGAGGGGACGTCCACCCCAGTCGATCTCGACTGAATGAGCATTAAACATTTCGATTTCTTTCATGGTTTAGCGAAAGCAGGGACGCCTGAAACACAAAGACCATGCGCAAGATTGCGAGACACTGATCGCAACACGAGATCAGCATCCGGCGATCCTGCCATGGTCTTTATATTTCGGATGGCGTCCATCCTCTCGGTAGTCCGGGCACCTTGCCCTGCCCAGCGGCCGGATTGCTGCTGGACGTCTATTGAGCATGCGTTTCTTCATGCCCTTGCGCATGATCGTCTCCGAAAATCCGGAGTCCGGGTTTCTTCCGGAAGACCATACGAAAACGCGCGCAACAGGCGCGCGCGTACTCTGGGATCAACGACGAATGTTGTGCTTTTCGAGCAGCGCCTTGTAGCGCGCCTCGTCCTTCCGCTTGATGTAATCGAGCAGGGAACGGCGCGTGGCGACCATCTTCAAAAGACCCCGGCGCGAATGATTGTCCTTCACGTGGGATTTGAAGTGCCCGGTGAGGTTGTTGATGCGTTCCGAAAGGATCGCAACCTGAACCTCGGGCGAGCCGGTGTCGCCGGTCTTGTTGGCATTCGTCTTGATGACTTCCGCTTTGCGTTCGGCGGTAATCGACATCGTCAAACTTTCTCGTTGTTACGACCGGAACTGGCAGTCAGTCCGGTCAGGTTGAACACACGCTTGGGGATGAGTTCGCCATTGCCAATTTCGGCGAGGGCCAGAAGCCGGCCTGCCACCGTGACATAGACTGTGCCGCTACAATTGGGCGCATCCCGTCCGCGCAACAAAACGGCCTGGCCCCGGTGGAGCCTTGCCGCATCAGCCCGTGTGACGGCCAGTGCCGGGATGTCGTCCAGCGCGGTCTCAACGGGCAAAAGCGCGTCGGCGAGGCTGCCCTCGCCCGACGCGGCTCTATTACACAAAGCCTCCAACTGTTCCAGCGGAATCATGTCCGTTTCGCGGAATGGACCTACCAGGGTCCGCCGCAAGGCGCTGATATGGCCGAAACAGCCCAGAATCCGGCCGATATCGCGGGCCAGCGCCCGGACATAGGTTCCCTTGCCGCACTCGGCCTCGAACACGGATTGGCCGCTATCTATATGTTCTACAAGGGTTAATTCGTGAATCTCGACCGGTCGCGGCTTCAATTCGACGGTTTCGCCGTCTCTGGCCAGATCATAGGCCCGTTCGCCCTGGACCTTGATCGCGGAATATTGCGGCGGGATCTGCTCGATCAGGCCGGTGAATTGCGGCAGCAGCGCCCGGATCGCCTCGGCGGAGGGCCTGAGATCGCTGGTCCTGGTCGCCCGGCCCTCGGTGTCGTCGGTATCGCGTTCCTCGCCCCAACTCACGGTGAAGCGGTAGCGCTTGCGGCCGTCCATCACGAACGGGACCGTCTTGGTGGCTTCGCCCAGCGCGATCGGCAAACCGCCGGAGGCGAGCGGGTCGAGGGTACCGGCATGGCCGGCGCGCTTGGCCTGGAACAGGCGCTTGAGCACCGCGACCGCGTGCGTCGAGGTCATGCCGATCGGCTTGTCGAGAATCACCCAGCCATGGACGTCGCGCTTGTCGCGGCGCGGCTGATTATTCTGCCGTTGCTGTTTGCCTTGATGCTTGTTCTGGCGCGGATCGTTATTGCCGCGCCGCGTATCGTCGCCGCGCCGGGAATCTTCGTTGCGCGGTTCGGTAAAAATATTTTTTTCGGCGTCATGCGATTCGGCATTTTGCGAATCGATGACGCTGTTTGCAGTGTTCACAACCATCACTTGTCGTCCGAATCGGGTGCGAGGTCTCTTTGCACCGCAGGTGTTCTCAGTAATTTCTCGATCCGTTCCGCTTCATCGAATCGTTCGTCGACGCGGAAGCGAAGATCAGGCGCAAACTTTAGGTTAACGCGGTGCGCGATCTCGCCGCGCAGGAATTTCTTGTGGCGCGCGAGCGCTGCGATCACGACATCGGTGTCGCGTCCGCCGAGCGGCATCACATAGACGGTTGCAAGCTTCAGGTCCGGTGACATGCGCACCTCCGGAACCGTGATGATGTGACCCTCGAGATCGGGGTCATGCACGTTACCTTGCGACAGAATATCGGCGACCGCATGGCGCACGGTTTCGCCGACGCGCAATTGGCGTTGTGAGCCGCCGGGGGCGGAACTCTTGCTGTGGTGGCGGGGCATGGCCGTCTCTCAAAAACAAATCCGTCATGGCCGGGCTAATCCCGGCCATCTACGTCTTTCTTGCTGCTGAATTCTCTGGGACGTGGATGCCCGGAACACTAATGCGAAGACGCGCTTCGCGCTTTTGTCCGGGCATGACGTCGAACTATTACAATGTCTTCCGACGAAGCCGTAAGGTTCAGACTTACAGGCTCCGCTGGATCGTCTCCACGCGATAACACTCGATAACGTCGCCGGCGCGCATGTCGCCGTAATTCTCGAACGCCATGCCGCATTCCTGGCCGGACTGCACTTCCTTCACTTCGTCCTTGAAGCGCTTCAGTGTCGAGAGCTTGCCTTCATGCACAACCACGTTGTCGCGAATGAGGCGTACATTGGCGCCGCGTTCCACGGTGCCGTCGGTGACGCGGCAGCCGGCGACCTTGCCGACCTTGGAAATGTTGAACACTTCCAGGATCTGCGCATTGCCCAGCATGGTTTCGCGCAGCGTCGGCGCGAGCAGGCCGGACATCGCCTTTTTGATGTCGTCGACCAGATCGTAGATGATGTTGTAATAGCGGATCTCGATGCCGTTGCGCTTGGCGGCGGCCGCCGCTTCCTTGTTGGCACGAACCGAGAAGCCGATGATGGCGGCGTTGAAACCTTCCGCCAGCGTCACGTCCGATTCGGAGATGCCGCCGACGCCCGCATGCAGGATGCGCGCGGCAACTTCGTCGGTGCCGAGCTTTTCCAGCGATCCCAAGATGGCTTCGAGCGAACCTTGCACGTCGGCCTTGATGATCAGCGGGAATTCCTTGCGGCCCGACGTCTTGAGCTGCGACATCATCTGTTCGAGCGAGCCGCGCATGCCGGAAATCGAGGCAGCCGCGTTTTCGCGCTTCTGGTGGGCGCGATAGCTCGTGACCTGGCGGGCGCGGGCTTCGTTCTCGACCACCGCGAGGCGGTCGCCGGCTTCCGGCGGACCGTTGAAGCCGAGCACCTCGACCGGCACTGAAGGTCCGGCCTCGTCGATGTTCACGCCCTGATCGTTGATAAGGGCGCGGACGCGGCCCATTTCGGCGCCGGCCACGATGATGTCGCCGATGCGCAAGGTTCCGCGCTGCACCAGCACGGTCGCAACCGGACCCCGGCCGCGATCGAGCCTGGCTTCGATCACGGTACCTTCGGCGGGACGTTCCGCGTTGGTCTTGAGGTCGAGCAGTTCGGCCTGCAGCGCGATCATTTCCAGCAGCTTGTCGAGATTGGTCTTGTTCTTGGCTGATACCTCGACGTCGACGACGTCGCCGCCGAACGACTCGACCTGAACCTCGTGCTGCAACAGCTCGGTGCGCACGCGCTCCGGCTTGGCGTCGGGCTTGTCGATCTTGTTGATCGCGATGATCATTGGAACCTTCGCCGCCTTGGCGTGGTTGATCGCCTCGATGGTCTGCGGCATGACGCCGTCATCGGCCGCCACCACCAGGATCACGATATCGGTGACCTTGGCGCCGCGCGCACGCATCGCGGTGAACGCGGCGTGGCCGGGCGTATCGATGAAGGTGATCTTCTTGCCGCTTTCCGGTGAAGTCACCTGATAGGCGCCGATATGCTGGGTGATGCCGCCGGCTTCGCCCGAAACCACGTTGGCATGGCGGAGCGCGTCGAGCAGCGAGGTCTTGCCGTGATCGACATGGCCCATCACGGTCACGACCGGCGACCGCGGTTCGGTGTCGGTGGAATCGTCGACGATGTCGAACAGACCCTCTTCGACGTCGGACGCGGCCACGCGCTTGACGGTATGGCCCAGTTCCTCGGCGATCAGCTGCGCGGTGTCGGCGTCGATCACGTCGGTGATCTTGTGCATCGCGCCCTGCTTCATCAGCAGGCGGATGACGTCGACCGCGCGTTCCGACATGCGGTTGGCGAGTTCCTGGATGTTGATCGCTTCCGGGATCACCACTTCGCGGATGATCTTTTCCTTCGGCTCGTTCGAGGCGTGTCCCTTCAGGCGCTGGGTGCGGCGGCGGAACGAGGCGATCGAACGCTCGCGCACATTGTCGGCGTCCAGGGCGGTGACCAGCGTCAGGCGGCCGCGTTCCTTTTGCGGTCCGGGCTTGTGGGTCGTCTTCGGCGGCACGGCGGGGCGCATGGCGCCGCCGGGGCCACGGCGGATCTGGCGCGGACCTTCATCCTCATCGGAGGCATCGGCGGCAACGCCCGGCGCGCGCGCGGGCGGCACTGCCGAGGCCGTCGGCCGGGCCGCGGGGCGCGCGGTGGTAGTGGTGGTGCCGGGTGCTGCGGTTGTTGCGGCCTTGGCTTCGGCCTCGCCAAAACGCTTCTTGGCTTCGAGTTCGGCCTTGCGCTTGGCTTCTTCTTCCAGGCGGTGACGTTCTTCCTCGGCCTTGCGGCGCGCTTCGGCGGCTTCGCGTTCGGCCTGCTCGATGCCTTCCTTGCTGCTGCGGCGCTTGGCTTCTTCTTCCGCCAGCCGACGTTCCTCGATGTCACGGACCTTGGCATCGGCCAGCGCGCTGGCGCGCGCGGAACGTTCATCCTCGGTCAGCGTGCGCAACACCACGCCGGAGCCGGCGCGGGGCGCGGCTGACGCTGAGGGGCGGCTTGGCGCTTTGGCGACGACCGGCGCCGGCTTGGCGACCACAGGTTCGGGCGCATGGGTTTCGCCGGCGGGCGCGTCGCCACCGAGGCGGCGCTTGCCGCGCTTCTCGACCACGACCTGCTTGGTCCGGCCATGGCTGAAGCTCTGGCGTACGGTGCCCGTCTCGACGCGCGGCTTGAGCGTCAAGGTCTTGGTCGGGACACTTAAAGTCTTGTCGCCAGGCGTTTTGGTATCAACCATTCAGCAGTCCTAATCTTGTTGCGTAGTGCGCATTCGCACAGTCGTTAAAGCACATCTTGTTAGTCAGAATTTCTGGCCGCTTCCTTCGGTCTTGTCGTCATCGGCCATCCGGTATCGGACCAGGATCTGGCAGCGCGACAGGAACGTCTTGCTCGCCGGGCCCGCGAGCAGGGCAGCATGTATCACATTTGACCGCCCCAGTGCCAAATCCAATTCTCCCGACGTCAGAACATTGACGATCGGAAATCTGGTCGAAAATTCCTCCGATTCATCCGCATTTCCGCGCTTTTGCCGCACGATCGCGTCCAATTTGCGGATTCCGTCGGCCGCACCGTCCGAAGCGTGGATCAGGGCCTGGGCCTCCCCGTCCCGGAGCGCGCCCTCGACCTTGCTGAAACCGGAGACGACCTGGCCGGCCTTGGCGACCATCGCCAGCGCCTCGGTCGCGCCGCGAACCAGCAAAGCCTCGGTGTCGGCGGGGAGGGTCGCGGCGGCCCGGATGTCGCGCTTGAAACCCTTGCTGAATTGGTTACGCCGCACCGCTTCCGCAACGGTCCGGCGCGATGCCGAGACCCACAGGCCACGGCCGGGGAGCCTGCGCTTCAGATCCGGAACGACCTCGCCCTGGGGCGAGACCACGAATCGGATCAGTTCGTCGATCGGGCGCACCTCACGGGTGACCGCGCACATCCGCATCGTCGCGGACCTGTCGGTCCGCGGTCCGTTGTCGAGATCGGGGTCAGCCATGGCGAGCATGCGCGGGGCATCTCCTTACGCCGTCTGGTCTTCGGTGGCTTCCGCCGCCTCGGACTGCTTGGCAAGGTCGGCCTCGGTGATCCAGCCGGCGATGACGCGGGCCTGCATGATCATGCGCTCGGCATCGTCGCGCGAGATTTCGTTGGCGTCGAGAATGCCGGGGAACTTGGTCGGCTCGGCGCCTTCCTTGCGCTCGGTCCAGCCAACCAGATCGTCGGTGGCGCAACCGGCCAGATCCTCGACCGACTTGATGTCATTCTCGCCGAACTTGACCAGCATCTTCGAGGTCACGCCGGGTACTGTCTTCAAAGCGTCATCCACACCGAGTTCCTTGCGTTTGTTTTCCAGCTCGGTCTCGAGCTGCTCCAGGTATTCTTTTGCACGGCTCTGCAGTTCGTTGGCGGTCTCCTCGTCGAAGCCCTCGATGCCGGCGAGTTCCTTGACGTCGACCAGCGCGAGTTCCTCGACCGAAGTGAAGCCTTCCGATGCCAGCAACTGGCCGACCACTTCGTCGACATTCAGCGCTTCCATGAACACCCGCGTCGAGTTCTCGAAATCGGCCTGACGGCGCTCGGATTCTTCCTGCTCGGTGAGGATGTCGATGTCCCAGCCGGTGAGCTGCGAAGCGAGCCGTACATTCTGTCCGCGGCGACCGATCGCCAGCGACAGCTGGTTGTTGGTGTCAGGCACCACGACCTCGATACGCTCGCGGTCTTCGTCGATCACGACCTTGGCGACTTCGGCGGGCGCCAGCGCGTTGACGACGAAGGTCGCGATATCGGGCGACCACGGAATGATGTCGATCTTCTCGCCCTGCAGTTCGTTCACCACCGCCTGCACGCGCGAACCGCGCATACCGACGCAGGCGCCGACCGGATCGACCGAGGAATCCCGCGAAATAACGCCGATTTTGGCGCGCGAACCGGGATCGCGGGCGACCGCCTTGATCTCGACGATACCGTCATAGATTTCCGGCACTTCTTGCGCGAAAAGTTTTGCCATGAACTGCGGATGGGTGCGGGACAGGAAGATCTGCGGCCCGCGGGTTTCGCGGCGGACGTCGAAGATATAGGCGCGGACGCGGTCGCCGTTGCGGAATACTTCGCGCGGCAGCATCTCGTCACGGCGCACGATGGCTTCACCGCGGCCGAGATCGACGATCACGCTGCCATATTCGACGCGCTTGACGATGCCGTTGACGATGTCGCCGATGCGATCCTTGAATTCCTGATACTGCCGGTCGCGCTCGGCCTCGCGCACCTTCTGCACGATCACCTGCTTGGCGGATTGCGCGGCGATGCGGCCATATTCCAGCGGCGGCAGGGTGTCGGCGATGGTGTCGCCGACCTGGGCGCCCGGATTGGCGCGCTGCGCATCGGCCAGCGAAATCTGGTTCGACGAATTCTCCACCACGTCGACGACCAGCATGTGGCGCGACAGCCGGAGTTCGCCCTTCTTGGCGTCGATCTCGGCGTGAACATCGGTCTCGCTGCCGTAGCGGGCGCGGGCCGCTTTCGCGATGGCGTCTTCCATCGCCGCGATCACGATGCCGCGGTCGATCGACTTTTCGCGGGCAACCGCATCTGCGATCTGCAGCAGTTCGAGTTTATTGGCGCTGACAGCTGCCATGGCTCAGTCTCCTTCGGTGGGATCGAATTCGCCGCCGGGCAAACCTTGCGCGGCGAGGCGATGTTTCTTGGTATTCTTCGGTAACGGCTTCTTCAGCGGCTTGTTCAGTGTCTTGGGCTTCGGCTTGTTGCTCTTGGCCGGATCGCTTTTTTTGGCGTGCGGCGGCGGTGGTGGCTCAAGCCCGAGATTCTGCCGCAGCTCGCGCTCGGCGGCCTTGCCGCGCCGCATCGATTCCGCGATCAGCTCGTCGGTGAGAACCAGACGGGCGTCGGCGATGTCTTCCATGACCAGCAGCACGTCGGCATCTTCGTCCGCGCGGATGTCATCGCGATGAAGCCGCACCGCGTCGCCCTCGACGCTCTGCAGCGTACCACGAAAGCGCTTGCGGCCCTGATAGGCGAGCGCCATCTCGATCTTCACGAGATGACCGACATAGCGTTCGAAGTCCGAACGGCGCACCAGCGGACGATCGATGCCGGGCGATGAGATCTCCAGCCGGTAGGCGCGCTCGATCGGATCGGCGACGTCGAGCACCGGCGACAAGGCCCGCGAAATCGCCTCGCAATCCTCGATCTGCATGGTGCCGTCGGGCCGTTCGGCCATGATCTGGACCGTGCAGCCGGCCTCGCCGGAAATCTTGATCCGCACCAGCCGGTAGCCCATACCCTGCAATACCGGCCCTGCCACGGCGGAAACCCGCGCGGCGACGCCCGGCTCGACCACGAGCCGCGGCTCGGCGAGCAGGTCAAGATCCTCTGAAACAGCAGTTGGCTCGGTCATGTCCAGGGTCAAAAGCGTCTTTACTTACATGAGGTTAGGCCGGGTCTAACCCGGATCCGGCCGGTTCCCTGAACCGTGCCGTGAGGCCCTTCTGGGCTGGGCTCGTTCAGGTAATAAAAAAGAGCGGGTCCCGAAGGGCCCACTCTCAATACGCGATCGTATGAGAACCATAAGTTGCGGCGGATATAGCGGTTTTCCCGCAATCCGGCAAGGCCTTGCACGCCTCGTTAAGGGAGATTTTGAGTCCTGTCCGAGCGGGCCAAAGCCTAACCCTTCATTCACGAACGGTACCTAGATTGCCGAAAACCAGCCAATTCGGCCGGTTTGGATAGGTTTATGACGCCAGCGACAACGCTGATCCCAGGACTGGACGACATCGTCAGGGGCGGCGATCCCAAGCGCCGCGCCGATGCGGCGCGCCGGATCAGTGAATTATTCCTGCAGGGGGCTGCCAATTTCGGCGCCGATCACGTCGATCTGTTCGACGGCGTATTGAGCAGCCTGGTCCCCCATGCCGACATTGCCGCGCGAGCCGAGCTCGCCGAGCGGCTGTCGCTGCTTGTCAACGCGCCGCGTGGGCTGGTCGGGCAGCTCGCCCATGAGGACGAAATTGCCATCGCCGGTCCGCTGCTGCGGCGTTCGCCGGTGATCGACGAACAGATCCTGATCGAAATCGCTGGCGTGAAGGGGCAGGGCCATCTGCTGGCGATGTCGGATCGGCCGACGCTCTCTCCCGACCTCACCGATGTCATCGTGCGCCGCGGCGACCGCGATGTCGTCAGGCGCACGGCGGGCAATGCCGGTGCAGCGTTCTCGTCGGACGGCTATTCGACCTTGATCAAGCGCGCCGGCCAGGACGGCGTGCTGACGCTCAAGATCGGCCAGCGCGACGATCTTTCTACCGAACAACTGAAAGACCTTCTGGCCGGAACGATCGATGTGGTCCGCCGCCGCCTGTTCACAGTCGTCAAGCCGGCGCGGCAGGTGGCGATCAAGCGGGCGATCAACGAAATCTCCGGCGCCGTCGAACGAACAGACAGCGGCCGCAACTTCGAGGCGGCGCAGCGCACGGTCCTCGCGCTGCACCGCGATGGTCAGCTGGTTGAAAGCGCGCTGCTCAATTTCGCCAAGGCAAACAAATACGAGGAATCCGTCGCCGCGCTGGCGGCGATGACCGGCGTGAAGATCGCGACCCTCGACCGGCTGATTGCCGGCGACCGCTACGATCCGATCCTGATCGCCGGCAAGGCGATCGGCCTCGAATGGGCCACCGTGCGCGCACTGATCCTGCTGCGGCTGGGCCCGAACCGGACGGCGTCGCCGGCCGATATCGAAAGCGCGCGCGTGAATTTCGCGCGCCTGATGCCCACGACTGCCGAGCGCGTCGTCGGCTTCTGGAAGACCCGCCCGACGGTTTGAGTTCTCAGGCCTTAGCCCGCCCGCCGAAACCGCAGATACGCCGCGACACGTCCCTCGCGCTCGGCCTTCCGCCCATAGCGCGTCATCGTGTAACCGGCCCACGGCTCGCGCCAGTCGATGGCGCGTTCCGCCATCCAGGAAAAATCCGGCGAACGCAGCAGATGCGCCAGCGTCCACGCGCAATAATCGTCGATGTCGCTGACGAAACGAAATTCAGCCCCGGGCTTGAGGATGCGGGCCATCGCGGCCACGGTGGCATCCTGCACGAAGCGCCGCTTCCAGTGCCGGCGCTTCGGCCAGGGATCGGGATGGATCAGATCGATCCGCGCCAGAGATCGCGGCGGCGCCCATGCCAGCAATTCGGCGGCGTCGCCGGCGTAGAGCCTGATATTGCCGATGTTGTGGGCTTCAATCTGCGTCAGGATTTTCGCCATGCCGTTGACATAGGGCTCGCAGCCGATGAATCCGATATCGGGAAAGGCCTGCGCTTCGGCGATCAGATGTTCGCCGCCGCCAAATCCGATTTCCAGCCTGACAGCATCAGGCTTCGACTCGAAGATGTCGGTGAGATCCTCAGGCGCGGGCATGCTGATATCGAGCGCCAGATGCGGCAGCAGATTGTCGATCAGGTCGGCCTGATGGATGCGCAGCTTGTGGCCCTTGCGGCGGCCGAAGAACGAGCCGTGCGCATGCGCGGCGGCGCCGTCATCCGGCGGCGCGTCGTGATCGCCGATGTCGCGGGGTGAGACCGTCATCGCAGCGTCTGGTACAGCCGGTGCAGCAACCGCGCCCTCGGCTCGATCGAGGAGATGTACATCTGCTCGTAATGGGTATGCGCGCCCTTGCCGTCGACCCCGAGGCCGTCGAGCGTCGCCGTGTGGGGCGCGGTGAAATTGCCGTCGCTGCCGCCGCCGGTGAAGGTGTCGACGAGATCGAAACCGATTTCGGCCGCCAGCGTTTTGGCGTGCTCATAAAGCGCCGCACCGGCGTTGCTCTTTTCGTAAGGCGGGCGATTCAGTTCGCCGGTGACGGTGATGCTGACGCCCTCGGTGCGTGATTTCAGGCCGAGGATCTTCGGCACCAACTCGTCGGATTCGGCAATACCGGGCACGCGCATGTCGACCTCGGCATAGGCCTCCTCCGCGATCACGTTCGGCTTGGTGCCGCCCCTGACGACGCCGACATTGACGGACACGCCACGCTTGAGGTCGTTCATCGCCTCCAGCGTCTGAATGACGTTGCCGAGTTCGCGGATGGCGCTGCGGCCGTCCTCGGGCCGCGTGCCGGCATGCGACGGCACGCCCTTGATGAAGACTTCGAAGCGCGCGACGCCCTTGCGTCCGGTGACGATTTTGCCGCCGTCGCGGGCGGGCTCGGTCACCAGCACATACTTGGCCTTGCGCCCCTCGACCTCGATCAGTGCGCGCGACGTCGGGCTGCCGATTTCTTCGTCGGAGACGAACATCTGGGTGATGCCGAGCGGCGGTCGCGCGCTGTCGGCACAAATCTGGCGAAAGGCATGGTAGGCGAGATAGGCGCCGCCCTTCATGTCATAAATGCCGGGACCGAAGGCGCTGTCGCCCTCGATCTTGAACGGCAGCCGCTCGATGAATCCCAGCGGATGCACGGTATCGAGATGGCTCAGCACCAGGATGCCCGGCGCGTCCTGCCCCCATGACGAACGCGCGACCAGATGATCGCCGCATCCGTCTTTTCCTGCGATCCGCTCAACGGTCACGGGCAGGTCGCGGTAGCCATCAGTAACGAGGTCGGCGAGCTTGTTGACCTGTGCGGGCACCTCGGTCGGCGTCTCGATTTCGACCCAGCGGCGGATGCCGTCGAGGATCGAACTGGGATCAAACGGATTGGCGGTGGTTCCGGTCATCAGCGCTTTGCCTTCATGGAATTCGGCTAGAGCTTCGGTTCTGATTGAATCAGAACCGAAACTCTAGATTCTTGCTTTGACGCGTTTTCTACCGCAGATAAGTCTACGCAATCTGCGTAAACTTGATTGCTTTGCGAACCGGTTCCCACTTCGCTCAAAAACGCTCCAATGTCATGCGCTCGCGCCGGCGGGCGCGTCAATCGGAACATCCGGTTATGGCAGCTGATATCAGCGCTGGTCGGGACCTTCGCGCGCGGCGATCTGTTCGACCAGTTCGACGATACTGCGGCGCATTTTGGCGTCGGTAATGCGCGTGAACGCCCGCGTCAGCGCCAGGCCTTCGGAGGTGGCGAGAAAGTCGGAAACGTAGGCGGGCGAACCGGATTCGCTGAAGCCGTCGGCATTGACAGCACCGCTCGGCCCGCCGTCGAACAAAAACGATACCGGCACCTGCAAGATTTCCGAGATCCGCTGCAGGCGGCTGGCGCCGACCCGGTTGGTGCCCTTTTCGTATTTCTGAACCTGCTGGAAGGTGAGGCCCAATGCCTCGCCGAGTTTTTCCTGGCTCATGCCCAGCATGATGCGTCGCATGCGAACGCGGCTGCCGACATATTTGTCAACAGGGTCTGGCGCTTTGGTGGACATCTCCAACACTCCTGGGATTACGCGCCGGGGAATGAGGCATAAGCGGACTATGCCTCAGGCGCCGGTACCGTCAAATCCTGCTCGGAGGATCGGGTTGAACTGCGGACAATTTGAGCAATGAACTGACTGGTTCTTGTTTTTGGTTGCGGAACCCAGAATGCGAATTGCGCGGTCGGTCTGTCAACTAGTTAGTGGATTCGCGCGGGCCGCTTTTTTCCGCGACAGCAACAACCAGCAACATGCAAGTCTCAGGACTTTCGCCTTGCAAAGCGGCGCCGGATGACCAGCAGCAACGCAACAGCCAGAATCATGCCCGTTGGAATGTCTCTAACACGGGCATAAATCGTCGGCGGCAAAGCCGATGGCAGGTTGGCATCCAGGACGCCTTCAATGCCAAGGCCGAGCCGTGCGACAATACGCCCCGAGGGATCGATCACGGCTGAAATGCCGGTGTTGGCTGCACGAACAACGGGCAAGCCTTCTTCGACGGCGCGCAGGCGCATCTGCTGCAGATGCTGATAGGGGCCGGTCGAAATTCCGAACCAGCCATCATTGGTGACGTTGATGATCCAGCCCGGGCGATCGTCGCGTGTCGTTATATCGCCGGGAAATATCGCCTCGTAGCAGATCAGGGGCAGCGCCCGCGGCGCGTTCGGGATGTCCATGGCGCGGCGGCGGGTGCCCGGAATGAAGCCGCCCTGGACTCTCGTTAGCTGCACGAAGCCGAGTTTTTCCATCCAATCCTGAAACGGCAGATATTCGCCGAAAGGCACCAGATGCAGCTTGTCATAAACCGACAGCACGCTGCCGTCGTGGTCGATCGCATATATCGAGTTGTAGGCGCGCGTGATTCGCACGCCGGGCGGGAGGTCGGGCGCGCGCACCGAGCCGGTGATCAGCACGGTACCCCTCGGCAGCAGGTCGGCGATCTGCGCCATCGCATCGGCTTCGCGGGTCAAAAAGAACGGGAACGCCGATTCCGGCCAGATCAAAATCTGTGCATCGCTCACGCCGGTCGATTGCGGCCCCGAAGCCCGATCGGACAGTGTCAGATATTTCTGCATCACCTCCGCCTTGGCGGCGTAATTGAATTTGACGTCCTGCTGCAGATTGGGCTGCATGATGCGCAGCTTGACCTTTGCCAGCACGGTCGGCTGCATCGACAGCCTGACGGCGCCGAACACGGCCATGACCGCGAGCAAGCCGAGCGCCGCCACCGGCGCGAGCCAGGGTTTTCGCCCGCGCGAGGTGCCATCGATCAGGACCGCCGGGCTTGCGAAGATCGCCACGGTGAGGAACGTCATCCCCCACAGCCCGATCAGCGATGCCGTCTGGGCCAGCGCCAGCGGCTCCGACAGCGCGTAGCCGAACGAATTCCAGGGAAATCCCGACAGCAGGTGGCCGCGCAGCCACTCTGTTATCGTCAGGCTGATCGCGAGCGCGAGCAGGCGCGAAGCGTCGCGGGTCCAGAGCAGGCGCGCCAGCGCAAAGCCTGCCGCGGTGAACAGCGCGAGATAGGCCGGCAGGCCCAGCACCGCGAACGGCATCAGCCAGGCGAACGTTGGCGCATCGACCAGGAAGGCGTACCCGATCCAGTAAAGTCCAACGACGAAATAGCCGAGCCCGAACCAGAAGCCCGACATCGCCGCCGCCGGCACGCCGCGCCATCGCCCCGCACCGGCGCCGTCGATCAGCCAGACCGCGACCGGAAAGGTCAGGAACAGCAGCGGCCATGCATTGAACGGCGCCATTGCCAGTGCCGACAATGCGCCGGCCACCAGCGCAAGAGCGGCGCGCTTCCATCCCCAGGCCAGGATGATCGCAAGACCGGCGGCGCGAAGTTTGCTGGCGGGAATCACTGCGAACCGGCTCCATCGCTGGACGATGGCGGCGCGTTGTCATTGGCCTGCGGCGCATTGGTGTCGGGCGCAGCTTCACGGCGGCGGCTTTCGCGCTGCGTGCGGGGGGCGGGCCGTTCCTTGCGAACCGCAATGCGCAGCCGCTTGACCCGCCGCGGATCGGCGTCGAGCACTTCGATCTCGTAAGTACCGGGCCCTGAAATGACTTCGCCGCGTACCGGCAGGCGGCCGACCTGCGACACCAGATAGCCGCCAAGGGTCGCGACCTCTTCGCCGGCCTCGCCGGTGATGAAGTCCTCGCCGATCACTGAACGGGCGTCCTCGAGGCTGGCGCGGGCATCGGCGATGAATGAATTATCCGCCTGCCGCACGATCGCCGGCGGCTCGTCGCTGTCATGCTCGTCGTCGATTTCGCCGACGATCTGCTCGACGATGTCCTCGATCGACACCAGCCCGTCGGTGCCGCCATATTCGTCGACCACCAGCGCCAGATGGATGCGCGAGGCCTGCATCTGCGCCAGAAGGTCGATCGCCCGCATCGACGGCGGCACGTAGAGCAGCTTGCGGATGATGTTGGCGTCCGCCAGCGGCTGCGCCAGGTCGACCGCGCGCAGATCGAGGCCCGCGGGGAAAGGCTTCTTGCGCTTCGCCTTGGTGGTGTCGCCGACCCGCGCCTTCGCGGTCATGAACGCCAGGAGGTCGCGGATGTGCACGATGCCCTCGGGGTCGTCGAGGGTCTCGTTGTAGACGACGAGGCGCGAATGCGCCGCGCTCTCGAACAGGCTCATCAATTCGCCGAGCGGGATGTCGCGCTTGACGGCGACGATGTCGGCGCGATGCACCATCACGTCGGCGATGCGCCGTTCGTGCAGCCCGAGGATATTGCGCAACATGGTGCGCTCGATGGCGGAAAAGCCCACCTCGTCCGGCGTCGAGGCATCGAGCACGATCTGCAGATCGGCGCGGACCGATCCCGGCTTCCAGCCGAACAGCGTGCGGATCGCGCGGGTCAGCCAGTTCTCCGCTGTCGGGCGCAGCACCTCGCCTTCCTGCACCACGGCCGGAAGGTTGGACGTGTTGCGCGGATTGTCGTGGGTAGGGTCGGAGTCCGGCATGTCAGTCCATCCGCTCCCGGTCCGCATGGGGATCGCGATCCGCATACGGATCCGGAATGCCGAGTTGCGCGAGGATCTCCTGCTCGAGACCCTCCATGGCTTCGGCGTCGTCGTCTTTTTCGTGATCGTAGCCGATCAGATGCAGGAACCCGTGCACCGCAAGATGGCTGAGATGGTGATCGAACGGTTTTTGTTCGTCGTCGGCCTCTTTGCGCGTCGTCTCATAGGCGATGGCGATATCGCCGAGCATGCGCGGTGCATCGTCGGGCGTTCCCGCACCGGTCGGCTGCAACGCCGGAAACGATAGCACATTGGTCGGCTTGTCGATGCCGCGCCAATTGCTGTTCAGGGTTCGGATCCCGGAATCGTCGGTCAGCATGACTGCCAGTTCCGCTTCGCCGACATCGGCATCGGCGATTTCGGCGGCCGCGTTGATGGCGCGATGGATCACCGCCTCGGCGTCGGGCTCGGTCTGCCAGCAATCGGCGACCACGAGGACTTCGGTTACGGGGTGGACGGAAGACAATTTCGTTCCAGGGTTTTGCAGTCCAGCATTCGGGTTGCGGCCCGGGCCCGCCTGCTGCGGGCCCAAAGCCAAAGGTCTGGCCATCAGGATCTGCCGGTCGCCGGTTTTTGCGGCAAGCCCTCATAGGCGGCGACGATCCGCGCCACCAGTTCATGGCGGATGACGTCCTCGGCGGTGAACTTCACCTGCGCGATCCCCTCGACGCCATCGAGCAGCTTGACGGCCTCGGCAAGTCCCGAGGTCTGGCCATTCGGCAGGTCGACCTGCGAGGGATCGCCGGTGATGATCATGCGGCTGTTCTCGCCAAGCCGGGTCAAAAACATCTTCATCTGCATCGAGGTGGTGTTCTGCGCCTCGTCCAGGATGATGACGGCGTTGGTCAGCGTGCGGCCGCGCATGAAGGCGAGCGGCGCGATCTCGATTTCGCCGCCCTGCAGCGCGCGTTCCACCACCCGCGCGTCCATCAGGTCGTACAACGCGTCGTAGATCGGCCGCAGATAGGGATCGACTTTTTCGCGGAGGTCGCCGGGCAGGAAGCCGAGCCGTTCGCCGGCTTCGACCGCGGGTCGCGTCAGGATGATGCGATCGACTTCCTTGCGCTCGAACAATTGCGCGGCATGCGCCACCGCAAGCCAGGTCTTGCCGGTGCCGGCCGGGCCGACGCCGAACACCATCTCGCTGCGTTTCAGTGCGCGGATGTAGGAATCCTGCGCGGCGGTGCGCGCCCGCACCGGGCGCTTGCGCAGATTGATGGTCTCGAACGCGGTCTTGGCGGCCTTGGGATCGAATTCGAACAGCGATCCCTGCGCGATCACGGCGCGGATGGCGCCTTCGACGTCGCCCTGCGCCAGATCCTGTCCCTGCACCGCCTGGGCGTAGAGCGTCTCGAGCACGCGCCGCGCCGCGTCGCAGCCGTCGCGCGATCCGGCGATGGTGATGTGATTGCCGCGCGAATCCACGACGACGCCGAGACGGCGCTCGATCAGCGCGAGATTTTGGCCGTAAGGGCCGACCAGCGCGGAAGCGGCACGGTTGTCGTCGAAGTCGATGACGACTTGGGTTTCGGGCGGAATTTGCATGTCGCGATCAAATTTGCGGCTGGGAGCAAGCGAAGGTGAATCCGATGCGCTTTTGGGCAAGGGTTCAGGCTCCCGTTGTTATTCGAGAAGAATCGGTCATGGGTGAAAGCGTCGATAAAGAGGGTCGCGCGGAGGCGCCAGCGAGTTCGCCGAGCAGGCTGTAGCGCTCCAGGCTGTCGATGGAGACCGGCACCACTTTTCCGATGATGTCAGGTGATGCCATCACATGCGCGGGCTGCAGATAAGCGGTGCGGCCGACGATCTGGCCGGGGTTGCGGGCCGCGCGTTCGAACAGCACATCGACAGTCTTGCCAATCATGGCCTTGTTGAAGGCCGATTGCTGGCTGTCGATCAATTCCTGAAGCCGCCCCAATCGCTCGTCCATTTCTGCCGCTGACACCGTCTCCCGCATGTCCGCCGCCGGCGTGCCGGGCCGCGGCGAATATTTGAACGAATAAGCCCCAGCGTATCCGATTTGCGTGACAAGCGCGAGGGTGGCGGCAAATTCTCCCTCGGTTTCGCCGGGGAAGCCGACGATAAAATCCGATGAAAATGCAATATCTTGGCGGCTCTCGCGAAATCGGTCGATGACGCGGCGGTAATCATCGGCGGTATGCTTCCGGTTCATGGCAGCCAGAATGCGGTCGGAGCCGGATTGTACCGGCAGATGCACGAACGGCATCAGTTCGGGCAGGTCGCGATGTGCCTCCAGAAGCGAATCATCGACGTCGCGGGGATGGCTGGTCGAATAACGCAGGCGCACGATACCGGGGATTTCGGCGAGACGAGTGAGCAGCCTGCCAAGCGGCCAGGTCCGTCCGTCCGGACCTTCGCCGTGATAGGCGTTGACGTTCTGCCCGATCAGCGTGATCTCGCGCACGCCATTGTCGGCGAGCCGCATCACGTCGTCGATGATTTTTGCAACTGGCCGGGAGACTTCCGCACCACGCGTGTAAGGCACCACGCAGAAGGTACAGAACTTGTCGCAGCCTTCCTGCACGGTGACGAACGACGAGATGCCGCGCGCGCGGATCGCCGCGGGCTTCGGCGGCGGCAGAAAGCCGAACTTGTCCTCGACCGGGAATTCAGTCTCCAGCGCGCGGCCATGGCTTTTGGCGCGGGCGAGTAGCTGCGGCAGATGATGATAGCTCTGCGGGCCGACCACGACGTCGACGGTCGGCGCGCGGCGGATGATCTCTTCGCCCTCGGCCTGCGCGACGCAGCCGGCGACCGCGATGCGCATCTCGCGTCCCTGGCGCGCGGCTTCATCCTTGGCGACGCGCAAGCGCCCGAGTTCGGAGTAGACCTTTTCGGAAGCCTTCTCGCGGATATGGCAGGTGTTGAGGATGACGAGATCCGCATCCTCGGCACTGTCGGTCTCGACAAAGCCTTCGCCCGCCAGCGTGTCCACCATGCGCTGCGCATCGTAGACGTTCATCTGGCAGCCATATGACTTGATATGCAGCTTGCGCGGCGGCTTCATGGAACCTGAATGCGGGCTTGGTCGGCGCCCATGCGGCGCCCGCTCTGGGGGTCAATTATAGCCTAAATGGCCGAAAATCCAGCGACTTGCGCCGGTCATTCCGGGCCTAATCGGCCCCAATCCGGGCAATTAGATCGGGCAATTGCCGCATATCGTCGAAAGTGACCGCGGCGCCTGCGGCACGCAGCGTATCTGCGGTGTCCGGACGGCAATGGCTGCCGCCGTGAAACCCGAGCACGGTCATGCCGGCGGCCCAGCCCCCGGTGACGCCGGCCACGCTGTCCTCGATCACGAGGCATCGCGCCGGCGGGACTTTCATCTGCCCCGCCGCGAGCAAAAACAGATCCGGTGCCGGCTTGCCGTTGCGCACCTGCGATCCCGAAAAAATATGCGGGGCAAAGCGCTCGTACAGTTTCACCCGTGACAGGCTCGCGAAAATCTTTTCGTGCACGGCACTGGAGGCGACGCATTTGCGCAGGTCGATGGCGTCGAGCGTCTCGTGAAGATGCGGAATTGGTTCAACAGCCTCCGCGAGCGCTGCAAACAATGTCGTTTGCCGTTCATGCTCGTACGTTTCGGCCAACGGCCGCCCGAGTTCCCGCTCGACTTCGGTGGTTGCATCGAGCGATGTGCGTCCGAGAAATCGCTGATGCACCTGCTCGGCGGTGATCGGATAGCCGTGACGCGTCAGCACCTCGGCATGAACGCGGCACGAGATCACCTCGCTGTCGACCAGCACGCCGTCGCAATCGAAAATGATGAGATCGAAATTGGCGTTCAACGTTTGCACGCGGCCTCATCCTTGGCGATTCATGGAACCGGAGTGCGGGGTTGGTCGGCGCCCATGCGGCGCCCAGTCTGGGGGTCAATTATAGCCTAAATGGCCGAAAATCCAGCTTATTAGCCCCGTCATTCCGGGTCCGCGCTTCGCGCGTCCCGGAATGACCATGTCTAATCGGCCCCAATCCGGGCAATTAGATCAGGCAATTGCCGCATATCGCCGAAAGTGACCGCGGCGCCTGCGTCGCGAAGCAATTCAGCGTGACCTGCGCTGCAATGGCTGCCGCCGTGAAAGCCGAGCACGGTCATCCCGGCGGCCCGGCCACCGGTGACGCCGGCCACGCTGTCCTCGATGACAAGGCATTGGGCCGGCCGGATATTCATCTGCTCGGCAGCGAACAGAAACAGATCCGGGGCAGGCTTGCCGCGCGTGACCTGCGTGGCGGAAAAGATGTTGGGCGCGAGGACGTCGTAGAGCCCCGCGCAGGTGAGGCCATGGCGAATCTTCTCCGGGGTACCGCTCGATGCCACGCATTTCGGAAGATCGATTGCGGCAATCGCTTCGCCGATATGGGGGATTGCTCCCAGCTCGTCAGCATATCGTTGCAGTGCAGCCTGTTTCATCTGCGCTTCGAAATCGTCCGGGAGACTGCAACCCAGTTCGGCCTCGACGGTCAGGCGCGCCTCACGATCGGAGACGCCGAGGAACCGCTGCAGCACCTGATCCGCCGTGATCGGATAGCCGTGGCGCGTCAGCGTCTCCGCATGCGCGCGGCATGAAATGACTTCGCTGTCGACCAGCACGCCGTCGCAATCGAAAATGATGAGCTGTGGAATCTGCATTTTATTTTGACGCGTTTTCTTCACGCGAACCGGTACCCACTTCGCTTGAAAACGCTATGACGACTTATCTTCGTCCAGCGGCACGCAATACAGTTCGAGCCGGTGATCGACCAGTTTGTAGCCGAGCTGGCGGGCGATTTCGGCCTGCAGCTTCTCGATTTCTTCCGAGGTGAATTCGATCACCTTGCCGTCGCGCAGGTTGATCAGGTGATCGTGATGGCTGTCCGGCATCTGCTCGTAGCGCGCCCGGCCCTCGCGGAAATCATGCCGTTCGATGATGCCGGCGTCCTCGAACAGCTTTACGGTGCGGTACACGGTCGAGATCGAGATCTTGTCGTCGACCTCGACGCAGCGCCGGTAGAGTTCCTCGACGTCGGGATGATCCACCGAATCCGCCAGCACCCGCGCGATGACACGGCGCTGCTCGGTCATGCGCATGCCGGTGGCGGCGCAGCGTGCCTCGATACCGGTATTCTTGTGCGCGGGCGGGGATTTCAGAACGGACATGGTGTCTTGGCCTCATGGCGTTTTCGAGCGAAGTGGCTACCGGTTCGCGTGAAGAAAACGCGTCAAAAAACAAAGATCGAGAGCCCGGTTCTGATCTCATCAGAACCGAACTGGCTCTAGCGAGCAGGGCAGGGGTGTTTTGCCACCCCGTGCAGTTTACGACAAGTCACGCCGCATCAGAAGTGCATTCAATTGCTCCCCGCCGGGCTGCTGATAATAGCGCTCGCGGCGCCCAATGACGCCGAATCCGGCCCATTCATACAGCCGCCGCGCCGGTTGATTGTTTTCCTCCACTTCCAGGAAGATGGAACGCACGCCGCGGCCGGCGAGATGGCCAAGGTGGGTCAGCAGCAAATTGCGCGACAGGCCGCGGCCGCGCTCGCCGGCATCGATCGCGATCGACAATATTTCGGCTTCGTCCGCGGCCATGCGCGAGACCGCAAAGCCGATCACCTTGCGCCCTTGCCGGAGACGATGAACCAGCGTGTTGCGTTCGGTCAGCATCGCCTCGAACTCGCCTTCACCCCAGCCACGGTGAAACGAGGCGCCATGCAGCTGCGCCAGCCGCGCCGCGTCGCGCTGGCTGGCCGGTTCGACCACCGGCGTGCCGCCGCGCCACCATTTTGAAATCAGGGATCCCAAGGCTATTGTTACGGCCATTTTCACGGCCATTATGATGCTGGCTGCGAGGCTTGCGGCAACGGGTCCTTTGGCGGCTTGGCGTCGGGCGCGCGCAGATAATAGGGACTGGCCGGCGACATCTCCGGGCTGACGGCGGCGCCCAGCCACGCTACCCAGGTGATGTCGGGCGCCGGCTGTGCGTCGACCCGGAACGGCGGCGGCGCATTGGCCGGCCAGCGATCGGCGAGCATTCTGGCGGCGTTGCCGACCAGGTGCGGCGCGCCGAAGCGGGAGGCGTCGAGTGCTTCCGATATCGGCGCCACTTTCGGCTTGACCAGCGAGCCACCGTCGCCGCTGACAACCTGGAAATACACATGATCGTGGCGCGCATCGATCGCGGAAATGATCGGATGCTCGCTGTTCTCGCCGACGAAAGGCGCCGCGTAGGCGGTCAGCGTCGTCAATCCCACCACCGGCTTGCCGGCCGCCAGCGCAATGCCGCGGGCGGCCGAGAGGCCGACACGCAATCCGGTAAAGCTGCCGGGCCCCTTGGTCACGGCGACACGGTCGAGCGACGTGAACGCGATGCCGGATGCTTTCATCACCCGCGCGATCAGCGGCATCAGGGCTTCGGCGTGGCCGCGCTTCATCGGCTGCGATTCCTGCGCGATGATCTTCGTCGTGTCGGTATCGAGCACGGCCGCAGCGCAGGCATCAAGCGCGGTATCGATGGCTAGGATTAACATGGACGATTGGTAACATTTTTCACGATGAAAGGCGCGGTGTTCTTGCTGTCATGGCCGGGCATAGCCGTCCAGAAGGACGGCGTCGCTTCCACTCGCCATAGCCGTCCGGAAGGACGGCGTCGCTTCCGCTCGCCATAGCCGTCCGGAAGGACGGCGTCGCTTCCGCTCGCCTATGTCCCGGCCATCCACGGCTTTGTCGCAGCTCATAAAATGTGAATGCCCGGGAGGGCCCGGGCATCACGTAGAGACAAATCGCGTATTTTCGACGCCCGGCTTACATCGGCCGGACTTCGACCACGTCCGGCACGAAGTGCTTGAGCAGGTTCTGAATGCCGTGCTGCAGGGTTGCCGTCGAGGACGGGCAGCCGGCGCAGGAGCCCTTCATGTTGAGATAGACGACGCCGTCCTTGAAGCCGCGGAAGGTGATGTCGCCGCCGTCATTGGCGACCGCGGGGCGCACCCGCGTCTCGATCAAATCCTTGATGGTCGCCACCGTGTCGGCGTCGGCCTCGTTGAAGAACTCGTCTTCCTCGTCGAGCGCCTCGTCATTGCCGGCCGTGCCGTCGGCCAGCAGCGGCGCGCCGGACATATAATGTTCCATGATGGCGCCGAGGATTGCCGGCTTGAGATGCTGCCAGTCGCTGTCGTCCTTGGTCACGGTGACGAAATCGGCACCGTAAAACACGCTTTTCACGCCCTGCACGTCGAACAGCCGTTCGGCCAGCGGCGAGCGGGAGGCTGCTTCGCGGTTGGAGAATTCCATCGTGCCGGTGTCGAGCACGGTACGGCCCGGAATGAATTTCAGGGTGGCGGGGTTAGGGGTCGCTTCGGTCTGGATAAACATCTGATTTCTCCGGCGTCGCCGGTTCAAGGCCGGCGCGTGGGTTTCCCTTTAGCAGATGGCGACGGCCAACGCACGATCAAGGGGCGCAGGGCAGCCCTTCCAAGCCCCTATTCCCTTAATTCCGCTCAGGAAAGTGCGTCGATTTCGGCGTCCTTGAGGTCGCCGGAAACGATGGTGACCGGGATCGGGAACGAGCCGGCGGCCTGTGCGATCAGGGCGATCAGCGGGCCGGGGCCTTCGGCGCCCGGATTGGCCGCCAGCACCAGCATCGAGATATCGACGTCCTTGTCGATCACGTCGAGGATCTGTTCGGTCGGATTGCCCTCGCGAATCACCCGTTCCGGCGTGATCGCGGCAATGCCGTTGGCGCGGCCGGAGGCGCGGTCGAGCGCCTCATTGGCAGCGTCCTCGGCTTCGGCGCGCATGATGTCGGCGACCCCCAGCCATTGCTGGTTCTGGTCCTCGATTTCGATGATGCGCAGCATCACCACGCCGCCGCCGACCCGGATCGCCCAGCGGCTGGCATAGTAAACCGCGCGGTCCCACTCCGCGGTGTCGTCAACGATGACAAGACATTTTGGCTTGTGACCCGTCTCGTAGCTTCGTCGCTGGGTGGTCATGCATGTCCCGGTGCTGCGCCAAACCGACGCATGCTGCCACGGCGCAGCCGTGTCAGACAAGCGCCGTTGCAAATCCTGTGATCACGCCGGATACTACCGCTTGCGGATGAAGCCGACGATGTCCTTGGCGGCCTTCATGGTTTCGGCGGCGATCGCCTCGGCGCGCTCGGCGCCGTCGATCAGGATCGAATCGACGTGGCCGGGGTCGGCGACCAGCCGTTTCATTTCCGAGGCGATCGGCGCGAGTTTGGTGACGCAAAGTTCCACCAGCGCGTTTTTGAAGTTGGAGAACTGTCCGCCGCCGAACTCGGCCAGCACCTCGGCTTTGCTGCGGCCCGACAGCCCCGCATAGATGCCGACGAGATTGTCGGCCTCCGGGCGGCCTTCCAGCCCCTTTTCTTCCGACGGCAACGGTTCCGGATCGGTCTTGGCCTTGCGGATCTTCGCCGCGATGGTCTCGGCATCGTCGGTGAGGTTGATCCGCGAATTGTCAGACGAATCCGACTTCGACATTTTCTTGGTGCCGTCGCGCAGGCTCATCACCCGCGTCGCGGGCCCGGTGATCACGGGCTCCGGCAGCGGAAAGAACAATCCGTCGTTGAAGCCATGGCCGCGGATCGAGTCGCCGAAGTCGTTGTTGAACTTCTGCGCGATGTCGCGGGAGAGTTCGAGATGCTGCTTCTGGTCCTCGCCGACAGGCACGTGGGTGGCGCGATACACCAGAATGTCGGCGGCCATCAGCACCGGATAATCGTACAGCCCGACCGAGGCCGCCTCGCGATCCTTGCCGGCCTTGTCCTTGAACTGCGTCATGCGGTTGAGCCAGCCCATCCGCGCCACGCAATTGAAGATCCAGGCGAGCTCGGCATGACCGGTGACCTGGCTCTGGTTGAATACGATATGCTTTTTCGGATCGATGCCGCTGGCGATAAAGGCCGCGGTCACCTCGCGGGTGCAGCGCGTCAGTTCGGCCGGACCGCCCCAGACGTCGACCCCTTGCGTGATCGCGTGCATGTCGACGACGCAATAGATGCAGTTGTGCGTTTCCTGCAGCTTCACGAAGTTGACGAACGCGCCGAGGTAATTGCCGAGATGCAGATTGCCCGTCGGCTGGACGCCTGAAAAAACCCGTTCAACCATGGCCATGGTAATGCTTCCTGCGAATTGTCGGTTTGGCGCGCTCGTTTGCCACGCAAGCCTTAGTCGCGCAAGTCGCGGGGCTGGTTCTGCCGGATCGCCTTAACCGCTTGGCGCCAGTCCGTGATGCCGAAAAGCCGCAGAAACAGGCCGTAAATCGCAATACCCGCGATAATCAGGAGGAGCAGGATGATCGCCTGCACCAGGCCGTGGGCATCAGGCGCGAGGGCCGGCGTGAACCGCGTCGCCAGCCACAAGGCCGCGCCCATCGCCAGTGCAGCCGCGAGAATGCCGGGCAGCCGCCGCCGTGCGGCGGCGTCGATCGAAAATCCGAACGTTCCGCCGCCCCTTACGATCAAGCTGAAGGCCGTGCTCCAGGCCCCGATCGCGAGACTGGCGGCGATGCCGCCGGCGCCGAACCAACGGCCGAGCAGGACGGAAAGGACGATGGCAAGGACGACGCCCCAAAGCGTCGCGAGTAGCGGCGTCAGCGTGTCCTCGCGCGCAAAGAACGCCGGCGACAGCGCTTTCACCAGCACATTGGCGGGCAGCCCCAGCGCCAGCCACATCAGCGCACGAGATGTCGCGGTGGTGTCTACTGCGGTGAAGGCGCCGTGTTCGAACAGCATGCGCACGACAGGCTCGCTCAGCACGATCAGCCCCAGCATCGCCGGCAGGGCCAGCCCGACCGCGAGTTCGAGGCCGCGCGATTCCGCATGCGCGACCGCGGCCGGATCGCCGCCGCGCAACGCGCGCGTCATTTCCGGAATCAGGACCGTGCCCATGGCGACGCCGACAATGCCGAGCGGCAGCTCGACCAGGCGGTTGGCGAAATAGAGCCACGACACCGCCGAGGGCGACGACGATGCGACGATCGCACCCGCGACCATCAATAATTGCGGCGTGCTGCTCGCGATCATGCCGGGGATAGCCTTGCCGAGAAAGTCGCGGATTTCCGCATCGAACGAGACCCGAAGCGGCGTTGCGATGTTGCCGCCACGCCGCAGCACCAGAACGGAAAGCTGCAGCAGGCCGGCGACGCCGACGGTGGCGGCGAGGATCTGTGCGGCGAGCACCGCACCCGGCCGCGATGCCAGCAGCACGGCCATGACCGCGATCAACGCGATATTGAACAGCAGCGGCGAGAACGCGGTAAGTGCAAAGCGGCCTTGCGCGTTCAATAGCGCCATCATCACGGTCACCGGCCCGGCAAAGGCGAGGTACGGCAGCATCAGGCGGGCATTGTCGACGGCGAGCTGCAGCGTCTGATGGCCAGAAAACCCCGGCGCCAGCGCCATGATCACCAGCGGCATCAGCAATCCGAGCAGCAGCGTGGCGACGAACAAGGCGGCCGTGACGGTGCCGAGCACGCGGCCCGCATATGCGGCCGCCGCCACAGCACCGCCGGTCTCGCGCACGCGCAGCCATGCCGGCACCAGCGCCGCGTTCAGCCCGCCTTCGGAAAGCAGGCGCCTGATCACGTTGACCAGTTGAAAGGCCGCCAGGAACGCATCCGCGACAGCGCCGGCGCCGAGCAGCGCGGCGACCAGTGAATCGCGCACGAATCCGAGCAGGCGCGAGGCCAGCGTTCCCGTCGATACCGTGAGAAAGGAGCGGATCATGACTGCTCTATAGCAGCGGTTTGCGGTGCTGGCGCTAGCCCCGGCGAACGAAACAAAGCGGACCTGGCGATGCTGTCGCTAAAGTCCTGCCCTGGGCGATCGAAAGCTTTTCGGGCGGATCGCACGCGTGGTTTCGGCGGGGCTCTTTGCAGCCGCCTGCTGCAGCTCGCGTCGAAATTCATCCCGCTTCTCGTGAATGGAGGCAATCACCGGTCCGATCGCCTGCTCCAGTCCGATCAGCGCCGCCTCCGACAGTTGCAGGCTGGCTTCGATGGTCTCGGGCACGGCGTCGGTCACGCCGATCTCGTAAAGGTGGCGTGCATGGTCGGCATCGCGGGCGCGCGAGACGATAACGATATCCGCTCTCAGCGCGCGTACCTGCCGGACGATTTCGTCGATCGCAGCCTTGGCGGCTACCGTTACGATGACCGCCTTTGCGTCCATCACGCCGCAGCTCTTCAGAAATTCCGGGTCTGTCGCGTCACCGTAATAGACCTCGCGCCCGCTCCTGCGGTGGCCCGGGACTGCGTCGGCGTCGTTGTCGACGGCGAGGTAGGTACAGTTGTGCCGGCCCAGCAGAGAGCAGACGACTTCGCCAACCCGGCCGTGCCCGATCACGATGGCATGTCCGGCGCCTCCACTCGGCGCAATGCCCAGTTCCGGATCGAGCGCCTTGAGCTCGCGAAACTTCGGCGCCAGCCGCCGTGCGACCAGGGCCAGCACCGGAATCAGCGCCATCGTGATCGATGTCACCGCCAGGGTGAAGCTCGACACATTGGCGCTGATCAGGCCGAGCGAGGTGGCAAGGCCGATGCCGACGAAGGCGAACTCGCCGCCGGGGCCCAGCAGCAGACCGGTTTCGATCGCCGCATGCCAAGGCAGTCGAAAGGTCCGGGCGAGGCCGGCGAGCAGGATGGCTTTGATGCCGATCAGGCCGATGACGGAGGCAACGAGCCAGAATGGTTCGCGTGCGATTTCGCGCACATCGATATTCATGCCGACGGTAAAGAAAAAGAAGCCAAGCAGCAGTCCCTTGAAAGGGCCGATGGTTGTTTCGATGGCCTTGCGGAATTCCGTCTCGGCGAGCAGCAACCCCGCGATAAAGGCGCCCAGCGCCATGGAAAGGCCGGCCACGGCGGCGGCGACACCGGTCCCGATAATGACGAACAGGGTGGCCGCGACAAACAATTCACTGGCGCCGGTGGCGGCGACCAGCCGGAACAGCGGCCGCAGCAACAGACGTCCGAGGATGACCATCGCGACAACGGCGACGGTGGCATTGACCAGCGCGAGGGCGAGGCTGGCCATGACCGAACTGCTCGAGCCTTTGCCCAGGATGGAGATGAAGACCAGGACCGGAATCACCGCGAGGTCCTGCGCCAGCAGAATGGCGAAGCTGGTTCGGCCTGCCGTGGTGCCAAGCCGGCCTTGGTTGGAAAGGACCTCGATGACGATCGCGGTCGAGGATAACGCAAGGCAGGCGCCGAGGATGATCGATACGGCGGATGGGTTGCCGAAAAGGGCCGCGATGCCGGCGATTACGGCCGTCGTCAGGATGAACTGCAGGCTTCCGAGGCCGAACACCAGCCGGCGCATCGCCTTCAAACGTTCGTAGGTCAGCTCCAGGCCAATCAGAAAGAACAGGAAGACAACGCCGAGTTCGGCGATGCCGGCCACGTTCTTGGCATCGACGACGGTAAGCCAGTACAAGAACGGGAGCGCGTGGATCAGCGAGCCCAGTCCGAGCGGGCCGAGCAGCGCGCCTGCGGCCAGAAAGCCGAGCACGGGGCTAAGCCCAAAGCGGCGCACCATGGGAACGACAATGCCGGCCGTCCCCAGCAGGACGAGCGCGTCGCTATAGGCATCGATGTTGAACTGCGCCGCCACTCATTGCTCCCTGCGCTGGTCCGATGCGCTCGCCGTACTGGATCAAATGGGGTGTGCATGTGCAAGCACCGGCGGGCGTGAAAGCCGGCGGCGATGGCGCTGGGGTCCGGCTTTGAGTCCGTTCGGTGCTTCCAAGCGGACGTCGGCCGGCCCATCTGAAGTTGTATCGTTCGCGACCGGGTGGCTGACCTGATGACGATCCGGACACCGGTGTCCAACAGCATCGATCGTCTTGGGTCTGCCGGTTCCATGCAATCCAGCGCTAACTCATTCGATGGCTGTTCGCCGGAGTGAGTGGTGCGCGCGGAAGCAATGGTGTTAGCCTCGCGGCTAAATGGCTCAGACCGGTGCAGGATATGAGCGTCGTTGCGCGAAATAACGTCCGCGTCCGCGGGACGGGTGAGAAGGCGATGGTGTTCGCCCACGGTTTTGGCTGCGACCAGAACATGTGGCGGTTCGTGGAGCCGACGTTCGCCGGGGACTTCAAGACCGTGCTGTTCGATCACGTCGGCGCGGGCGGCTCAGACCTCAAGGCTTACGACAGATCGAAATATGCCACGCTTGCCGGTTATGCCGACGACGTCGTCGAGATCGGTCGCGAACTCGGCCTGAAGGATGCCGTCTTTGTCGGGCATTCCGTGAGCAGCATGATCGGCGCGCTGGCGGTGCAGAAGGCGCCCGGCATGTTTGGCAAGCTTGTCATGGTCGGGCCTTCCGCCCGGTACATCGACGATGACCATTACGTCGGCGGATTCAGCGAACAGCAGATCGAGGAACTTCTGCAGTTTCTTGATTCCAACCACATGGGATGGTCGGCCCAGATGGCGCCGGCGATCATGGGCAATCCCGATCGCCCTGAACTTGGCGAAGAGCTGACCAACAGCTTTTGCCGAACCGATCCCGAAATCGCCAAGGCGTTCGCCCGCGTCACGTTCAAATCGGACAATCGCGCCGATCTGGCCAAAGTCGATATTCCAACGCTGGTCTTACAATGCAGCGAGGACGTCATCGCCTCAAAGGAGGTTGGAGAGTTTGTTCACCGCGGAATTCCGGGCAGCGAACTCATCATATTGGAGGCGACCGGGCATTGTCCCAATTTGAGCGCTCCTGATGAAGTGATCGCCGCCATGAAGACGTTCGTCTGAGCGGCGCGGTGGACAGTCCCCGCATCGATGATTTCCAGGACATGTTCGACAACGCCCCTTGCGGCTATGTCACGCTGCTGACCAACGGCCGTATCGCGCGGGTGAACCGGACGCTTCTTGGCTGGACCGGCCACACCTCAGATCAAATGATCGGCAAGCCGTTCTCTGGCTTCCTCAACATGGCGGGCCGCATCTACTACGAAACCCACATCGCGCCGCTGTTGCGGATGCAGGGTTTCTTCGACGGGTTCGCCATCGACATGGTGACCGCGGCCGGCGAGCATCTGCAGATGATTGCGAGCGCCACCGATGGCCGGGACGCCGGCGGAAAAACTCTGTTCACGCGGATTGCCCTGATCAAGGCCGTCGATCGAAGGCTATATGAGCGGGGACTTCTGGAAGCGCGCGACACGGCCGCTATGGGCCTTGCGCGCGAGCGCGAGAATTCGGAGTTGCGCGAGCAGTTCATCGCGGTGCTGGGGCATGACCTGCGCAACCCGCTGGCGTCGATCAGCGCCGGCGCGCGCATTCTGGGACGGGATGCAACAACGGAGAAACAGCACCAGATCCTGGCGATGCTGGAGACCACCGTGATGCGGATGGCCGGGCTGATCGACAACGTGCTGGATTTTGCGCGAGGCCGGCTCGGTGGGGGCATTATTCTGGACCGCAATGCCAACGCGCCCGTGGAACAGATGCTGCATCAGGTGATCGATGAACTGCGGCTGTCGTCGCCGGGACGCCAGATCGAAGCCAAGTATGCCATCGACGTTCCCGTGAATTGCGATCGAATCCGGATTGGACAGCTGGTTTCCAATCTGGTCGGAAACGCGCTCAGCCACGGCGCGACCAATGAACCGGTGCGCGTCCGCGCGGTGACGGAGGATGGGCTGTTCAAATTGTCGGTCGCCAATGGCGGGGAGCCAATACCCGAGGCCGCGATGGAGAAGCTGTTTGAGCCATTCTTTCGCGGCGAGGTTCGTGCCAGCCGGCAGGGGCTTGGCCTTGGGCTCCACATCGCGTCGCAGATCGCAAAGGCCCACGAGGGTTCGCTTAACGTGACGTCGACGGCTGAGGAAACCCGCTTCACCTTTGTCATGCCGCTGCGATAGCGCCCTTATGGTGGCAAAGCGGACCTGGCGTGGTGTCCGGCTTGTGTCGGTCCTGCGCGCGAGGCGGACGTCGGCCGGCAATCTGAATCTATCGATTCACGCCATTTATGGGTTCACGCCCTGCGCCGGCCGTGATAGCCCCAGCCCTTCATGATGGCTGCAACAGGACGGTGAGATGGCCGACGCAAAATATGACGTTCTCGGGATCGGCAATGCGATTTTCGACGTGCTGGTGCAGACCGACGATGCCTTTCTCGGCCGCCATGGCATGACCAAGGGCGGCATGGCGCTGATCGACGAGGCGCGCGCCACGGCGATCTACGCCGATATGGGCCCGGCCACCGAAATGTCCGGGGGCTCCGCTGCCAACACCATCGTCGGCATCGCCAATCTCGGCGCGCGTGCGGCCTATGTCGGCAAGGTTCGCGACGACCAGATCGGTGGCCTCTATACCCATGACATCCGCGCCGCCGGTGTCGCGTTCGAAACCAAAGCCGCAAGCGGCGGCCCCGCCACCGGCTGCTCCTACATCCTGGTGACGCCGGACGGCGAGCGCACCATGAACACCTATCTCGGCGCGGCGCAGGAACTCATGCCTGACGATATCGACGCGGCGCAGATCGAAGCGTCCGGCATCATCTATCTCGAAGGCTATCTCTGGGATCCGAAAAACGCCAAGGAAGCCTTCGTCAAGGCCGCGACCATCGCGCATGGCGCCGGCCGTCAGGTCGCACTGACTTTGTCGGATTCGTTCTGCGTCGGCCGCTACCGCGACGAGTTTCTCGACCTGATGCGCAAGGGCACGGTCGACCTCGTGTTCGCCAACGAGGCCGAACTGCAATCCCTGTACGAGACGGCGGATTTCGACGCCGCACTGAAGCAGCTGCGCGCCGACACCAAACTTGGCATCGTCACCCGCAGCGAGAAGGGCTGCGTCGTGGCGTCGAAAGACGGCGTCGTCGCGGTGCCGGCCTTCCCGATTCAAAAACTCGTCGACACCACAGGCGCCGGCGATCTGTTCGCCGCCGGTTTCCTGTTCGGCCTCGTCCGCAACGCCGGTCATGAAAATTCCGGCCGCCTCGGCGCGCTCGCGGCGGCCGAAGTGATCCAGCACATCGGTGCCCGGCCGCAGGTATCGCTGAAGGAACTGGCGAAGAAGAACGGGTTGCCGGTTTAGACTTTCTAGGAGGCCGTGATCTCTCAGCCCGTCATGCCCGGGCTAAAGCGCGAAGCGCGTCTTCGCGCTAGATGACCCGGGCATCCACGTCTTTACTTGCGGCAATGAAGCAACTCGTGGATGGCGGGGACAAGCCCGGCCATGACGAATGGTGAGAGATGCGCTGCCGCCGACATCGTGTTCCGATTTTCAGAATTTTATCTTGACGCCACCCCCGACTCACCGGTTACATCCTCCGCATCCCGTCCCACTCAGAGGGGCGTTGGCCATCGTCACAACGAGGGGCGGGTTGCGGTGGACGCTGATGTTGCGATTGACGGTCGCGGCAAAGGCGTACGGCGAAAGCGTGTGGTCCTGGCGCCCGTAACGGCGTCAAGTCTTTCGGGAGCCAACGCTTCCGAGGGGCGACGGTGGCAATAGAGGCCGTCTCACCGGGGAGAGCGCGTCATAAGTCGTAAAGCCACTGCGCAGGGAATGTCGGATGCTCTCCGCTGCCCTGTATGCTCGTGTGCAGCTTCTTTAGCACAATCGCAC
>NZ_JAFCMA010000069.1:0-5064 GCF_018130125.1 Bradyrhizobium sp. AUGA SZCCT0177 | reverse complement strand
GCCGAGAAAGACCTTGCTCTATCAGACGCCGGCTGAGAAGTTCGCAGAATGTGTTGCAGCGATCGGTTGAACTCGCCAGCTAAAGCGGACATTATGCCCGCAAGGGTGGTCTCGCGTCCCCGGGCCCCGTTAGCCCAATTTATGCGCTGCAGCGAGAGCAGCGCCACCTTCGGACGAAGCGGTAGAGTTATACAGAATTCGGCAGACAGCCAATCCAAAAGCCAAACAGCCAGGATGCGTCATCTCGACCAATAGTCCACGCCAGTGGAAAGAAGGAGACTGACCGTGCCCACCGAGTGGAGGGTCCGCATGTGTGGGCACCACAAAGGGAGGCGCAAAATGAGATCCGATTTAAAATTATCGGCTGCAACTTTGCTGCCGGGCATAGTCGCGGCAGCGCTGTTGGCGGCGCCCGCGCGCGCCGATGTAGTCACCGATTGGAACGTCATCACCAATGATCTGGTGGCGAACGACGTCGGCAACAATCCCAAACTCCGCACCTTGGCCATGGTGCATGTCGCCGTGTCCGACGCGATCAACACGGTTCAGAATCGTTACACGCGCGTAGTCGCAACGCTTCCGGCCGCACCAAGCGCATCCGCAGAAGCCGCGGCCGCGGCGGCCGCGCAGCAGATCCTCACCCAGGTCTATCCGCAGCAGAAAGCCAAGATCGAAGAGGGCTACGCGGCATCACTCAAGGCGATCCCAGAGGGGCCCGCAAAGACCGAAGGCATCAAGCTGGGTATGGAGGTGGCCGCCGCGGTCCAGGCCGACCGCGCCAACGACGGCACCAACGCTCCCGACACTTACAGGCCGCACGCTGCTCCCGGGGCCTACGTGCCGACGACGCTGCCGGCGTGGGAGCAATATGCGCGCGCGAAGCCATGGGTGCTCAACGGCGCCGACCAGTTCCGGCCCGGCCCGCCGCCGGCACTGTCGAGCGCAGAGTGGGCCCGCGACTACAACGAGGTGAAGAGCCTCGGCGGCACCAAGAGCACGGCGCGCACTCCCGAGCAGACCGAAGCGGTAACATTTTGGGGCAACGTCAATTTTGGCCCTGCCCTGCAAGCGGCGGCGCGCGAGCTTGCGAAGGCAAAGGAAATGCCGCTCGCTGAATGTGCGCGCCTGTTCGCACTGCTCAACATGGGTCTGGCGAACGCCTACGTTCTCAATTGGGAGGCGAAGTACTACTACAATTTCTGGCGGCCCGTCACCGCCATCCGCAATGGCGACCAGGACGGCAACGATGCCACCGAGCGCGATGCCGGCTGGACTTCGTTCAATCCGACGCCAATGCATCCCGAATACCCGTCGCAGGCGACCTACAACGCCACCACCGCGGTGGCGGTCCTGGAATCGGTTTTCGGGCCGGTGAAGGCCATTCCGTTCACGGCGACCGATGTGCGGGATCCGAAGCGGACCAGGCAGTTCGCCAGCCTGGCCGATATGGCCGAGGAGCAGAAGAATGTCCGTGTCTGGGGTGGCGTGCACTATCGATTCGCGATCCGCGCCAGCGAGGATGTAGCCCCAAAGGCCACGGCATACCTGATCGAGAACACGCTCAAGCCGGCACGCTAATGCCGTAGCCAAAACGTAAGACCCCGGGCTCGTGATGCGAGTCCGGGTATTCATCAAAATCCGAACTTTGACGGCGAGCCAAAGTGAGCTGGTTGTAGCTATGAGCGTAGTCGCGATTGCCGCTACAGAAGAGGTCGCCTCTGCGCGGGCACGAGGGCGCTGGGGCTGATCGTGCCGCAAGCACTTTTGGTGTCTGCGAACGAGGTCATCGATAAGGGCAGGGACGGTCTGTCGACGAAGCGCTGCGCCTCGTCGGTTGCGAGCATGTCCGCTTCGGGCGCCTTTGCGACATGCCGACAACCTTTGACGAAGTCCGCTGTTGAGGGCAAAGCCGACTTCCCGAAGGCCCGCCTGGACTTCTCAGTTTGACCCGGAACGGACCTCGTCGAGGGGCGCGTTCTCGAAGCGTACAAATTTCTTGATCCGTTCCCATATCTCCTCAGGTGCTGGCCCCTTTCCATTCCGTTCGATGGCTAGTGGCCCCTTTACAACTTTAGCAGTGGCTCCTTTTGAATCGGGAACCGCGTCGGGGGAATGAGAGTTTTGGGATGGGGCGACGGAGGTTCCCATGTCGGAGCGACGGCACATTGAACACGATCACCCTTTGGACGAGCGGTTAGCCCTAGAGGCAATCAAACTTAGGGAAACCGCCAAAAGTCTGAAGCCGGGATCGAAGCGGCAGACGCTTCTACGCAAAGCCCGCGAGGCAGAAACCGCCGCCAGCATTACCGCCTGGATTTCGTCACCCGGACTGAAGCCGCCAGAATAGGGAGGCAGCGCAGTGATTAAGTCGATAGGGTGCTTCGTATGCGATGAAACGCGGTGCGTCTGTGACGCCCACCCTGACCGGCCATGGTCAGGGAAATATGCGTGCGGTTGCGGTGCCACCGCCATGGCCTGTCCCTCATGCAGCAGGTTCATTCCGCTGCCACAACTCAACAAGGGATTTGAAGTAAAGGTACAAAGTTAACTTGTTCTCGATTTTACCCAGCCCTACTTTCCAGCACCGATTCACGGGCTGGTATGACATGCAGCACATTTACCGCGCTTTCCTGATCAGCTCGGACGGCCATATCGTTGATCGCGTTGAGATCGAATGCGATGGTGATGACACCGCCAAAGAGCGCGCCAAGCGGCTCGTTGACGGCCATGATGTAGAGCTGTGGGACGGAACGCGGAAGATCGCGAAGTTCACGAACAAGAATTAAGGCCGCCTCAGGTGGGCACTGTGTCCCGATTTCATCAGTCCGTAATTTTACCGTCACGAACCTTTCCCAGGTTCCCGCAGTTGGATAGGTTGGGCGCTGGGGTAGCAATGGGTGGCGTAATAATGACAAGGCACACTCAGTTGGCAGTGACACCACGCGACCGCTTTCTTGAAGCGGCACAAAAGGAACTTGCGGCTTTCGAGCAGCGCGAGCACGAGTTTTCCAAGAAGGAACGGAAAGAACGGGCTGCCGAATTGCAGATGCCCATCGAGAGGGTCGGACTTCAAAGCTAGGCGGGGGCCTAGATCGCAAGGCAAAGAGGCCGCCAGATGAGGCGGCCTCTTTCATTATCGATGCCAACCCGCTCCGTGGTATAACGGTCGGGCTTGCCGTAGACCTCCATCGCTCCGCGGGTGAGCCCTAGCATGGCAAGTGAAATGGCCGCGAATGCGAAATGATGATGGAGCATAACACTGAAGAAGCGCGTTATCAGGATCTGGTAGGAAAGTGTCGCGAACGCCAGCACAAAGACTGCCAGATAATAGCGACCGGGACTCTTGGATATGGATTGCAACACGCTGCCCTCTTAGTGGAGCCCTGATGGGCTCTATTGGGCACGCTTTGACCAACTCGCGCTACACGCGATCGCCGGATAACTACGTCGTTCCGTCAATCGTGATGGTGCCGAATGTAGTGCGTTCGATCTCCATGGCCCTGACCCCTTCATGATCTCGGCACGAGGCCCTGACACCCGCGTCGGCAGACCCATCTGGCCGGGCACTACTTCCGAGGCTGCCCCATAGGAGACGTCCTTGGCGGTTACCGCCTGGCACCCTATGACGCGCGGTTGAGAAAGACCGGCAGCCCCAGCTTGTTGCCGTAGGTAGGGCGGTAGCGCTCCGTGTTGTATGTGCTGGCGACATCCAATTTGCGAGGCCCCAGCTTGGGGTCAGGGATGGGCACGAGGTCGTAACGGCCCTCTACCAGAGCCGACATGAGACCGGTCTTGCCTTCCAGGATGGCATCGTAAGCCATGTTGCCGAAAGTCAGGGCTACAAGCTTGTCGATGAAGTCAGGTTCGCCCGATCGCAAATCGTAGGTAAGGTCAGAGGTGATTGTCTCTTCTCCAACGCGCTGCTTGATCTCCTCGGCAAGCGATTCCGCCACGCTGGCCTTCTTGCGGTGACCATAGGCGTCGGGCTCGCCGTATTCCTGCAGCTTGTAGCCCTCCCACTCGGCGCCCTCGCTGAGCACGATCAGCGCGTAATTGCTCGGGTTGGCGCGCTTCTCTTCAAGGAGCAACTGGATCAATCTGTCGAGATTGACCTTGTACTCCGGTATGACGCATCGGATCGAGGTCGCGTACGCGGTGTAGAGCGCGGTAAATCCGGCATCGCGGCCAAAGACGCGGAAAATGCCAATTCGCTCGTGCGAGCCGACAGTGGTTCGCTGCCGCTGGATAGCTGCGCTGGCGCGAGTGATCGCGGTCGAGAAGCCGATGCAGTACTCGGTGTTGCGGACGTCGTTGTCCATCGTCTTCGGGATGGCGATGATCTTGACACCGAGTTCGTTGAGCTTGGCGGCATAACTAAGCGTGTCGTCGCCGCCGATGGCGATCAGGTGTTCGATGCCGAGCCCCGAGAGGTTCGCCAGCACCTGGCCGGTGAGGTCCCACGTCTTGGTTGCGCCGCCGCCCCTGGTACTTAGGGAGACCGGAAGGTCCTTGCCGACGAGATGTTCGGGCAGCTTTTGCATTTTGGACGGATTGATGCGGCTCGAGTGCAGCACGGTGCCGCCGCTCCGGTCGATGGTGCGCGTGTTTTCACGATTCAGGGGCATGAGGTAGTGAGATTTGCTGGCCGGGTCCTCCAGGTTGAGGTGCGTGAGGGCCTCCCAACCACGGCGGAGGCCGATGACCTCGATGTCGTTCTCACTGCCGCGATAAGTGACGCTCTTGATGACAGCGTTAAGGCCGGGGACGTCGCCGCCGCCCGTGAGAATGCCGATGCGTTTTCTCGCCAAGCCCACCTCCCAGCATTGGCATGTCGCAATTTGCGACCTCGCCAGTTCAAATGAAAAATATCACTCAGACTCGACCCAACGATCGTCCTAAGGTTTTTAGCCTATGCCGGTCTCAGATCGCCGGGGCTACCAGGTTGAAGAGGTCACTGCGAAATGGTCTGCTACGCTCTCCCACGATGGGTCCGCTACACTCTCTCACGAGGGGAAGGACTGACCTTCTTCGTCGGTGACGGCGGCATAGAGTTGCTAGAGGCCC
>NZ_JAFCMA010000068.1:0-9329 GCF_018130125.1 Bradyrhizobium sp. AUGA SZCCT0177 | reverse complement strand
GGCGTGACAATCACACAATTAATAAGCGCTCGAGTTGATGAGGTAATCGAATAATCGTGCGAGTCCGCTCTTGGCACCTTTGAGACATGCCCGCCTATCCTTAGAATGTCCGTTCACCGGGGTAGACCGGAAGTCACCGTGGTCCAGCCAAAGCGACGTGAATGACCCCCAATAGACGTCCTACATCCACTCTTGCTCAAGCCACCACGGCCTCCACGATGCTCGCCGCAGAGCTGGTTGGGACAACCCGCGTTAGCCGGAAACCGGCCTTGGTCAGAAGCGACCCGTATTCGACTTCGGTTCGCTCCTGACCTCCCATACTAACGAGCATCGTCATGTCGAGCATTTTCCCTGGATGCGGGGTGTCGCCGAGGGGCAGCACCATTTCGACGAGGAGCAGACGACAGGCCGGGTTCATTGCCTTGCGGACATTGCCAAGGATAGTCAGGCATTGATCCTCGTCCCAATCGTGGATGATGTGCGAAAGGATGTAAGCATCCGCCCCAGTGGGGACGCACTTGAAGAAATCGCCGGCCTCAATCGTCACCCGATCACTCACGCCTTTGGCGTCGAGCAAAGTCGGAGCGTCGGTCACCACGTGCGGCCGGTCAAAAAGGATGCCGCGCGGTCTGGCGTGATGAGAGAGGACGGCCGCGAGCATGTTGCCGGTCGCACCGCCGACGTCGATAATAGTTTCAAAGACTGAGAAATCATAAGCTGCGGCGACGGCTGCAGGCTCTTGGCTGTGGATACCGACCATCATCTCGCTGAACAGCGAGGCGTCCTCAGGATGATGGCCAAGGTAGTCGAAAAACGTTTCGCCGTGCGCCTTCTCAAAGCCGGGTTTGCCGGTCTCAATGGAATAAACCACATTGTCCCAACCTCTTTGAGACGACGGACTGCCGGAAAAAATCACGGATGATCGTGCCGAGCCAGGCGCGCCGGTCTTCAGCGCCTCGCCTAATTCGGTCAGGGCAAAACGCTGTTCTGTGCGCTCGGTCAGAATGCCCAGGTTTGCTAGTGTACGCATCAGCCTGTGCAACGAAGGCGCATGCGCGTGCATAGACTCGGCAAGCTCCGCAGCGCTCTTCGGGCCGCGGGCGAGTTGATCGGCCAACCCCAGCTTGGCCGCTGCATAGACTACTCTCGCGACAACAAAGCCCCGGCCCATCTGGATTAATTCAACGTGCGGCGGAAGGTCGTCCGACTTACTAACTGCCATACCAATCCCCCAAAAAGAATGCTGCATTCTACTAGGTAGCGGAGGAACCGGCTACTTCGGCTATTGGCACTTTTGAGACGTGCTTGCCTATCCTGAGAATGTCCGTTCACCGGGGTAGACCGGAAGTCGCCGTGGTCTGGGCAAACCGACGCGAATGACCCTTAGCCGACATAAGCGGGCAGCCAAGTTGAGCGGTAGAGCCGCCCCTTTGCGTCGGGAGGGAATGCATATCGCAACCGGCGAACCAGTTAGGGGCGGCTCCCCTGAAATGTGCGTAATAAATTGATCTAGCTCAAAGTGCTGCGTTCGTTTCCGCGAGAGACTTTTGTAGGGGCCAAGCAGGAGAATGGACATGACCAAGCTCCCCTATCTTCGGACCATGTTCGCCACCTGCATGTTGTTCCAGACAATCTACGTTCTGTGCGTAGTCCTTTGGCTGGCCGTCCCGGACCTCAAGGGGCACGCACTTCTGTCGGCGGTCTTTCCCTACTTCACTTTGCTGAGCGTCGGCAGTTTTATCTACGGCCTTGTCGCGAGCATGATCTACGGCTGGATCGTTGCAATCATCTTTGTGTTCTTCTTCAATCTGTGGCCGCAACTGATCGCAGCCGTTCCCGGGCAGAGAGCTATCCGAACTTAGCTAAGCCGTATGCATCGAACTTCAGCAACGCCAATCTGGCTCTCTGTACATCATGCCGGTTGTGCGAATTGGAGGTACAGATGATGAGCATCCTCAAGCTGTTGACCATGGTAAGCGTTTTGTCTTGCTTCGCGCTCCCTGCGATGGCTCAAGCCGACAAGGGGGGCAGTTATCACTACTCCGGCGGGCCTAAGTCCGAAGTCCCGTATCATCCCGGTAAGAAAGAAGTCGGCGCGCCAAAGAAATCTAGCTTCGGCGGGAGCCACCATTATTTTGGCGGGCCCAAATCCGAAGTGCCCCATCACATCGGACCTAAGAAGGATTGATTGGAAAGCTCCGCCGGCGCGCGACCGCTTTCCAAAGTTGTGACTGAAGGTCGGCAACAGTCGATAGTGGCGGTTGTAGATGGCAGGAACGTAGCTCGAAGACCGGCATTCAAACGAGGAACTCCCATGAAAAAGGCCGTTCGCGTTTTGGGAATTACGATATCCGCTCTCACGCTGGCATATGGCGCTGTCGGTGCAATGGCACAGCCCCAGTCGAGCCAGCAGGCTCATTCACATAGTACGGATCAGGGAAGCGGAGGCAGTGCGACTGCGCAAGGCGATATGATGTGCGGAGGCATGATGGGTCGCGGCATGGTGGGCCGCGGAATGATGGGGGACGGAATGATGGGAGGCGCGATGGGGCCACCGATGATGTTCCGCATGGTGTTCGCTCTGATGGACGACGGCGACGGGCAAATCTCATTGCAGGAATTTCAGGCCGCGCATGAGCGGATTTTCAAGGCCATGGACAGCAACAAGGATGGCCAGGTGACGCAAGAGGAGATGCAAGCCTTCATGCACGGGCGGCCCGGTACGCCGGCCTCGCAGCAGTAGCGCGGTCTTTCCCGTCAGCGCACGACGCCATGGCTAAGCCGCCCGTTCGGTTCGGGTGACAAGAGGTGAGGCCAATTGCGAGGGATAAGCGGACCTCCGTGCATGTCCGTAGTTGGCACTTTTCGGACATGACTGGTCTCACTGGCAATGTCCGCTCACGGGGCAGAAGCGGGGATCGGGCATTCGCAGTTTGAGGTCTGCTTGTGGTCCATCGGCGCGCGCCGCCTATCGTGTACTGATCGTACATAAAATAAAGCCGAGAATACGCGAGTGCAAATATCCTCAAAAGGCGCGGTAGCGCGGTCCCCGCATCAATTCGCGCCCTCAGAAGGACCCGAACGACCGATGGTGGGAGGTGGTGGCAGCTCGACCTCCGACGCGACCGGCGTCAGCGTCACCACGACGGACATAGCCGCCCATCGAAACGCCCAGCGAGCGTGCCCTTGGGAACAGCGGGCGCTTGCGCGGAGGCAGAACCGCACGGGCCTCCGATGCGATTTGTCGCACGGGACCGCCCTTCTGATGACTTAACGTTAGGGAGGATGGCTCTGACGGAGATCAGCGCTATGGGGTCATTTGAAACACTCGCCATCGTCGTTGTTTTTGTTCTGGCGGCAGTGGCCGTGACCATGCTCCTGCAAACCCGGAGACGATAGCAGGACGGCGTCACGACCCAATGACAGGGTTATCGGACGGCGGGGGGCCGGTTGGCAAAGATCGAGATCGAAGAGGTGCGCAGCGGCCGCATCGCGTCATCACCGCGACACGGGGCAAGCCATCAACGACGGGATGTCTGCTTTTGGGGCCAAAGCAGACGTGCGCTGGTCACCCCGGAATTTCGCCTTTTGACCCGCAACGGACATCGCCAGTCTTAGCTAATTTTGTGCCTGAAGCTTCTTTTGGCCCCTTCCGAGTCGCCGATTGGAGCAGTTAAGATGTCACCCGTCGGGGGGCGCGGGCATGAAGCGGCGGGATTTTCTCGGTATCGTGAGTGGGGCGGTTGTTGCGGGGCCTATCGCGGTACGCGCGCAACAATCCGAGCGCGTGCGCTTCATTGGCATGCTCAACGCCCTCGAATCGGACGATCCTGAGGCGCAAGCGCGGGCCGCGGTTTTTGAACAGGCTCTTCGGCAGTTAGGGTGGGTGGTCGGCCGCAATCTCAAGATCGAAGTTCGTCAGATCGGCGGCGATGCCGACCGTGGTCGCAGCGATGCGGCGGAGCTGGTAGCTCTCACGCCGGACGTGATCGTGACCATCGGCAGTGCGGCCGTCGGACCATTGCAGCAGGCTACGCGTACTGTCCCGATCGTGTTCGTGAACGCTCCCGATCCGGTCGGTGCCGGCTTCGTCCAAAGCATGGCCCGCCCGGGCGGCAATATCACCGGCTTCTCGAATTTCGAATACAGCATGAGCGGCAAGTGGGCCGAGTTGCTCAAGCAAATCGCGCCAAACGTGACCCGGGCTCTGGTGTTTCGTGATCCAGCCACTGCGGCAGGCATCGGACAATTCGCGGCGGTTCGATCGGTAGCGCAGAACCTTGGCATTGAACTCACACCCGTGAACGTGCGCGACACCGACGAAATCGAGCGGAGCGTAGCGGCGTTCACACGCTCCGGCAGTGGCGGCATGATTGTAACCTCAGGCGGCACGGGGTCTCGTCGCAAGCTCTTGATCGGTCTTGCCTCTCGTCACAAATTGCCATCGATTTATCCCTATCGCTATTACGCGGTGGACGGTGGCCTTATGACTTACGGAGCTAACACGCTCGATCCGCTCCGGCGCGCCGCGGGGTATGTCGATCGTATCCTCAAAGGCGAGAAACCGGCCGACATGCCGGTTCAGGCGCCGACCAAGTATGAGCTGATTATCAATCTCAAGACTGCAAAGGCGCTCGGCCTAACCGTACCGCAGTCGCTGCTCGCGACCGCCGACGAGGTGATCGAGTGAAGCGACGCGATGTCTGAATCTGGCACCTTTCGGACATGGAGCGATGTCCGCCTTGAGTCCGCTATGCGCTGCACAGCGGACATGGAACCGGACCTGTGCGTTAGTCCTTTATGTATCCTTGAATGATGCTTCGCAGGCTCTCACCCGCGCTGATGCTTGATGCCCGATTATAATGCGCCTCGGTAACGCGCGCGTCTTTGTGATGTAATACCGCGCTAGCGAGGTGCGGATTGGCGCCGCCATAGATGGCAGCACTGGAGGCGATAGCGGTGCGGAACAGATGCGGGCTAACGGCGACGCCGACGGTGGATCGGGTGGTTTCGGTCACAGCGCGCGCGACGCCGTCGTAGGTCATTGGACTTTCATCGTTTGACGAAAGCCACAAGGCTGTGGTCGATTGATCTGCTCCAGCCAGAAATGGCCGGTACTTTTTGAGATAGCGGTCTAGCGCCGGTTGGAGCAGATCGTCGATCCGCCGCTCGTCAGGACGATCCTCTTTGGTCTCTGTCGCCGACAGCACTATCCACCACGAGCCTTTGATTTCGACGAGGCTGCGGCCGATTTCCAGGGCCGCAAAGTTCTTCAGCCGAACCGGGTGCATGGCGAGCATCGCGACCATCAAACCGTTTCGGACCTGTCGCGCCTGACCGAGCTTGGACATCCTGCGGGAGTTTTCAGCCTCTGCGATCAAGGTCAGGCCGGCCTCGACGAGGACTTCCGTCAGCACCCAGCGATTGGTCTTCGATCGTGGCCGCATCACTAGGGCGAGGTCTTTTTCGATGTCGGTGAGCCAGGACAGGTCACGCGCTGGATCGATCAATTCGCAAGCCCGTCGAAGCTTGTAGATCGACCCTTGAACCGTCACCGAGCCGACGCGGGCGGTGAGTTCCTCCAAATATGTATCGACGTTCGCCGGTGTGACATGGCCGCCTGCTGTCTTTTTCGGATCAAACAATCCCTGTCGGTTCATAAAATCAAGGAAGTAGCTGTAGCGCCGTGCGAGGTCCGCCAGTGTGATGGCCTTCATATGGCTGCCGGCACCGCCACGTTTTAGGCGCTGGCTCGGCCTGCTGACAGACATCCATGCCTTGCGGTCGGACTCGGGCCAGAACTCGATCGGGAGCGATCGGATCCCCGCTTTCTCTGACGGCTCAATCGGCTGCGGTATCGACATAGGATAGCCCCTCTCAGGCCGCATCCTCGAACTTGATGTGCTCGCGGATGATCTTGCCGAACGCCTCATTGGCCTGCGTCGTTTCCAAACCGCAGTAGAAGTTGACGGTGGTTTGGATGTTGCGGTGGCCGAGCAGACGCTTGACGGTCTCGTATTCACCGGGGCGATGCTTGAGATAGATCGCCGCGCAGGCATGGCGGAACTGGTGGACCGTCATCCGCACGCCCGTCACCTTCTGGATGCGCTCCGTGATCTGGGTGCTGAACATGTTCGCCGTCTTCGGCTTCCCGGCGACGCCCGGGAACAGCCAGGCCGTGTTGGAACCGCGCGCCAGCGTCGACCGAAACTCGTGGATGTACTCATCGATCAACCCGGTGAGAGCCTTGTCGAACGTAAATTCGATAGTGACGCGGTTCTTGACGTCATAGTGCGGGAAGACCAGCCAGAACGGCGAGGCCTGTCCACCGGGCTTGATCAGGTTCTTGCCGAGTTCAATGGAGACGAGGTTGGTCAGTCGGACCGGCGCAAACGACAGGATGGCGATGGCGACCGCGAGCTGGGCGGTCAGGGCTGCCTTGACCGGCGCGTGGGCTTGATCGGCCCGGGCTTGCCGCATCAACGCGTTCGGCAGCGAGACCACCTCGCTCCAGATGCCGTCCGTCAGCACCTGCCGGATCAAGTCAAGGTTCTTAGCCGTCAATCCTCCGTGGCGGTGTTCTTCCAGGGACACGCGCATATCGTCGAGACGCTCGATGCTCGCCTGGTCGAGGCCCGTTTGCCTCGCCACGCTGAGCAGCTTCCAGGCGAGATCGATGGTGTAGACCTTCGGCTCCGCTCCATTGTTCTCCCAGTAGGCGTCGAGCACCGGCGCCGCCACGTCGGGGTGGACTAAGGCAGCCAGTGACTTCAGACTCTCGATGGGGAGCCCGATCTTGACCGCCATCCGCGCCACCGCCACCAGTTCCGCTCGACGGGTCTTGACTGTCCTCGGACTGCACGGCCGGCTGCGCTTGCCGTTTGGTCCCTTGCGGATCTTGCCGAGCCCGGCGAGATACTTGACGATGTCGCGGCGCAGGCCCTCGGGAAACTCTTCCCACGCCGGACCTTCCTGGGCCTTGACCGGCGGCTCCGTCAGCCGCCGTGCAGGCCAGGCCGGATTCTCGCCAGCAGACAGATTCCAGGCCCGCGCAATCGAGCGGTGGGCCGCGCTGCCGGCGGCCAGCGAAGTCGTCTCGGCGCGGTACCGCAGATAGTCCGCCACGAGGGTGTCATCGACTGCGTCCAGCATTAAGCCGCGGCCCGAGCAATAGCGCATCAAGCCGTAGAGACGGGCGCGGCGACCGCGGTCGCCGATGCCATCCCGCAATGTTGCCCACTCGGCCGACAGGGCAACCCCGCGTGCGGGCACGTTGAACTCCTTGCCAAACCAGCGAAGTGCTGCCGCGGCATTGGCCCGGTGGTTGGCCACCGTTTTTGGGGTGACGCCCAAGCGCGCGTGGTGCAGCAGGCCCACCGGCAGGCGGATCGCCGTCCATCGCGCCGGGGTCACCTCAACCGGTCGGTCAAGCCATTTCGCGATCTGCCGCAGCGAGCAGATCCAGTGACGTTTGACGCTCGCGGACAGGTCGGCGGCGACCTCGATCGCGATCATCGCTGCGGCGAAGGTTGGTTCGAGGGGCATCATAGATTCGGTCATTGGGATCAACTCCTTCGCGCTGCCGATGCAGGGGTTACCCCATCGATGTATACCAGTGGAGATTGGGAAGTCGTCAACAGTATAAAGGGTATCGATACTTACACAAAACATCCTAATCAAAGACTATACTGTGTCATTCCGATGTATACTGATGTATAGAGACAGACATCTACTACGACCGCGAAGGAAAAGAGCACGAAGGATTTTGTCCTCCGCACTTTTCACGTCGGCGCTACCGGCAACCATCGTTCATGGTCCGCTCGTAGAGGTGCGCTGCTGCGATTTCATCCACTGCTGGAGCGCCGTCTCGGAGTAGCGGACGGCACCGCCCAGCTTGATGTAGGGCGGGCCGTCACCGGCCAGTCGACGTTTGGCAAGCCAGCTCACGCTGAGATTCAGAGCGCGCGCTGCCTGCTTCGGCGTCAGAAGAAGCGTGATGACCGCTGGGGCGGACGGCGGCGAACCGCTTGGGCTGGAAGACTTGGGAGGCATTGGACATACCCTTATCGGAAAGACCGGGCGTGCCGCCCGAGCAATCGCCGGGTTGGCCCGGCAATCGACATCCAATTAGGAGAACGCCTGGAGATTCGCACATCGGCAAAACCTCTTCAGACGGAACCTCGCTCTATCATCTTTGCTTTAGGCGCTCCTTACTCCGATCCAGACGCGATCCAGTGGCTTCTTCACCTCCAACCACCATTTTAGGATTCAGAAAAGGTTCGAGGCTTCTAGCAGCGTCGAACAGCCAACCTCGTCGTTTGTCCGATACCGAATCCTTCCAGGAAGTCGGCTGAACGTCGCCTTTCTTTGCGATGTCTAACAGCAAAGCCGTGAAATCATCATGCCATTGCGCGGGCGGACGTCCCCCCTTGCCTTCTTGTTTCTTCAAATTCCGCGCAGCAATTAGACACGCTTCTGCCAGCTTAGCGGGGTCTTTTTGCAACCCAATCAATTCATCCGCTTTCTCAAACGATCCTACCTCGGGATCCGCCGCGAGCACAATTTTCAGCTGCGAAACGACTTCGATGTCTCGGACGTCCTGGATCCCAGTCTGATGAGCAGACAAGGTATCCGTCGCCGCGGCCACATTCTTGCTGATCGCCGTTAGACGCCTCGCTATCGATAATGTTTTGAGCCGGCTCTGCTCTGCTGACCAGCGTCCGACAATGGCTCCGAGCCGCCAATATAAGTTCTTGACTTCGGATGCGCTGAATTCCGCTTCCGGACTTAATTCCTTGAGAACTTTTCTAAGCTCAGCCTCGGTTCGATACGGCGTGACCGTGGTCGCACCGCTGGTTGGGATTCGTGCCATCTAGCAACTATGGCCTTCATGAAATCTGTTTCAATCGATAACTGCTCGGATGTCTGCTTTGCCCCCGGCAACGGACATCAATGGTCGCCGGATCAATGTCCGCTTTGTGCGGCGGGCTCAATTGGTCAGCGCAACACTCTAATCTTTGGCAAAGATGGAGTGTGGACATGAAACAGCGACGTCGCATTTATTACTCGGCGGCCCAGCGATCAGAGATCTGGGATCGGTGGCAGGCCGGCGAGCCGATGAGTTCGATCGGACGCCGATTTGACCGGGAATCCTCGTCGGTGTTCTCGGTGATCTCGCCGACTGGCGGCGTCCGTCCTCCGGATCGGCGCCGTGCCAATCAGGCGCTAAGCCTTTCTGAACGAGAGGAGATATCTCGATGGCTCAGCATGCGCTGCTCGTTGCGGTCGATCGCGCGCCACTTGGGACGATCTGCGTCAACCATCAGCCG
>NZ_JAFCMA010000067.1:0-12053 GCF_018130125.1 Bradyrhizobium sp. AUGA SZCCT0177 | reverse complement strand
ATGAAACGAAACGGGCTCGGGCAGATCAAGAATGCCGTGTCCATCAGCGAGAGGCCGGCATCTGTTGAAGATCGCGCCGTGCCGGGCCACTGGGAGGGCGACCTGATCGGCGGGTCCAGGAATAGCTATGTCGCAACGCTTGTCGAGCGTCATTCGCGCTACGTGATGCTGGTCAAGGTCGCGAACAAGGATACTGAAAGCGTCGTCTCGGCGCTGATCAAACAATCGCAGAGACTGCCCAGTGAACTCTACCGGTCGCTGACTTGGGACAGAGGTAAAGAGCTTGCTGATCACCAACGCCTGACACTGGCCACCGAGGTCGAGGTCTATTTTTGTGACCCTCGGTCTCCCTGGCAGCGCGGCTCAAACGAAAACACCAACAGATTGCTGCGCCAGTATCTTCCGCGTGGCACCGATCTGTCCTTGCACAGCCAGGCTAGGCTCAGTGCCATCGCAAGGCAACTCAATGAAAGGCCGAGAAAGACCTTGCTCTATCAGACGCCGGCTGAGAAGTTCGCAGAATGTGTTGCAGCGATCGGTTGAACTCGCCGCGCAAAGCGGACATTCGTCCGAGCCCTAATGTCCGAAAAGTGCCACAAGCGGACCTAGTGGAGCGTACAAAACAGACTTTGACAGCAGCCCAGCCGGACGTAGACGATCTTGGTCCGTCATCTATGTTGGTTTGGCACCCGACCCAATTATGAACTTGAATCTCGTTGTGAAGCCATCGTCGGTTTCATTCATGAATGTCGCCCCAAGCTCCATTTGGTAGCTTGAGCGGGATGGTCCTGTTTCCTCTAGGGATTGTCCCGCTATCCCGGTCACGCTGAAGCTGATTCCGCCGTCACCACGATAATGGCCGCGCATAGCAACGCCCCTTTACGGCGGTAACTGTGCGGATGAGCGCAATCGAAATACATCGAGTCGCCCTGGCCGAGCGTGAAGTCCTCTCCCTCCAGGTTCACCACGAGTTCGCCATCCAAAACGTAGATGATCTCCGCGCCGGGATGCTCGTGCGGCTCCGACTTCTCGTCTTCCTCCCCAAACTCAACGTAATAGCCGTTGAGCTTTCGATCGCTGACAGGATAGTCGAGGGACTCGAAGCAGTAAGCGGGCGAAGTCCGCCCTGCCTTCTCCGGAAGACGAATGCGGTCCGCCTTGCGCACAAGGGCATGAACTGGCCGGTCGCTGTCCTCTCTGAAAAAGTGATCGAGCCCGACGCCGAACACCAAAGCGATCCGCAACAAGGTCGGTAGCGTCGGAAACAGATGCCCTCGTTCAATTTTCGACAGCATCGCCGGCGAGAGACCGGTGTGCTCGCTTAGTTGGACCAGCCCTAGCTTTTTGCGCAGTCGCAGCCGGCGGATCTTTGGGCCGATGGCATAGCCCTCAAGGGCCGTGATCAGGGTTTCCGACAACATGTTTCCGGCCTCATTTCATCCCAGTTCAAAGATGGGCGCATTTTCTATCCCTACGAAAACTGCTTTTCATATCACGTCAATGTGCCCTTGAAGAAAATCAGTTTTACCACCATTCAATAAGGTGCGAGGCAAAACACGTTTTCTCCCCTCGAAAACAGAACGCCGGCCAAGCCGGCCCCATCCCGTCACAGGAGCTAAAAGATGAGCAGAGTAGGTATTGTGTCGAAGGCCGCGGTCGTTTTGGCCGTTGCAGCTTTGGCGATCGGCAGTAATTTCGCGCGCGCCAGCAATCAGGACATTGTCGACACGGCGGTCGGTGCCGGCCAGTTCAAGACGCTGGCGGCAGCGCTCAAGGCGGCCGATCTGATTGCTACCCTGAAAGGTCCCGGACCGTTCACGGTGTTCGCACCGACGGACGAGGCATTCGCCAAATTGCCGGCCGGCACGGTGGAGAACTTGCTGAAGCCCGAGAACAAAGCGAAGCTGACGGCCATCCTCACTTACCACGTGGTGCCGGGCGCGGTGAGAGCCGAGCAGGTAACTAAGCTGGACCAGGCCAAAACCGTCAACGGCGCAATGGTGAAGGTCACAACCAAAGACGGCAAGGTGACGATCAACGACGCCACCGTCGTAAAGGCTGATACCGCGGCCTCGAACGGGATCATCCACGTCATCGACAAGGTCATCCTGCCACCCCAGAGCTGATCGGCCTAATATCCCCGGTCCGCTTTGCTCCAAAGCGGACCGGCACCTTATCGGCAAGGCACCCCACAGAGATGCGATCGCTGCTGCTCATCCGAGACAAGAGAACCACTGACATTCTTTTGCCGAACAACAGCAACGAAGACCCATTCGAATGAAAATGCGCGCGGCCGAACTCGGAAGTTTATTTCTGTTTGTTGCGCTCGTTCTGGGTGGCGGCCTTATCATCGGTTTCGCTACCGCCCCCGGTGCATGGTATGCGGCGCTAAGCAAGCCGACTTTCAGTCCGCCTAACTGGATCTTTGCCCCGGTTTGGAGCACGCTTTATATCATCATCGCGATCGCTGGGTGGCGTGTTTGGAGAAAAGGCCGCAACAGCCCACCAATGAAGCCGTGGTGGGGGCAGCTGGCCCTGAATTTCGTTTGGTCACCCATCTTCTTTTCAGGCCATCGGGTCGATATCGCCTTTGGCGTGATTTTGCTGCTGTTGATAACGATCATTGGCTTCATCATGATAACGCGGCGGCAAGATAAGATAGCATCTCTCCTGTTCGCGCCTTACGCCGCGTGGGTGGCGTTCGCTTCGGTTCTAAACGGCGCGATCTGGCTGTTGAACTGACTAGGAGGTCCGATGCGCCACCGCGTCGTGATCGTCAGCGACAAAAATGCAGAGAGGCTCGCCATGTATTGTCTGCGCCGGCCGGCCGCGATTTCGACCCGATTTGACGCCCAAGCAGATGCTCGAACTTGGGGTGTTCTGCGGCAAATACCTCACCGATTGTCGTGACGATTTCCCGCGAACCGATCAGCAAGCGCGCTACTTACGCCTTCGGGCTGTGTTCAATCGCGCTGGCGTCGGGGCTCTATTGGTTAATCCACAAAGCCTCACTCAGGGTGTAGAGCGGCTTTATCCGCTTCCAACTCATCGATCAGTTTTTGCGCTCCGTCGATGAGTTGCTGATCCAGGATGCGTTGCTTTATCCGGCGGTACCGCTCAATCGTCTTATCGATCTCATCGCACTTCTCGCACATAGCCCGGCTCCGCGATCAGGCGGGAGCCAACCGGGCCACCTGGTTCCGAGTCATGCCTATCCCCGCAGATTAGTTCCGGCCGGTCGGTTAACGGAAATTAGGACACTTCTAAATTCAGCTTACACAGCACCAAACAGGCCGCCAACTGAAGCGGCCTCAATTTAGCTTTCGGCGGAATTTCTTAATGAGTTCCCGCAAGGCATTTGCGTACTCAGCGATCACCCGTCGGGCCTCATCCGATAGGGGAGGCTTCGGTTCCGGTCCGTCGTTGCTCGGGGCGGGATCGTCTTTCATGACCCATGATAGTTGGTCGTCGGCGCGCGCCGATTTGACCAAAATCAAAATAGACCACCGCCATTTTCAAACTAGGCCACTGAGGGTCGAAACAGGCCAGTACCAACAGGCCCATGGGAACGGATCGTGACCTTGGATCAATTCAGGAACGTGGCCGTCGTTGGCCCGCAAGTCCGCTATGGGTCAAACACGGAAGTCGAACCTGTCGAGGCCGACTTCCGATTTATCCCTCAAAGCAGACATCCGGCGGGCGCGCTGGGATGTCTGTTGAGTGCCAAACACGGACCCATGCAGTGCAGCAAATCGGATTGTTATTCGATCATCTCGTCGGCGCGAGCGAGCACGTCTGCGGCACAGTGAGACCGAGTGCCTTGGCAGACTTCAGGTTGATCGCCAACTCGAACTTAGTCGGCTCCTGAACCGGCAGGTCGGCTGGCCTCTCACTTTTGAGAATGCGGTCGACATAGCCAGCTACGCGGCGATACTGATCGATCAGGTAAGGGCCATAAGACATTAGCGCCACCGGCCAGTGTGGGCTCTGGTTGGTGCCGTCAACTCGAAGTATCAATGTTGTCGCCGACGAACGCTACCCTTCCGGCACCCCGGCCAGCCGCATTCCCGCAACGATGCGTTCGTGGACAGCAAGGAGAATCGGATTGTCGCTCGGTACATGAGCGCGGAACCGACGGATAGTGAAGCTCGGATCAAGCGCAAGTCCCGCCTGTACCGTGGCGCGCGCCTCGTCCAACTCACCAACCTGCGCCAGCATTGCCGCGAGAGGGAAATGCGCAAACGAATGGTTTCGGTTTGCTTCGAGGCCCCGACGCATCCAGATGACCGCTTCCTCATCTGCACCGAGCTGCGCCTTGGCAAGGCCGACATACCCCAGCCAACGAGCGGCAACGGTGTCGCGAGGAGAAAGGCGGAAGGCCTCGTTGATGTGAGTTTCGGTTTCTTCGCCGCGACCAAGGAAGAACTTGGCGAATCCGATGAGAGCATGAGCGCGGGCCGAATTGCGATCCAGCTCCAAAGCCTGCTGGCATTCCGCAATACCTTGGGCTGCGCGGTTCGTAAATACCTGCACGAAGCCCAAAGTCACGTGAGCCAAAGCGTGGTTTGGTGCGAGGGATAGTACCCTTCTAATGGTCGTCTCCGCTGCCGCAAGCCGCTCTGAATAGTCATCGGTCATAAACGAAGCGCCTAGGTAGCCATCGACCCGTGCCAAACCGACCATGGCCTCGATGTTATCGGGATCGAGCGCAATGGCCTTCTCGAAAAAGCCGCGCGCTCGTGTCAGGCTATCGGGTGTCAGCCCCTTGTTGAACCAACTGCTACCCTGGAACACCAAGTCCATCGCGTCTGGATGCGGTGAACGCTCCGCTCGGCGGGCCTCGGCAGCGATAAGTTCGGCATCGAGCGCATTGGCGAGCCTCGAAACGATTTCGTCTTGCATGTCGAACAGATCGGCCACAAACTTGTCAAAACGCTCAGCCCACAGGTGATTGCCGGTTTCGGCGTCGATCAGCTGCACGTTCACTCGAAGCCGGTTACCACCGCGCTGCACGGAACCTTCGAGCACATAACGGACGTTCAGCTCACGTCCGACTTCCTTTACGTCCACGGGTCTGCCCTTGAACGTGAACGCCGTGTTACGCGCAATCACGAACGCACCACTGATGCGCGATAAGTCTGTTGTCAGGCTCTCGGTGACGCCATCAACGAAGTATTCCTGCTCGGGATCGCGGCCCAGGTTTCCGAATGGCAGAACCACTATAGACAAATGCGGTGCTGAAGATGACAGGGGGGCGGCCTGATGAGCCTTTGCGGTCTGGCCAACCACGTAGGCACGGATCGGACAGGCTATGTTCTTGAGGATTTGCTCGCCGATGTCAGTGAACTCGACCGTAACCTTCCCACGAACCTGTTCGTACGCGGAAAAAGAGATACAGATGCCACCCGGTTCAGCGATGCCTTCAAGCCGAGCGGCGATGTTCACACCATCGCCAAGAATGTCGTCTCCGTCGATCAGGATGTCTCCAAGGTTAATCCCGATCCGAAACAGCATACGCCGGTCCTGCGGGATCCCTTCGTTCCTCTGGGCCATTACTGCTTGCACGACTACCGCGCACTCGACTGCATCGACCACCGAAGGAAACTCAAGCAGCACACCGTCTCCCGTGCTCTTCACAAGCCGTCCACCGTGCTTCTCCACGAGGGCATCGGTGACCCTACGGTGTTCGCGGAGCGTGCGGACCGTGCCGACCTCGTCGCGCCCCATGAGCCGCGAGTAGCCCGAGACGTCAGCCGCGACTATGGCGGCGAGCCTGCGTCCGACACGACCTGGTTGCTCGTGCTCCATGGCAAGCACGTTTCCTCTTGCGAGGCCATCTTGTACGAAAGCTGACCTGAGAGGCAAGTCTCATAAGGCGCGATTTGCAACAAGCAGCTACGCATGGACCCCGCTCGGGCGGCCCCCTAACGGCTTCGCCGAGCCCTTGGACCTCTGAAGGCTCCGCCGCGGAGACTCCTTACACCATCTTCCTGCGAGGAAGGCCTCTGCAGGAGATGTATCGATCGTGCTGCTCAAATACGCGGGAACGATGCCCTTCAACTTCTACGCGGGACTGCCCGATAGGGTCTGAGAACCTGCAGGTGGTGATGTCTGTTGTGGGTCAATCGCGTCACTTTTAACAGGCTCCGCGAACTTCCGGTCTTCCTCGCTCAGCAGACATGGCCGACAAGGCGCGGCAGGTCCGGTTCGTGCCAATAGGCGACATGCTTGCAAAGGCACGGATCCGGGCTAATGCGCAATGGTCGTTCGTTTGTGTCCGCAAGAGGCCCTCGGCGGTGAACCTTTCGCGGGCGGCCCGCGACAAACAAGCCGCCATCGTCGCGACGGCGGCGCGTGCCGCGCCGATCGCGCGACGCCAATTGAGGTTTCCCATGCCGATCGTCCGAATCCTCATGGTCCTTCTCGCGCTCGCTTCGCCGCTGTCGATGGCGGGAGGCGCTGTTGCGGGGCCGTTTGAGGATGCGCAGGCGGCGCATAGCAGACGCGACTACGCAACCGCGCTACGGCTCTGGCGTCCGCTGGCCGACCAAGGCAATGCCGAGGCGCAGTACGCACTCGGGTTCATGTACGACGGCGGCCAAGGTGTGCCGAAAAATTACGCTAGGGCTGCAAAGTGGTGGCGCCTCGCAGCCGATCAAGGCCATACCTTCGCCCAGTACAACCTGGGGACCTTGTACGACAACGGCAATGGGGTGCCTCAGAACAAAGCTGAAGCATTGAAGTGGTATCACCTTGCCGCCGAGCGCGGTAACGATGGTGCGCAGTTCAACGTCGGGGTCCTGCATTTCGCGGGCGTGGCCGTGTCCGAGAACCGGATCGAGGCTGCGAAGTGGTTTCGCCGCGCTGCAGACCAAGGTCATATTGGAGCGCAGGTATACCTTGGCCTCTGTTACGCTACGGGACTAGGCGTGCCGCAAGACAATATTCAAGCATACATGTGGCTCAGTTTGGCGGCTGCGCGAAGTGACCAAGATGCGATCAGCAATCGAAATCGCGTCGCGCAGCAGATGACCCCGGCACAGATCGCCGAAGCGCAGAAGCTGGCGGTTGAGTGGAAGTCGAAACCGGAACGGTAGTATTCCCGTGCGTCGCGGAAGCAATGTCTGCTGTGGGTCAAAAGCTGACTTGGTCGGCATGTCCGCTCTTGGCGCAAAGCCGACCTTGTCCTGCCGCTTCAGCTGAAGTTTACCGATCATTAACCATACCGACCCATCCTGAACATTCTTCTGGATGGAGCGATATCGATTCATGGCCCTGGGGGCTCCATGTTGCCTGTTGGCACATAGCGGGAAGAGATCCGACGCGTGGCGAGCTGAAAGTCTGATTTCGCTTGCTCCACATTCCAATACTAAGATTTTTGAATGGGGACTCACTGCAGGCCAAAGAACATGCGAATAGGCTTCTTACGGAAGCCTTGCATAGAGTTGGGGCCATGAAGGCTTTGCCGACCACTTGCATCGTGGGTCTTATCGCATTCATGGGATTTTATCTGGCTGGCGGAAACCGGCCAGTCGCGACGGTGCCGGATGCAACGCCGGAAGCGGCAGCTAACGCGGTGGCGCCTGCGCTATACGCGGAGGCATCGGCCAAGCTTGCAGCAGCGCTTCAGGCTGCGACTGCCTCAGTGACTTCAGCGGGTTCTGGACCGTTGACGGTCCGAGCCGAAATCGCCGACGATTCCGTAGGGCCAAAATTGGCGTCGTTGGGCGATCAGGCTACGGCCCAGCCGCCGCCGGTAGCACGAGATGCGTCCAATGATGCGCTCAAGCCGGCGCAGGCGACGCAGGATTTCCGGCATCTAATCTACTACGTCTGGTCCGAACTGCCGCCCGCCCAGAAGCCGGCGGAGATCGTCTTGCGTTCATTCAAGGACATTCCGGTCGGAACGCCAATCGAGGAGATCAAGCGCGCTTCCGTCGCTTTCGGTCTGGATTTCAATTTCATGAAAGCGGTTGCCAAGATCGAATCCGGCTTCAACCCCAATCGACGCACCGGGTCGTATATCGGACTGTTTCAGCTGAGCGAAAAGGAGTTCGGCAAATTCGGCTTTGGGCAGATTCGCAGTCCCCGGGACAACGCCGTTGCGGCTGCCTACAAAGTCATTACCGAAGGCATCCTGTTCGAGTGGATCACGCACCGGAAGCTGGACCTGAGCGATCTCTATCTGATCCATCAGCAGGGATGGGAAGGTGCCGCCGAGCACATCAGCCAGCCCGATCGCATCGCCTGGAAATCCATGTGCGCCACCAGCGAAGGCAGGGAGAAGGGCGCGAAGTGGTGCAGACGCGCGATCTGGGGCAATACCCTTCCGGCCCTCAAGAAGGATTGGAAATCAGTGGACAAGGTGACATCGAAGGCGTTCGTCGGCATGTGGCGCGCGCGGGTTGCCGAATTCTACACGAAATACATGGCGACCGCCGACGGCGGGGCGACCCCATAATTCGGTTGATAGCAGGGCCCTGGCCGACTGCCGGCGCTAACCGGACAGCCGACCAAAAAACTCATTCCAACATCATCGGTGGACTCGAGCAGCTCCCAATTCCTTCGTTCCGTCTCGTCAATCCAGTTTTCCAACAGGCTTGCAGTGGCCGTGTCCCCCCTTCCTTCACAGAGTTGGTGGGCTGCCCGCATTCTGATCGCCAGCGACCGGTTATCTAAACTGAGTTCGGCAAGCATATCTTCCGGCTTGACGAATTCAGCATGGTTGTCGGCCAGCCGCTGAAGCCGTGCGGTATGGCCTATGGAACGAAGCGTGTTGCCGCCGATAGCGCGAGCGCGCTCGGCGATCGGATTCGTGATGGCCAGCAGGTCGGACGCCTGCTTGTCCAGCATGAGATGGATGCTCCTGAAGTGAGGACCGGAAACATGCCAATGGAAATTTTTCGTCTTGAGGTACAGAGCGAAAACTTCCGCGAGCAAGACCGCGAGGGAAGCAGCAATTTTCCGCACGGCCGATTCCGCGATTCCCGAGGGCATGGCGAGTGCTTCCGGGAGTTCGAATTGCCGTCCGTAGTAAGAAGGGTCGATCTGGACATTTAAGCACCCCGAATGAAGCTCAGGAGATCCGCATTCAACTGGTCCTTGTGCGTATGCGGAAGCCCATGGGGCGCGCCCGAATACACCTTTAGTGCGGCGCCGACGACAACCGTCGACGACAGCATAGCGGAGGCGACAATCGGAACGATCTGATCGTCATCGCCATGAACGATGAGAGTGGGAATGTCCATGCGCTTCAAATCGGAAGTGAAATCAGTTTCCGAAAATTGCTTGATGCAATCGTACGCGCCCTTGATCGCACGCTTGCATTCCCTGCAGCCAGAATTCATCTCTGACGCCCTGAAAGGGGGTTGAGCCTGGCCTGTTGTAGCCATAGAACGCCAAGCTCAGATTCTTGAAGAACTGCGAGCGATCGTTCGCGACGCCATCTCGGATTTCGTCCAAGACGTTGATGGGCAAACCCGTGGGATTGTCCGCCGTCTTCAGCATTTTTGGTGGAACTGCGGAAACGAGAACGGCCTTGGAGACTCGATCCGAGCTGTACCTCGCGATGTAGCGGGCGACCTCGCCACCTCCCGTAGAGTGTCCTGCGAGGATGGCGTGCTTCACCGAGGGCTTTATGACGGTGGACCTGCGACGCGCTAGAAGTCTGTTGGAACTGTTATCCTGACGATAACATTACCGACGCTCGGGGGCCGCTACACGAGAACGTCTGCAGCCCGGTCAACTCGACCTCGCTCCGGAGCTCGAACGTTCATGCCGCCGGCGCACATCATGGATAATCGCGATACACCCGGAGCAGACTAAGACGCAGAGCTCGATGCTCTATGATACGCCGTAACTTTCGTCTACTGCTTTGGAGGCGATGGCCGCCGCACAACATTTCCTTCCCAATTTCAATCACCATCAGTGTTCAACAACTTCGAGCCGCCCGTCATAGGCCTTGCGTGACGCGGGATCAGATCTTCGTTCAAGGCGATCGGTGGAAGTATGTGGGAGTAAGCGGAGCGAAACGAGGCAATTGATCATTTACTCCGCAACGTGACGTTGCCGCGCGAATTTGTTGATGCCCTGCGGAAAGCTGTCCTTCAGCTGCACGAATAAGGCCGCCATGTAGCGGTTACTCTTCTTCGGTAGGTGTGAAGTTCAGCTTCCGGTTGTTAAAGGAAAATGCCCCAGCGATGGCCAGGGCTCCAGTTTAAAGTCAGGGAGGGATGTATTCGGAAAGACGCTAGATTGCTTCCCACTGCTCAATCGGAAGCGTGCCTTTGTGATTCGACATCAGATCGGTGGGATTGATTGACCCAGCGACGCCTGCCTGGGAAGGCGAGAGCACAGTGTGTGACCAGGCAAATGCAACCATAAAAGCAATCGCGAGGGCTCCGATTGAAAAAACTAGTTTGCGCATCGTAGGCTCCTTGGTTGGCGAATTCGATGCGGTGAGGATGAGCTCATCGTGTTTCAGGAATTTGCCATCGCAAGCCATGATTGGTGTCGCCGCAGAATTTGTTGGTTTCATCAGGAACTGTACGAAGAAACGTCTTCACGAGTTCGCGAGGAAAAACGTCGGTTCAACTAGGACTGCAAACGTGCCCTGTCCGACCAAAAGGACAGCACTACGTCCCTAAACAAGGCGAGCGACCGTCTCAGTTGGGGGCCTCTTTCATTTGCCGATGCGGTCCCTTGTCTTCTAGGCGCTATCCCGTCCTAGTGCCCATCCATCGGACCTAAAACAAGGCCGCGCGAGCTGAAGATGTGCCGATGGTCCTAGAGAGCGCTGCCGGCACAAGAGACCAGCGGATCCGACGCATCCGTTTTTTGGGAACCTCTTCCCCACAAGACCATCCAATTTGCAGCGAGAAAAGCGGGAGGGCAGGTCCGAAGACCAAGGAGAACAACCAATGGCACAGGATTTTTGTAAGTCGCTCACAAGACGAAGTCTGGTCGCAGCAGGGCTGGCGCTGAGCGTTGCCCCGGTCGCTTTGGCGGGGGCTGATGACGCCTACGCGCAGGCCAAGGAAAATGCGAAGGACATCCCGTCTGAGAAAAGTCTGTATGCGCGGCTTGGGGGTGTATTCGCCATCGCGGCGGTGGTTGATCACTTCAGCGACGCCGTCGTGAAGAACCCCGTCGTTGGCCAGAAGTCCAAGAATCCGCACCTGCGGGAATGGCATACCAAGAACCTGAAAAGGTTGCCTGGCCTCAAATTCATGCGCACGCTGTGGGTCTGCAACGTTTCTGGTGGGCCTTTCCAGTTCACCGCGACCAAGCCCGGCAAGACGCCTGTCGGCCTGGAGGAGGCTCATCGGGATCTCCGTATCTCCCCGGCCGAATTCGATGAGGTCGCAGCCGAACTTGGACGGACGCTGGATTTCGCCAAGGTCCCGAAGCGCGAGAAGGCGGAAGTCCTGTCAGCCTTTGCGGCCCACAAGGATGAGGTCACGGCCGGCTACGTCGCGGCGGCCAAGCGCGGCTGAAGCCGCTGTACCGCCTCGTCCAGACGATCGCCGCCCAGCCAGCGCTGGGCGCGAAGTGTCCCTGCGCCCCAACAAGATCAAAGAAGTAGCACTACAAGCTGCGGTGCAACGAGTCTGTTTCTGGCACGTTTGAGACGAGGCTACCGACCCTGACGATGTCCGTTTCCAGGGGAATACCGACGTCGGTGACCCCAGTTTTCGTTCCGACGTCTCCGAGATGTGGAAGCGGCAGTCCGCCATATATTCATGGTGGCAGTTTGGGGCTTGATCGCAGCCAGTGCGAGCCGACCCGGGGGAAAGGGTTGGGTCGCCGCAAGAGCGTCGTTGAAGCTGGCGACCTCGCCAGTTCAAATGAAAAATATCACTCAGACTCGACCCAACGATCGTCCTAAGGTTTTTTAGCCTATGCCGGTCTCAGATCGCCGGGGCTACCAGGTTGAAGAGGTCACTGCGAAATGATCTGCTACGCTCTCCCACGATCGGTCCGCTACACTCTCTCACGAGGGGAAGGACTGACCTTCTTCGTCGGTGACGGCGGCATAGCGTTGCTAGAGGCCC
>NZ_JAFCMA010000066.1:0-12997 GCF_018130125.1 Bradyrhizobium sp. AUGA SZCCT0177 | reverse complement strand
ACCCTCTGGTGACCAATTCCGGTCTTCCCCGAACAACGGACATCGTCGGGGGCGGTGGCATGTCTTAAAGGTGCCAATATCAAAACTCGCAAACTATTCGATCACCGAATCTACGACGGCCAGCAATGTCGGTGGGATGTCAAAGCCGAGAGCCTTGGCAGTCTTGAGGTTCACTATCAGTTCAAGCCGAGCGGGTTGCTCAATGGGCAGATTGCCGGGCTTCTCCCCCTTTATGATGCGATCGACATAGCTAGCCGCTTTTCGCACCATGATGGGCACGTTGGGACCATATGACATCAGCCCACCTTCATCGACGAACTCGCGCCAACCGTACATGGTGGGTAGACGCCGCTGGGCGGCTAACTCGACAATGCGTTTCCGATTCAAAACCGCAAACCCGTGGGTGAATACGATCAATGCATCGGCGCGCTCGCGGACGGCTGTGTCGAAGCACTCACTCAGCTCGTCCAGATTCCGGGCCGCCAACGCTTGGAGCGTCACGCCGAGAGTCCGAGCAGCAGCCTCGGTCTCTCGCATTTCCAGCGTCGTCGCAGGCTCAGCTGGGTTGTAAAGGATGCCAATGCGTCCGTTTTTTGGAAATGCTCGGCCCAGAACTTCGAGGCGTTTGGCGGCCAGATCGGTCGACATATAGGAAAAGCCGGTAATGTTTTCGCCTGGCCGCGCGAGGTTCGACACTACCCCGTTCCCCACGGGATCTCCACTGAACGCGATGATGATCGGCACAGTGTTCGTTGCGGCTTTCGCAGCCCAGGTTGCAGGTCCCAACGCGATGATCACGTCAACTTTGCTCGCGACCAGTTCGGCAGCAAGGCTTGGTAGACGCTCGAAGCGTCCGTCGGCCCAACGATAGGTAATTGTGGCCGTTTGCCCATCGATGTGTCCGAGCTCTCGAAGCGCACCTCGGAATTCTGTTACTAGCGCATCATCAGCCGCGGCATAATTGAGGATACCGACGTTGGGCACCCGAAGCTCCCGGCCGGATTGCTGCGCGCGGGCTGCGAGAGGCCATGCGACCGCCGCACCGAGGAGCCTGACGAAATCGCGCCGTCGCATTGCCTCCTCCGGGATTTTAGGACCGGGCATCGGAGGCTCAAACTAGCACACTTTGCGGCTGGCCGATGTCCGTTGCGGGTCAATCGCGTCACTTTTAACAGGCTCCGCGAACTTCCGGTCTTCCCCGATCAGCAGACATGGCCGACAAGGCGCGGCAGGTCCGGTTCGTGCCAACACCGGAAGTCGCGAATCCTATTCGATCACCTCGTCGGCGCGGACGAGCAGCGATGGCGGCATTTCAATGCCAAGCGCTTTGGCCGTCTTGAGGTTGATCACCGTCTCGAATTTTGTAGGCAACTCGATGGGCAAGTCTGCTGGCTTTGCGCCCTTGAGGATTCGGTCTACATGCATCGCAGCCCGTCGATACATGTCCGGGAGATTTGCGCCATATGACATCAATCCGCCAGCGAGCGGATACTCCCTGAACCCAAACATAGCGGGGAGCCTGTGTTGGGTAGTCGCGGTCACAATTTCCTTAACGCGACCGGCGAGAAATGGGTCTGTAGCCACTATTACGGCATGAGGCCGTTTGCCTGAGATGGCGCTTATTGCGTTATCCAATTCTTGCGCGGTTCGCGCCTCAAAAGGATCGATCCTTACCCTAAGGGAAGGGGCAACCCGTTCCGCCTCTCGCAGAAAGTTCACATTGAATGGGTTCGCAACATTGTAAAGCAGGGCGATGTGTGAAGCCCACGGCAGTGCTTCTTTAAGTAGCTCGACGGATTTTCTGGCGTATGCCTCCTCGTGCGCTGTGGCTAGACCAGTAGCATTACCGCCCGGTCGGGCGAGACTTTGTGCTACACCTGCTCCGATTGGGTCAGTAACCCCAACAAATACGATCGGCGTGACGCTCGTTGCTCTATTTACGATTGCTGCCGGTGTCGTACCTCCGACGACAAGAAGGGTCGCGCCTGCCGAAAGCATTTCATCTACAACGGCTGCTAGTAGGTCGTAATTGCCATCGGCGTAATGCCAGACGATGGCGATGCTTTGGCCCTCGATGTACCCGTGCTGCCGCAGGCCGTCCTCGAAGGCCGTAACATTATCAATAGCTGCCAAAGCGGATCGGGGAATGATTATGCCGATCTTGGGAATTCTCGGTCTTTCCTGCGCGCGCGCCGCCAGTGACCACGCGGCAGCCGCCCCACCGAGATGAATGATGACATCGCGCCGTCTCATGCAGCCCTCCAATGAGGCTCAAGACCACGCTAGATCCAGGTTGAAGCATACCACATCGCGGCATGGGTAACGTCATTGGAAAAAACCGAGGTTCTATCAGCGCTATTCTTTGTAGACAACTGGAACTAATCTGGTCTGGCCAGATTAATGCCGCGAGACTCGGGAAAGATTGATGAAACGCGGCTTCTATTTCTTGCTGATGCTTGTCTGGTTACCATCAGCAGCAATGGCGCAGTCGGTTGACTGGCAGCGCTTCGTTGTTCCGGAAAGCGGCGCGGTGGTGGATATCCCGACGGCGGTTTTTTCGAAAGAGGCCGGAAAACCAGAAAGTGGATACGGGCGGCTTTTTCAGACATCGGATGGTCGCGCAAAACTGACGGTGCAGTCGATTCCTAATGTAGCGGGCGATTCACCTGCTGTCTTTTTGGCCAAGAAAAACCCGCCACCTAACATCGTCTACAAGAAAATCACACCTCGATTCTTTGCAGTGTCCAGCTTCCGCAATGACAATATCTGGTACAATCGCTGCAATTTCTCAGGCCGTCTTGTGAACTGTGTGCTGATTTCCTATCCCGCATCAGAAAAGCGTCAGTGGGATGCGATTGTAACAAGGATCAGCAATACCCTTTCCAGCCGATGATTAGTTAGGAGGCAGCCGGGTGATCACTCAGTTTCGTCAATTGGCTGCATATAATCGCTGGGCCAATTCACGCCTGTACGCTGCAGCATTTGATCTATCCGACCAAGCGTATCGACTTCACATCGGCGTCTTCTTTGGAAGCCTTCATGCAACCCTCAACCATCTGCTCCTGACTGACCGGCTGTGGATGAAGCGGTTGACGGGTGAAGGCGATCATCCGAACCAACTTGACGAAATTCTATATGACAATCGCAAGGAACTAACTCAGGCTCGCATCGCTGAAGACAATCGGATTATTGCACTGATCGATACCTACGACGACGCCAGTTTGTCCATTTCCCATCGTTATCGAACCACATCTGGAATGCCGCACTCTCAACCCCTCGCGGACATTCTGCTTCATCTCTTCAACCACCAAACGCATCACCGAGGCCAATGTCATGCCTGCTTAACGATCCTAACTGGCGATGAGCCGCCTTCACTCGACCTACTAGGGTTTCAACGTGGCGGTACTGCTCCATCACTGGAAAAACTACTATAAGTGTTGATGCAGCCCCTTCCGAAATTGGGCTTCTGCATATAACGGGCAATTATTGTGAGTGATCAACGGCCAAAAGCACGAAATAGCTTGATCGACGAGACCCTTTTGATGGTTCAAGACGTCTCTTCCGATTCACCCAAGGCAGAAATTCCAAGCGCGGGTGTGCAGGCGGTTCTTCGTGATGCACTGTCCTTGGTATTATCACCGAAAGAGAGACTTGCGATTGACCGCGCGATGATAAAACGGCGAGTGGAGAAATTCAGAGCAAACCAGCAGAAATTTCAGCGAGAACGGGAAGAATATTACAACAGAACGATGGAAGCGGCTCAAGCTACTCAATTTGCCCCGCCTAAATTTACAAGCGAATGACTTCTGATCAACTGACGCAACTCTTCGAAAGCAGGACGTGACACGCGAACCTGCTACTTGATCTCGACCTTGTTTGAAACGTTCTTGGCAGTTGATTGGACGATGATCGTTCACGATCCGATACGTCGTTTCAAGTTGGGAAGGGTGTGCCAAGCTTCCGGGCTCGTTCGCGAATGTGATCGATCGACCGGCCGAATATGGCGGCAGCGCGCGCAGCCGATGCTCCGCTTGCCACAAGCGCCTTGAGACGCTGGCTGTCATCGTCGGTCCCGGGGCCGGTTTCTTCGGGAGCGCATTACGTCTTAGGAGACCAAGCAGTAGCTACAGGTAACGAGCTTTCGCGGCGGCAGCGTAAGGAATGGGAAGGGCTATCGAGCAGCGAAGCCCTATCGGATCAAATTGGACGGTTACTTGTCCGTCAAGATCTTCAGCTAAGGTGCGTTCGAGAAGCGTAGATCCAAAACCGCGTCGTGTCGGCACAGAAACCGGAGGTCCACCCGTTTCAGACCAGAGTATGTGGACTTGCGGCTCCGCACCGTGTATTCGCGTCCATTCAACGTGGACCTGGCCGTCATTGGTGGAAAGCGCTCCGTATTTCCTCGCATTCGTACACAGCTCATGAAAAGCCATCGCAAGAGAAACGGCTTGTTTCGGCGACAGTAAAATCGTCGGCCCCGTGAGGAATATTTGACCTGCGGTTGTGCCCTTCGAGTCGAGGGTCAGCTCAGCAAGCTCCGCCAACGAGGCGTTCTCCCAACTTGCATGCGTGAGCAGATCATGCGCCTGCCCCAGTGCAACGAGCCGTCCTTCAAAGGCACGCCGCGCCAAGACTGGGTCGACGTTCTTATTGAAGGATTGATGCGCAATCGCTTGAACAACTGAAAGGGTGTTCTTGACGCGATGGTTGAGTTCGTCCACGAGTAGCTCCCGAGCCTTCTCAGCTTCCTGCCGCTCGGTGACGTCAACATTTGCCCCGATCATTCCCAAAAACTCGCCAAGCGGGGAGAATCGCGGATGCGCTCGTGCTTCGAGTGTACGATAGCGTCCTTTCGCATCGAGGTAACGAGCTTTCAGCGACACCATACTCTGCTTTTCTATAGCGGACGCGACTTCATCGATCACGATGGCTTTGTCTTCAGGATGCAGCGTGCTGCTCCACTCGAATGCTGGAACCTCCTTTTCGGAAACGCCCCAGAATTCGCGAAGCATCTGATTGAGATGAACGCAGCTACCCTTCTCGTCACTGATCCAAATCATCACAGGTGCGTTCTCGGCCATTAGCCGAAAACGTTCTTCGGACGCGCGAAGTTCGATCTCAGCCTGCTTCTCTGCGGTGATGTCGTGTGCTACGCCGATAAATCCTATGTGATGCCCATGCTCATCGAACCTGGGCCGAGAGACGGCGTTTACCCATCGCCAATCGCCATTTCCCCGAGCGATTCGTATTTGTACTGGGAAGGGGTTGCCGGATGCAGAATTGGAGTTCGGTACCAGTGTCCGCAATTGCTCGGGCTCTGCTAATTGGGCAGCGTCGTCCGGGTGCACACGGCTGCGCCAATCGAGCTTTAGCGCCTCGTCGTGGCTGAGTGCGAAGAAGTCAGAATAAGCTTGGTTCACGAAGGAGCGTTCGCCGTTGAGCTGAGTAACCCACATTGGAATAGGTGCACTATTAGCTATTGACCGAAATCGCTCCTCGCTCTCCCTCAGAATCCGTTCCGCAAGTTTCGAGTCCGTCACATCGAAATGCGCGCCAATTAAGCGAACGGGCCGACCATCCGAATCACGTTCTATTTGAGCCGCAACGCGTACCCATCGCGTCTGACCGTCACTTGGCCTAACGATGCGGTATTCCGCCGAGTAGAGTTGGGTCGCACCGGCCAAAGCATCCAGAAATTGCTGTTCTGTCGGTATCCGATCTTCGGGATGTATACGCGCAACCCAACTCTCATGAGACTCATTAGTGGCTGTTGGGGGGAGGCCGTGGATCGCTAGGTATTCTGGAGATCTCCGATTGCGATATCCGTCCCTCAGGTCAACTTCAACTCCACCAATGCCAGCAATCCGATGAATGAGAGCGAGCTCCGACTCGCGCGCCTGAAGCGTGCGGATCAGCTCATTTACGTCCTGGTCGGCGTCTATTACGAATACACTCAACTATAAGCCTCAATAGCCATCCCTGCAGAATCACCGAGCTTGGCCTATCAATCAACTTCGGCCAGGGTTGACGGTTCCATCGGTGCGCTTAGACCAGCTTAGGGCCCGTGATTGATGCGGTAGTTCGTCGGTTGCGGAGTCGTGGGCATGACTCCTGACTGCGAAAAGAACCTTATGGCAGCCTCTCATCGGCCGCATATGTTGAAAGTCAAATTGCGTCAGTATGGTCTCTCATTCAACATACCGTTCGCGACGCTGCAGGAGTTAAGGATCGCACTGCCCGAAGGGATACTATCAAAGGAGCTGATGTTGGCAGCGTCGGATGGGCTCTTGCCATACAAAGTCCGACGAGCATGAAGCATCATTCCAATCACCGGTTTCTTGCTTTGCGTGAAGGTCCGTCAGAGGAAAGCCTCCATGAGCGACTAAAAGCCCGTCCGGAAAAAGCAACGCCCGAGGTGCATTTGCGAATATTCGACCTGCGCAGTATGCGACAGCTCAACGCGGCGAATGCCATACTGATTGATGAGCGAGCAGACTGCCGCGGGCCCAAACGCAGACATTGCTATATCGCATCCGAGATCGATTTTGCGACGGCGCGCGCCGAACTGATGAATATCTGGGCGAGCGGACTGGGGGTGCGTTTCTTCACGGTGATGACGACTTCATCAGTTCGGAGTGGCGTTTCGGGGCTGTCAGGACCCAACGGACGTCGCCCGTCGATGAGGGGTCGGCAATTTCGTTACTCAACCCCGTTCCAATCTCCTATTTGCTGGCCCATAGTGCGGCTGGACGCGGCCCCTGGGGCGCGGTGAGTTGATCCAATGAGACGGCCTTATCTGATCGCAGGATTGCTTTTGGCGTTGCTCGGGACGCCAGCTTTGGCCGCGGTGAAGCAAATAAGCATCTTGCACAGCGGCTTTCCAAATCGCACGCCGATCCACCTTCTGATTGAAGCATTGCGCGCGCTCGGTTATGAGGACGGCAATACGGCAGCGATTGAACTACTTGGCGGGGAAGGAGACGCCAAACGGCTAGACGCGCTGGTAGCGGGCCTTGCTTCCAAAAAGCCGGATGTGATCGTAGCGCTTACCTCGCCAGCCGTCCTCGCGTTGAAGCGGGCCGGTGTCGGAACGCCCGTCGTCTTCGCATTCGTCACTGACCCGGTGAGGCAGGGGATCGTTTCGAGCCTTTCCCGGCCGAGCGGCAATTTCACGGGCGTCACTTACAGCGAGGCGACGCTCGGCGGTAAAAGGCTGGAGCTGCTGCTCGATGCCCTTCCAGGCACGCGGCGTGTCGCCGTAATATGGAGCCGAGCATTTTCCGAGAACGCCGCCATTTTCGACGTCATCCGGCAGGCGGGGCAGGCTCGGGGGGTCGAGGTTTTCTCCCGGGAGGTGGAGGGTGCGCAAGACCTCGCGCCTGCCTTCGATGACGCCAAAGGCTCGGGTGCGCAGGCTCTCATCTTCCTTACCGACAATTTGATGTTTGGGCGGCGCAAGGAAATCGCAGCGTTGGCACTTTCTCACCAGCTGCCATCAATCCATTCGTTTGCACCTGAAGCCAGGGATGGTGCATTAATGTCGTACGGCCCCGACTTGGCTGAGAACTATCGGCGTGCTGCGGCGCTCGCCGACCGCGTTCTCAAAGGCGCGCGTCCGGCTGATTTGCCGGTCGAGGAGCCGACGCATTTTACCCTGTGCGTCAACCTCAAGACTGCGAAGGCGCTCCGCCTCAATATTTCTCCTGCTCTACTTGCCAGGGCTGACGAGGTGATCGAATAGGAATTCTGTTCTGTTGCGGTGCATAAGGCTTGGCATTTTTCGGACCTGGTCGGTCAGCTTGTTGATGTCCATTCGCCGCGCGCTAAAGCGGTACGTGCTGGGAACATGATCGGAAGGACGTATAAGAGAGCAGCGAAACACCGCACTCGTCTCATAGCTCAGGCGGGCAAATGGGACTGGCGGAGTTGCAGTCCGTTGTGGTGTGTCTCTTTGCTGCACTTCGATTCCGGCCTTACGGGCCCTCACCGATCTACTGGATCACGCGGTCCGCCCGCTTGAGCACCTCGGGCGGCATCGTGATGCCGATGTCCCGCGCCGTATTGAGGTTCACGATTAGCTCGTAGGGCGTAACCCTTTCCACCGGAAGCTCGCCCGGGTTGGCTCCCTTCAAAACTTTATCGACGTACACCGCCATGCGGCGGATCGACTCGACTTGGCTCGTTCCATAGGCGAGGAGGCCCCCAGCGCCGACCCGGGACGGTGCAAAGATGGTGGGAAGCCGATCCCTGGCTGCTAGCTCGGCGATCCTCTTCGCATGAACCCCTACTACCGGTTCTTCCAGTATCAGCAGAGCGTCGGCGTGCTCTTGCCTGAATACAGCGAACGCTCCTTCCAGGTCCGGATTCGGCGCTGCCACTCGGAGGCGCAGAGTCTGGAGGCCCATTGCTTGTGCCTCTGCCTCGCTGGCCTTAATCAAGGCCTCGGAGACGCCTTGATCGCCCAGCAGAGCCACGCGCTTGAACCCAGGAATCGCCTCCTTGAGGAGACTCGAGCTGCTTCTTAGCTTGCTGCGGGTCAAAGCTCGTCGTGCCTGTGAGGTTTCCGCCAGGCCGCTCCAGATTCGCGACAACATTGTCTGCCACCGGATCGACTACGACGGCGAAGACAATCGGGATATTCTTGACCGCCTTCTTTGCGGCCCGCGCCGTTACGGCACCCGTCACGGCGATGATGTCCAAGTTGAGACGGACCAGTTCGGCAAGAATCGCTCGTACTGCCCTTCCGCGAATCGTGGCTCGATTGCGATGTTGTGGCCTTCGACATAACCGAGGTCGGCAAGTCCTTGTCGGAATGCCTCGAAGTGGGGCGCTGACCGGTCCACAGGATTGAGAAACCCAACCCGCGAGACTTTGGTGGCTTGCTGCGCCTCGGGCGAGCCGCCTGCCAGAAACACTATCAAAGCCGTGACGATTGCGAACGCGATTCTCTTAGGACGCAAGGCTGCCTCCCGATCACGCTGTTGACGATCCCACTGTACGCCTCTGCTTCAACGAGAACAACTAACTCTGAACCGCAACCGAACCTCAAGTCTTTCGGAATCGGAAGCTATTGGCACCTTTGAGACTGCATTGAGCAATGTCCGCTTTCCCATCTCGGACATTGGTTCTGGCCGGACATCGGCCCATTTTTCTGCTAATAGACATCGATTCCCCCGGGCCGAGGTGCGTCTTGGGCCCGGCGAGGATGATCGTTGGAGAGCTTGACACCCAGACCCGGAATTAGAGAACAAAATCGGAAGTACCGACAGCGTTAGGGCCGGGCTCATCTGGCTGGAGTAAGCCATCCTCGTTCGGCCGACTCTAGAGCCGTTACCGATTTTTGCTCACGTCCAATCATCAAGGCAGATTACCAGCCGACACACGACATGTCCGCTCTGGGTCAATCGCGTCACTTTGACAGCGCGCCGCGAACTTCCGCTCTTCCCCGATCAGCGGACATCGCCGATCAGGGTGCGTCAGGTCCGAAAAGACCCAAGGCCGGAAGCGATCCCCCCAATTCAGCGGCTAAGCCGGTACCGCCGCTTTGACCTCCGCTAAGGCCGCTTGCAACGCGGCTTCCTTGGTGTGGTCGAGAGAAGTCTTGAGTACCGTACCGCCTTCGCCTTTGAGCCGGTCAAGAACCTTGTCCGCCGTGACCTTGCGCACCAGTACGAAGAGCGCAGCGGTTTCTGGTTGAATGGCAGCAGCAGTCTCCTTCATCCATTTGTCGTCAATGCCAACATCCGTCAAATATCCACTGAGCGTACCGGACGCTGCGCCAAGGGCAGCGCCAACCAACGGCATCAAAAAGATCAAGCCGATCAGCGAGCCCCAAAAAGCACCACCAACCGCACCTGCAGCTGTGGTATTGATTAATTGATTTAGTTTGATGTTTCCTTTGCCATCTTTCACCGCGACCACGGCATCGCCGAGTTCGATCAGATAGTCCTTCTGCATGGCCAGCAGCTTCTGACGAACTTCCTCGGCCTTTGCCTCGGTTGGGAATGCAATCACGATAAGATCGCTCATTTTTTCTGCTCCTTTAGCCGAAACATCCGCGCAGATACATCGTGATGCAACCACTCGCCTCTTGCAATGCAAAAACGGCAACCATCGAAGGGTTCAAGCATTTGCCCCTCGGGAGGCTTGATGTCTGTTGCGGGTCATTCGCGTCGTTTTGACCGGACCATGGCGACTTCCGATGTACCCCGATGAACGGACCTTCTTAGGGGAGCGGGCACGTCTCAAAGGTGCCAATAGCATAAGTCATTCGATCTTCGTGGCTACCGGCGGACATTAGCTGCGATCGTCAATCGGGCAACCCGGCTCGCCGCAGTCCATCTGCGTATCGCGCAAAATCTTCGGCATGCTGGTAAGGGCCCAGGACATCTTTAAGATTTGAAATACGTAGCGTGGGATTGAGCTGCCGCAGCCGAGCCATTGCCTTGTGTGCTTGGTCCGCCCGTCCGGCCATTGCGTGGCTCGCGGCAGCTTGGCGTAATGCGGGTTGAAGTTCCGGATTGTCCTGCAATGCTTTTGCAGCCCACGATGCCGCCTCATCATAGTGGCCCAGGAGGAAGTGTGCATACGCGGTCCCACTTCGCATACGCCCCGCCGTTGGATCGACTGGGCTCAGGCGCATAGCTCGCGCGAAGCGCTCGATGGCCGCTTCCGGCTCGCCAAGCCAGTTTTTGGCCCAGCCGCCGTTAGACCATGCCTCGGCCAAATTGGAATTGAGCGCAAGCGCTCGATCGATCAAGGTGGCGCCTTCCCAAAGATCGCAGGCAACATACATCAATGCGTACCCGCTGGTGGCGAGAGCGATCGCGTCATCCTTGCCTAACTCGACCGCTCGTTGAGCAAACCTTGTCATCTTAGCAATCTCGTTCGGTGTGTTTGTAAAATAGCCATTGGCCTTGGCATAGACGTAGCAATAGGCCGCACGACCGTAGGCAGATGCAAAATCAGAGTCTAGCTCGATCGCGCGGTTGAACAGATGCAATGCCTCGTCGTTCGCTAGTCTATTAAACTGATAAAGCCTGGCCAGACCGCGCAAATAGAGGGCATAGGCGTCGAGACTTTCGGTTGGCTGGCGCTTGGCACGCTCGATCTCGGCTTTTTCCACCGCTGGCGCAATCGCCCCGACAACGCTCTCAGTCACCTGGTCTTGCAGATCAAAGATGTCGCTGAGACCACCATCAAACCGTTCTGCCCAAAGATGTGCCCCCGTGGCGGTATCGACGAGCTGTCCCGTGATGCGCACCCGGTTGGCCGCCTTGCGAACGCTGCCTTCCAACACGTAGCGCACCCCAAGCTCGCGCCCGACCTGCTTCACATCGACGGCGCGCCCCTTGTAGGTGAAGCTCGAGTTGCGGGCGATGACGAACAGCGCCTTTAAATGAGACAGCGCCGTGATGATGTCCTCAACCATTCCATCAGCGAAATAGTCCTGTTCCGGATCACCGCTCATGTTGCTGAATGGCAGAACAGCGATGGAGGGCTTGTCAGGAAGGGCAAGGGCGGGCTTCGATTCTGGCAAAACTGTCGTTTTCGATTCCTTCGCGTCAGAAACCGCGAACACTTGCACCGGTCGTGCGATGTTCTTCAGCGCGATCTCGCCCTTGTTGTCGAAACACACATCGATCCGGTCACGGACCTGATCGTGAACAGCACGAGAGATCGAAATGCCTCCCGGCACAGCGATGCTTTCGAGCCGCGCGGCAATATTGACGCCATCACCGAAGATATCATTGTCGTCGATGATGATGTCTCCCAGATGGATGCCGATGCGGAACTCGATCCGCTTGGCCCGGGGTATCTCCGTGTTCTCGCTAGCCATGTCGCGCTGAACTTCGACGGCGCATCGCGCTGCATCGACGGCACTGGCAAATTCGACCAGCATACCGTCGCCAGTGGTCTTGACGATGCGGCCGCGATATTTGGCGATTGTGGGGTCGACAAGCGTTTTTCTGAAAGCCTTCAGTTGCGCAAGCGTGCCTTCCTCGTCGGCACCGATCAAGCGGCTATAACCGGCGACATCTGCCGCCAGGATAGCCGTCAGTCGCCGCTCTACGGGCTCGCTGCTCAAGACGCATCCCCGCTCGGGAAGCTAGATGACCATCATAGCAGCATCGTGGGCCCCTGTCCGGCCAGAACCAACGTCCGAGTTGGGTCAATCGCGTCGGTCTGACGGTCGGCCAGCCACTTCCGGTCTACCCCCGTCAACGGACATCGCCAGATCGTCTCGGCTCTTCCGCTTCGCGCCAACAGGCGACGTGGATCGCATCGACACGGGGATCACCGCCCCTCATAGTCCGCAAACCTACTTGCTCAAACAGTCCCCCAGGTTGTAAATTTCAGGCATGACCGTTGACGGCTGGGGTAAATGACGACTCAGAGGGCGCACTACAAGACACGCCGGTGGACGGCTGAAGAGGACGACGCCTTGCGGTCTCTCGTCCACGCCGGAAGGGACGCGCGCTTGATCGGCAAAGAGCTGAAGCGGTCATTCATGGGCGTCCAAGCTCGGGTGAAGAAATTGAAACTCACTTTGGTCTCAGAGCAACGCACGAATTACGGTGAAGGAAATTTGTGGCGATGGGCCATCAAAACGAACCCTTCAGAGCGCTTTAAGACAGCGAAGGAATCTGTCTCGGTGAGTGTGAAGAAGTGACGGACGCCGAACTGTATCGGAACAATGCTGACGACTGCCGGCTACGATCCCTGCAAGCTCGCACGCCAGTTGATAAGGCGAATTGGCTCAAGATTGCCGAAGAGTGGCAAAAGCTGGCCGAGGAGGTGGATGCAGCCACAGCAGAACGCAACGGATCGAATGAATGAACCGGGTTCGTCGATTCTACGAAAAAGTTCCGTATGGCCAATCGTCTACTCGCGTGGCTTGCGCAACGAGCAAGGCGGCCTTGTCTAAATCGCTGCCCGCTGCTGAGTGGGTTGAAGATAAAACCTTCAACGCAGGCGATGCTATTCTCGCCGATCC
>NZ_JAFCMA010000065.1:0-15791 GCF_018130125.1 Bradyrhizobium sp. AUGA SZCCT0177 | reverse complement strand
GTTCCGGTTGGTACAGCGAAGGTGGTGAATGCGCGCAGGTCGTAGAAGTCGCCGACGGCGCCCTGTTCAGTCATTGTGGGCGTGTCCGGATAGGGTGGCAGGCGGCTGCCTACCACGCCGATCAGGTTGCCGGTTCCCGCCTGTATGACGGGTGCTGCTGCGGCATAGCTTCCTGCGGCGCCATCCAGCGTCTGCCCCGCGATGTCATTCCACATCGGCGCCTCGCCGCGGTATTGGACGACCTGAAATTGAATGCCGTATTGCTTCGCCATTGTCGCTATGAGGACGTGCGGCGTCGAACCCACGCCGTACGATCCCCAGTTCAGGCTGCCGACCTTTTTTGCGTACTCGATGAACTCTCGAAGATTTTTTGCTCCCGTCTTCTTCGCCGCCACCACCGGACCCCCGGCGCCGCTGACCATCGTAAGATAAATGAAGTCTCTTTCAGGATCGTAGGGAAGGTCTTTCACCGTAAGACGGTTTTGGATCAGTGACGAAGAAATCGTGCACAGGATGGTGGTACCGTCAGGTTCTGCGCGTTTCGCTTCCGCCACGCCGATGACGCCGCCTGCGCCGGCCTTGTTTTCGACGATGACCGTCTTTCCCACTTGCCGCGCCAAATAGTCGCCGAAAGCGCGCGCGATGCCGTCCGTCTGGCCGCCCGCCGGATACGGCACGAGAATGCGAATCTGGCGGGTGGGCCACGAGGATTGCGCCTCGGTCTTCACGGACGGGGCGCAGAGCATCGTCGCCGAACCAGTCACGAACATTCGCCGTGTCAGCTTTTTCATTTTCCTGCCTGTTGTTTTCTTGTCTATCGTTCGACTGCGAAGACTAAGCGGGGGTGAGAAGTAGCACGGGACCCCCCGTGGTTTGGTGGACGAGTATAGCCGCAATGTCATTCAGGCGAAGCCCGTTGAGGTCAGGCTGATATTCCGCACGGTGGACTGTGTCCGCTTGGCAGGACGCCGAACTCTGGACGATCACTCTTGCTGGCCGAGGCATGCTAGCGGTTGCCGCCTTGCCGCGGAAATCATTCCCTGTAATCTGGCGGAAACATAAAGGGAAAGTTCGATGGGAGGAGTTCTGGAGGGCGTGCGCGTCCTGGATTTCGGGCGCTATATCGCGGGGCCGTATTGCGCGACATTGCTGGCCGAGTTTGGCGCCGAGGTCATTCGCGTGGAAAAACGCGACGGCAGCGAAGATCGCTTTGTGGCACCGGTCGGCGAAGGTGGCGAAGGCGCACTGTTTCTGCAGATCAACCGAAACAAGAAGTGCATCACGCTCAATCCGATGAAGCCGGAGGGACAGGAGGTGATGCGTCGGCTGGTTGCAACTGCGGACGTGGTCGTCGCCAACCTGCCGCCGCAGACTCTGCGCGCCATGAAGCTCGATTATGATTCATTGAAGGCGATCAAGCCCGACATCATCCTCACGACGGCAACGGCATTCGGTGGGCCGGGGCCTTGGTCCGACCGCGTCGGCTTCGACGGTGTCGGGCAGGTGATGTCGGGTTCGGTGTACATGACCGGCGCCGGCGATCCGCCTTACCGGGCCGCGGTGAATTGGGTTGATTTCGGAACCGCGCTGCACTGTGCGTTCGGGACGCTTGCTGCTCTGATTGAACGCGGAAAATCCGGGCGCGGGCAGATCGTCGAGGGCGCGTTGCTTGCAACCGCGTTGTCTTTCACCAACGCAACCTTGATCGAGCAGGCAGTGATCAAGGCCAATCGCGTTCCGACCGGCAATCTCGGCCAGACCGCTGCGCCGGCCGACATTTACCGCACCCGGGACGGCTGGGTGCTGTGCCAGGTCACGGGTCATCCGCTGTTCATTCGCTGGGCAAGGCTGATGGGCGAAGAGGACCAGTGGCTAAGCGATCCGCGCTTTGCCGACGACATCAAGCGCGGCGACAACGGCCCTGTCATCAGCGAACGGATGGCGCGCTGGTGCGCCGAGCGCACCACGCAGGAAGCCGTCGACACGCTGGGCGGAGCGATGATTCCGGCCGGACCGGTGCTCAGCCCGCAACAGGCGCTGGATCATCCGCATATTCGCGCCGCCGGCTTCATGCAGGATGTCGATTATCCCGGCCTGCCGGTACCCGCACCGGTCGTACGAGCTGCTGTCCGGCTGTCGGAAACGCCGGGTGAAATCGTGTCACGTCCGCCGATGCTTGGCGAGCATACCGATCTTGTCCTGGCCGAACTCGGCTATGACCCGGCTGCAATTGCGGCGCTTCGACAAAGCGGTGTCATTTAGCGGATAACATCGGCGAATTCGCCGGGATTCCGGGCCTGCGCCAAGGGGTACGACCCACTTAACCTCCCATTAACCATACTTGTCCCAGTGTGGCGCAGTATTGGGCGCTGATTGCGATTTTCGCACAGGCCGCGCGGTCGTTTCGCGGGGAGCGGGGCACCAGGAAACATGTCGGTCGACACATTGAACGCCACGGCAGGTGTCGATCCAACGCGCACGAAGATCGCGGGCTCGATCAAGCAGGCTGCCTCGGCCACCGGCGCCAGCTTCGAATATCTGCTCACCACCGCCAAGATGGAATCCAACTTCAACCCGAAGGCGGCGGCGACCACCTCGTCGGCGCGCGGGCTGTTTCAATTCATCGACCAGACCTGGCTCGGCACCGTCAAGGAAGCCGGCAGCCAGCTCGGCTACGGCAAATATGCCGACGCCATCACCAGGAATCCGTCCGGCAGCTATTCGGTCAGCGACCCGACCGCGCGTGCGGAGATCATGAAGCTGCGCGACGATCCGCAAGCCGCGTCGTCGATGGCGGGGGTGCTGACCCAGTCGAACAGTTTCAAGCTCACCGGCAAGATCGGCCGCCGCCCGAGCGACGCCGAACTCTATATGGCGCATTTCATGGGCGTCGGCGGGGCGGGAAAACTGATCTCGAGCGCCGAGGACAATCCGCAGGCTTCCGCGGTGCAGATGTTTCCGGCCGCCGCCGAGGCCAATCGCTCGATCTTCTACGATCGTTCGGGCCGCGGCCGCAGCGTCTCCGAGGTCTATTCGGTGCTGAACTCGCGCTACGCCAGCGCCGCCAGTTCGCCGGCCACCCGCACCGCGATGGCGGCGGTCGGCGGTGACCTGCCGCGCCGCGTGACCGTCGCGAGCGCCACGCAAGCGACGTCCGCGACACAGGCTGCACCTGCGATCGATAACGCGGCCTATCTGTCGAGCTTCCCGGATACCCGCAGCGTGACGCCGGTCGCCGCGACATCGCAGACTGCCTCCGCGCAGCCCGAGCCGATCTTCCGCTCGCTGTTCCAGGCCGGTGAACGCAGCCAGCCGATTTCACCTGCGGTCCAGGAATTGTGGGGCAGGGGTTCTTCACTCACGTCGGTCGCCTCAGCGACGCCATCGGTATCGGGACAGAAGCCCGAAGTCCGCGCACCGGGCCGGCTCGATCTGTTCAGCGATCGCAACGGCACGTTCAGCAGCTAACGCTGCTTGGGGCGCGCCAGGCGGCTGGCGTTGACGCCTGAGCGATTTGCCGCCATATACAGCGCATGAATAAGCTTCGATCAGCCGCAATGACCACCACCGCGACCGCCTACGGCGAGTCGCCTGCTGGTTGCGCGCGCTAGAGACAAGCGTACTTCACCCAGAAAAGGCCCCGCCGGCGACGGACGGGGCCTTTTCTGGTTTTTGATGGTCCCCGTCCACGCTTTTTCCTCTTCACAAGGAACATAGCCATGGACAATCTCGACCACAGAAATCTCGGCGTACAGCTCAAACTCTGGCACCTTCAGGAGGATGCGCCGGGCATGGTGTTCTGGCATCCACGCGGCTACGCGATCTATCGGGTGCTGGAGGACTATGTCCGGCGCAAGATGCGCCGCGCCGGGTATGCCGAGGTGCGGACGCCACAGCTGCTGCCGAAGGAGCTCTGGGACCGCAGCGGCCACTGGGACAAGTTCGGCGAGCACATGTTCAGGGTCGACGACGGCGAGCAGGCGATGGCGCTGAAACCGATGTCGTGCCCGTGCCACGTGCAGATCTTCAACACGGGGCTGCGCTCGTGGCGGGAGCTTCCGGTCCGCTATGCCGAGTTCGGCGCTTGCCACCGCAATGAGCCTTCCGGTTCGCTCCACGGCATCATGCGGACGCGCGCCTTCGAGCAGGACGACGCGCATGTGTTCTGCCGCGAGCAGGACGTGGAGGGTGAAGTCGCGTGCTTCATTGCCCTGCTGGGCGAGGTGTATCGAGACCTCGGGTTTCCCGACCACGAGGTGGCGCTGGCGACGCGGCCGGCGGTGCGCGCCGGCGACGACGCGAGCTGGGACTGGTCGGAGGCGAAGCTCTGCGATGCCGCGCGGCAATGCGGCCTCACGCCTCACATCAACCCCGGCGAAGGCGCGTTCTACGGACCGAAGCTGGAATTTGCGTTGCGCGACCGGCTGGGACGATCCTGGCAGTGCGGCACAGTCCAGCTCGACAGCGTGCTGCCGCAGCGGCTCGAGGCGTCCTACATCGCCCCCGACGGCAGCCGTGCGAGGCCCCTGATGATCCACCACGCCATCTTCGGATCGCTCGGCCGCATGATCGCGATCCTGCTCGAGCACCATGGCGGCGTGCTTCCGTTCTGGCTGTCACCGGACCAGGTCGCGGTGGCGCCAATCTCGAAAGACCAGGCCGGATACGGCGCGGACGTGCTGGCGGCGTTTTGGAATGCCGGGGTCCGGGCCGTTGCCTATGACGGCGCCGACACCCTTTCGCGACGCATCGTGGCGGCGCATGAAATGGCAGTGCCGGTGATGGCCGTCGTCGGCGGGCGCGAGATGAGGGACGGCCGGGTAAGCTTGCGCGAGCGCGACGGCTCACAGGCCGACGTTCCGCTGGCCGAGGCGGTGTCTCGCCTGCAGGCGAGGGCCTGGCCACCCTAAAAGCAGACATCGACTACCTCTGCGCCGACAGCGTCTTGCCTTGCTCATAAAATATCTTGCCGCCATCGGCACCAAACCTGATGCCGTATTCGAACGATGCGGTGCCCGAGGACTTCTTGCCGTTCGATGGATTGGAATGGCTGAATTCCAGCGCACCACTGATCTGGCAGCTTGATCTCGCCTGGTCGCACGAGGTTCGTATCGTATCCATCTGCAGCCGGTACGATCGGTTCGGCCAGTTCTTGACGTATCTCTCCTTGTCCTTGAGGACTTCGTCGCGAGCCGTTGATTTTCCATAGTAATCAATTCGCTCGTCGAGCGACCGGCGGGCGTAGTTCATAAAATCGGCCGTGCTGCCCTGCGACTGCTTCATGTCCTCGATGACAAAGGCGGTCGCGCGCTGCTCCAGTGCGGGATCGATCGCTACCGGCCGCGGCGGCGCAGACGGCGCCACGACGCTTTGCGGCGGCGCTGCGACCGGCGCGTTCGGCGTCGTGCTTGCGAAATAGAACGAGCCGTCGATCGGCGAGGAGGAAACCCAGGGCTGCTGCGATCCGCCGGTCGCGCGTTTCACCTGCAGGCCGACCTGATTGAAGGTCTGGAAGATGTCGAGCCCCGGCTTCTGGATCGCCTGCGCCAGCGCCGACGTATAGGGACTGTTGCTGCCGGTGCCATCGAGCGCGACGTTGCCGGGCTGGGTGGCGTAGGACAGCAGCGTTCCCTCGGGCGCGCGCAGTTGTGCAAGGCCGCTCTCCGTACTGCGCAATCCGCGCCCGCCAAACGGATTGTTGCGGCAGGCATCGAGGATCACGAGGTTCAGCTTTGTCCCGGATCCCTCCATCTGCCGAAGCACCAGGTTGACGTCGACCATCTGGAAATCGACATCGGCTTCCTTCACCGGATTGGCCGAAATCGGAACCAGATAATTGACGTTGCGGACCTGCACGCCGTGGCCGGCGTAATAGAACAGCGCGACATCGGCGCCCGTCAGCTCGTTACCAAAAGTCTGGATCGCGCGATCGAACGCCGGCTTGTCGAGATCGATCTGCGCGCGCCCGCCGACCAGGATGAAGCCGACCTTGCGCAACGTCTCGGCGATCAACGCCGCATCGTTCCTGGGGTTGGCGAGCGGGCTGACGCTTTGGTAGTTGGAATTGCCAACCACCAGCGCGATGCGCTTCTCCGCCCGGCAGTTCACGGTCGAAACGACCAGCAGCAATATCGAAAAAACAAAAATTGAGCGCATGCCTACGCCTCGCCCAGTGGAAATATCAGGAGGTAGTTAGGCAAGGATTGGCGCCTCTTGTCGAGATGGTTCGCATCAAGAGAACGCGTCAAATCCGGGCGGTTTCGGCGCTCGCGCCAGCGGTGCGCGGCGAGGCCGGTTATCTAACACCCGGCCGCCCGCGCGCGTTCCCTTAACGAAACGTCAATAATCCCAAACGTTTATGGTGAACCCTTTGTTAAGCGTCATGGTTTATTTTCTATGACAGTGGCACCGCGTCACGGTGTCGTTTCGGGTTGCGTAGGCCGGCTAGACCATGATCGTTCGGCAGTTCATCAGTTGGATACGTACCGCGCCGGCAGGCGAGCGGGCAGAGGCGACGCGGTCTTTGGCGCGGGCCTGGTTGATTTCCGATCTCTCCGAGGACGATCGCGCCGCCGCCGAAGGCGCGCTGTTGATGCTGCTCGACGATGCATCCCCGCTGGTCCGCCAGGCGATGTCGCAGGTGTTCGCGCGCAGCGCCGAAGCGCCCGCCGCGATCGTGCAGGCGCTCGCGCTCGATCAGCCGTCGATCGCGCTACCGGTACTCGAACATTCCCCGCTGCTGATCGATGCCGACCTCGTCGACATCGTCGCGACCGGCAACAGCGAGACGCAATGCGCGGTCGCCCGCCGGGTCAATCTGCCGCCATCGGTATCCGCTGCGATTGCCGAAGTCGGCTCGCCGGCCGCCGCCCTCGAACTGATCGAGAACGCCTATGCGGAGCTGGCGCCGTTTTCCTGGGACCGCATCGTCGAGCGTCACGGCCATCTCGCCGCGATCCGTGAATCGATGCTGGTGCTGGAGGGCTTGCCGTCCGCCACGCGCATGGCGTTGGTCGCCAAATTGTCCGACACGCTGGCGCAATTCGTCGTCGCCAAGAACTGGCTGAGCCCGGACCGGGCAGGGCGGCTCGCCAGCGAAGCGCGCGAGCGCTCGACCGTGAACATCGCGGCGCGTTCGCGCGGCGAGGACATGCAGGGGCTGGTGCAGCATCTGCGCGCCACCGGCCAGCTCACCGCGGGCCTGATCCTGCGCGCGCTGTTGTCGGGCAATCTCGAACTGTTCGATGCATCATTGGCCGAATTGTCCGGCCTGCCGCACGCCCGCGTCACCGCGCTGCTGCACGACCGCGGCGGCGCCAGCCTGCAGGCGCTGTTGATCCGGGCCGGCCTGCCGGAATCCACCTTCGCCGCCTTCAAGATCGCGCTCGAGGTCAGCCACGAGACCGGCTATGTCGACACGTTGGGTGGTGCGGCGCGCCTTCGCCGCCGCATGGTCGAGCGCGTGCTGACCCATTGCGAGACCGACCGCAAGGCCGCCGAGCCGCTGCTGATCCTGCTGCGCCGTTTTGCAACTGAATCGGCGCGTGAAGAAGCCCGCCAGTTCTGCGACGAACTCGCCGCAGAGGACGCGATCACGCACGACGATCTGATCGCGGCGTAAGCCACGCTCCAGCAACACATCCTATGTCGTCCCTGCGAACGCAGGGACCCATACTCCGCGGCTTTATCCATGGAGCGATGTGGTCGCAATCTTTTCCAACAAATCAGGACGGTGGCTATGGGTCCCTGCGCCCGTGCGCAATTGCGCACTAGGCAGGGACGACGAGTCGATAAAGCTCGCGTTATTCCGTCGGAATAATGCTCGGCGTCAAAATCGCTTCGAGATGCTCGGGGCGGTCGCGGTTGGCGTGGGTCAAAAATTCGTCGGCGATGCCGCGGAGCGAACGGCTGAGCACGCCGGCGGTAGCCGCGGTGTCGAGCTTGGTGCGCTCACGGACGATGGCCTGAATGGCGTTGATGTGATGCCTGATCAGATCCGACGGCACCTGGTCGAGATCGGGCGCGTGTTCGATGATGCGGCACAGGCTCTCGGCGGCGGCGCCCGCGGAGGGAAAGCCGAATGTCGCGGCGTCGCCCTTGATGTCGTGGGCGGCGCGAAACAGTTCTTCGCGGGCGTCGTCGGTGAAGCCGCTGCGCAGGATGGCGGCGTGGGCGGCGGAAAGCCGGTCGGCTTCGATCGTCATCCAGTTCTTGAATTCACCCGATAGCCCGGCCAGCGCTTTCTCCGCACGCCCGACGGGATCGTCGAGGTCGGATTCGGGAACGCGCAGCAGCACCTTGCGCAAGGGATTTGGCTGCGTGATCACGTGGTGATCGGCGAAGCTCGTGACCTCCAGCTTCCCGGGTTTTTCCTTCGCCATGATCGATTCCTCGCGGTGTGTCGCGCGTTAGACGCTGGATCGCGCCTTGTCGAGCAGCGACGGCTGCTGCATCACTTCCATCTCGCCGCCAATGCGGCGTTCGGGGCCGATATAGGCATTGTTGGTGTTGCGCCGGCGGTCCGGTCCGAAATAGGTCTTGGTCTTGATGAACGGCCGCGGGTTGGCGACGACGTTGAGGATGCGCTGATAAAGCCCCTTGGCTGAGATCGGCTTGGCCAGGAATTCGGTCACGCCGGCGTCGCGCGCGACGGTCACGCGGCGCTTGTCGGAATGGCCGGTCAGCATGATGATCGGCGCGTAGGGGTTGCCCTTGGAGTCCGGTTGCCGGATCATCTGTGCCAGTTCGAGTCCGTCGAAGATCGGCATCGCCCAGTCGGTGATGACGATATCGGGAACATAGTGGGTGTACATTTCGAGCGCGGTGGCGCCGTCCTCGGACTCATAAGCCTCGCGCGCGCCGAACGAGTGCAGCAGCGTCCGCAGGATGCGGCGCATATGCGGGTTGTCGTCGCAAATCAGAAACCGCAGCTTGTTGAAATCGATGCGATACATGGTCCGGCCCTAAAGCGCATACCGGGCAACACGGTACACCCGGCGTTAACCATATCGCGGGGCCGGTTAACGAATGGTTGCGAAGGGGCGCGGCAGGGGATCTGGCGGCAGCTTATGTCACCGCTCTATCAACACGTCGTCCCGGCCTTGAGCTCAGATGCGCAATTGCGCATCGGGGGACCCATACGCCGCGGCGCTCATTGTTAAGGAAGATGTCTAACGCCTGCGCTCTCACCGAAGGGCCGCGGCGTATGGGTCCCGGCGTTCGCCGGGACGACAGCCTAATCGGGACGACAGCTAATGCCCGAACTGCTCGCGCAGGATGCGTTCTTCGAGGCTGTGGCCGGGGTCGAACAGCATCCGCATCGAGATCGACTTGTCGGACAGCACCTCGACGCGGCGGACGTCGCGCACTTCGTCATGGTCGGCCACGGCTGCGACCGGACGCTTGCCGCCCTCGAGCACTTCGATCACGACGAAGGCGGTGTTGGGGAGCAGGGCGCCGCGCCAGCGCCGCGGCCGGAACGCGCTGATAGGCGTCAGCGCCAGCAGCGCCGCGTTGATGGGAAGGATCGGCCCCTGCGCCGAGAGGTTATAGGCGGTGGAGCCGGCCGGCGTCGCCACCAGAATGCCGTCGGCGATCAGTTCGGCCATGCGTTCGTGCTCGTCGATCAGGATGCGGACATGCGCGGCCTGATAGGTCTGGCGAAACAGGTACACTTCATTGATGGCGTGATGCAGATGCACCTGATCGTGGATATCGGTCGCGCGCATCAACAGCGGATTGATCAGCGTCTCGCGCGCCGCGGCCAGCCGGCCATGCAGGTCGTGCGTGGAGAATTCATTCATCAGAAAACCGACGGTGCCGCGATGCATGCCGTAGATCGGCTTGCCGGTCCGCATGTACCGGTGCAGCGTTTCCAGCATCAACCCGTCGCCGCCGATCGCCACCAGGATTTCGGCCGTGTCCGGGGCGTGATTGCCGTAAAGCCTGGCCAACTCCGCCAGTGCCGCCTGCGCCTCCGCGGAAGCGCTCGCAACGAAGGCGATGCGGTCATATCGCTTGGGGCTGGCCATCGGATTGCGGGCTCATGGTGGCGCCGGATTGCGCCGCGCTCGTCTATACACCTTGGCGGCGCTTGTCGAGATGGAAGGGCGCCCCGCCAGGGATGGTAACCCAAGCCGAAGGGCCGGAGCGGCTATTTCTCCTGCAGGGTTCGGATCGGATCCCAATCCTTATCAGGCGGATTTTCAGCCAACTTCCGGGCGCGCTGGCTGAACAGCTGTGCCGGCCGGTCGATCTCAGCCGAACGTTCGAAGCATTTTGCGGCAAGCTCGAATTCCCGGGCGCGCCAATGCGCAAGTCCGTCGGCGTAATGGGCGATCGGCGCCTGCCGGGAAGCGCCAAGTCCGGTCGAGAGCGCCAGCAATTCGTAGATTTTCAGCGCCTGGTTGCGTCCCTTGACTCTGATCGCATCGAGTTCGCGCCAGGCGAAAGCGTCGCCGGCAAGGGCCACCGTCGTCTCCGAAGCGATGACGGTCGTGCCGTAGAATTTGTTGGCGCCCTCCAGCCGCGAGGCGAGGTTCACCGCATCGCTCATGACCGAGTAATTGAAGCGCCGCCGCGATCCGAAATTGCCGACCAGCGCCTCGCCGGAATTGATGCCGATCCGCTGCGCCAGTTTGTGTTCGTGGAAGAGCGCCGAGGAGGCGTTGAGCTCGGCCAGGCGGGTGCAGCAGTCCAGCGCGGCGCGCGCCGCATTGGCGGCATGGTCAGGATCGTCGGCCGGCGCGCCAAACACCGCCACGACGGAGTCGCCGATATATTTGTCGACATATCCGCCATGGCTTTCGATGACGTCGGTCATGACAGAGAGATATTCGTTCATCAGCTCCATCAGGCTGTCCGGCGACATCTTCTCGGCGATCAGCGAAAACCCTTCGATGTCGGAGAAGAACACCGTCACCTCGCGGGTCTCGCCGCCGAGCTCCGGCAGTTTGTTCGACGACAGCATCCGGTTGATGACGTGCGGGGCAAGGTACAGCGCAAAGCTCTTCTGCAGCAGGCGGCGATCCTTGTCGGCGACGACAAAGCGGAAACCGATCGTCGAGGCCAGCGCCATCAGGCTGGCGAGGAACGGCTCGGCGACCGGGAGCGCCAGCGCGTGGTTGAAGGCGAGGGTGGCGCCGGCGATGCCGGCCACGATCATGACCGCCCAGGCCGTCGCCGCGACGAGCGGTCTGAGCTGCCACGCGGCGAAGGCCGCCAGCGCCGCGAATACGGCCGCGATCAGGAAGCGCGACAGCGGCCCCGGTTCGACCACCGCGTTGCGCGAGATCAGATTGTTGACCGCGGTGGCGTGGATATAGACGCCGGCGATCGTGCTGGTCCTGAAGGCGGCGGAGACCGGCGTGCTCTCGGCCGCGCAGCGCGGCGTGCGCGCGCCCTCGATGCCGGTCGCAAAGCGCTTGGATGTCATGCGCCGGTCCTCGATATCGAGAACGGTGCCGAAGATGACGACCTTGCCGTCGAACCAGCGCCGAAAATAGTCCTTGTCGTCCTTGACCGCGCAGTTGCGCAGGTCGGCAAATGAAAAAGTCGGAATGTCGGCCGCGCCGCCCTCGAAATTCAGGGTCAGCGTGTTCGGCACCCGGCCTGGGATCCGGTAACCGCCGAGTGTCATCCGGCCATTCTTGTCGAATTCGGGAGCCGCGCCCATCGCGCGCGCCGCCAGTTCGACCGCCATCGAGGGCACCTTTGCTCCGTTGATAGGAAATGTCAGCGGCATGCGCCGCACCACGTCGTCATGGTCGGTATGAACGTTGAGGGGGCGGATGTTCTGCTGCTGCCGCACCGCGATGCGCTGCCCGGCCGAGGGCCTGACCGGCTGGTTGCCGCCGAGCGTTTCGCCCAGCACCACCTTGCCGTTGACTGTCGCGCCGGCCAGCGCGCGCAGGAAGTCGCGGTCGAAGCCGCGCACCTTCGTGCCCAGCATGTTGTCGCCAAACGGGATCTCCGACTGCTCGATCGATGTCGGGATCACCACGTCGAAGCCGGCGACCTTGGCGCCGCCTTCCAGGGTCGCGGCCAGCACGCGGCCGATCTCCCCGGTCCAGGTCAGCATCGGCGAGCCCTTGAACGGGGCGGTGCGCAGGCTTTCCTCGTCGATCGCGATGACGACCGTCGGAGATGCCGCCGGATCCTGCCTGCGGCCAAACACCTCCCAGCGCAGCGCGGTGAGGATATCGAGCGAGAGCCCGCGGATCGGCCTGACTGCGGGAGAAACCGAGGCCGCCGCGCAGACCAGCGCGATGGCGGCGATCACCATCTGGTTGCGCGTGCTGCGCCTGATTCTCAGAGTCTGACTCCAAAAGCGACTAATAAAATCGGGCATCGGTATCTAGCTCGTCATGCCCGGGCTTGTCCCGGGCATCCACGTCTTTTCAGTCTGACGGCAACCAAGACGTAGATGGCCGGGACAAGCCCGGCCATGACGAAAGATGGAATGTCCGGCACGCCTAGTCCAGCCGCAGCAGCCGGCCGACGATCGGCGTCGCGCCAGGTTGGGCCTGCGCGTCGACCCGGAACACGATTTCCGACGATTTGAACGAGGCGGCGTAGAGACCGCCGGGGACGAGTGCGACGTTCTCGCCGGCGAAATCGACGAACTTGCCCTTGAGCTGGGTGCCGCCGAGCGCGATCTGGTGACGCTCGCCGGCGACGTCGAGCCGGCGCACGACCAGCGTGCCGCGGCCCTTGGCCTGCACGAACGGCGAGGCGCCGTAAAGCGTGAGCTGCGGCGCGGGCAGCGAAGCGGTTGTGGCGCTGCGGAGCAGGGTGGCGGCGACCGCGCTGGTGTCCTTGGTGGTGGCGTTGGCCTGGTTGGAATCGCAGTTCGTCTTCTCCGCCTTGAGGACGGCTTGATCGACGATGCTCTCCTCGTTGCCGACGACAACGGTGCCGGCGCCGGTGATGGTCTCGCGCCGGCAGGACTTCAAATAGCTGAGCACGACGGAGCCGCCGTCTGCGATCTTGATGACGGACCGGGCCGTCACATAGTCCATGAATTCGGCGCCGGTCACCTTGCCCTTGATGTCCTCGACCACCGCAACCGGTGAATCTGCCGCGGCGGGAGAAGCCAGCGCCAGCAGGCCGAGGCAGGCAATAATCGCACGTTTCATTTTGGTCCCCATTGGAAAGCGCAGGTTCTTTAGTCTTGCCAGCGCCAAAATGGTTTCATGGATGAATCAAAAATAATTGGCCGGGTCCGCCGGCGGAACCGACCGATATCACCTAACGGTCGGCGAGGACAACCATGGCGATGCGGCGGACAAGCCCCATGCAGATCGCTTTCACGCAATACTGTCGGGATTGTGATGCCAGCGGATTTCGTCCTGTTGTAGCACAGCCCTTCTGTCGCCATCCCAGGCTGAAATCCGTGGCCCAACCGCGCGGCGCAGGGAGCAAGTGGCACCGGGGGCAAGTGAGAGGGAGCAGGACGTCATGGCTTTTCGCTTCACGGCACGGCGTCATATGCAACTCGCCATCACGCTTGTGATGCTGTCATGCGTGGCCGGCGCGCGCGCCCAGGACGCAAGCCCGACGGCCGTGCAGCCACAAACCACCGCGACGCCGACGCCGGGTCCAACACTCCCGCCGCAGCCGCCGCAAGGACAGAAGGGCGGGGGACGGCGCGGTGACGCCGCCACGCCGCAGCCAGTTTCCGATCAGCACCGGCTGCCGCCGGATTCCACCACCAGACAGACGCTGGCGCTGCCCGGGCGCACGCTGGCCTTCACCGCGACCGCAGGTTCGATCCGGCTGTTCGACGAAAAAGGCGAGCCGCAGGCCGACATCGCCTACACCTCCTACCAGCTCGACGGCACCGATCGCGGCACGCGGCCGGTCACGTTCCTGTTCAATGGCGGGCCGGGCGCTTCCTCGGCGTGGCTGCAGTTCGGCACTGCCGGACCGTGGCGGCTGTCGATTACAGGAGATGGCGCGATTGCTTCCGCTTCGCCCGAGCTTGTGCCCAACGCCGAGACCTGGCTCGACTTCACTGATCTGGTCTTCATCGATCCCGTCAGCACCGGCTATAGCCGCTTCGTCGCGACGGGCGAGGACGCTCGCAAGCGGTTCTTCAGCCTGGATGGCGACGTCAGTTCGATCGCGTTGGTGATCCGGCGCTGGCTCGAAAAATACGACCGGCTGCTGTCGCCGAAATATGTCACCGGCGAAAGCTATGGCGGCATCCGCGGCCCCAAGATCGTCCGCAACCTGCAGACCCAGCAGGGCGTTGGCGTGCGCGGGCTGATCCTGGTCTCTCCCTTGCTCGACTACCGCGAGTTTTCCGGCTCCAGCCAGCTGCAATACGTCCACAGGCTACCCACCATGGCCGCGGTGGCGCGTGAAGCGAAGGGTCCGGTGAAATGGTCCGATCTCGCCGACGTCGAACGCTACGCGCGCGGCGAGTTTGTGAGCGACCTGCTCAAGGGGCAAGCGGACACCGAGGCCACCAACCGGCTCGCCGACAAGGTCGCGTCGTTGACCGGCATCGATCAGGCCGTGAGCCGCCGGCTTGCCGGACGCTTTGAGGTCGGCGAATTCCGCAGGGAGTTTGACCGCCGCAACGGCCGGGTGACCGGACGTTATGACGCGTCGGTGTCGGGCTTCGATCCCTATCCGGATTCCGACTCCTCGCATTTCGGCGATCCCTCCGGGGATTCGCTGATGGCGCCGTTGACCAGCGCCGCCGTCGATCTCACCACGCGCAAACTGAACTGGCGGCCGGACGGCTCGTACCATCTGCTCAACGACAGCGTCTTCCGGTCGTGGGATTTCGGCCGCGGACCTGCCGAGTCGGTTTCCCAGTTGCGGCAGATTCTCGCGCTCGACCCGAAAATGAAATTGCTGGTCGGCCACGGCCTGTTCGATCTCGCCACGCCGTATCTTGCCTCGAAGATCATCCTCGACGGGTTGCCTGCCTTCGCCAGCCCTGCTCGCGTGAAGCTCGTCGTCTATCCCGGCGGGCACATGTTCTATTCGCGCGATGCGGCACGGCAGGCGTTTCGGAGCGAGGTGCAGGGGTTGATGAAGTGAGCGGGAGTCGCAAACTGCCGTCATTGGTAGCTTGTCGCGGTATGGATTGCTTCGCTTCGCAATGACGCCTGTGCATCACCGTAATTCGTCTTGGGAGATCGAGTGAACAATCCGCGCGAGGCGTGAGTCTCCGTCTTGATCGGCGCTTTTTCGTACCTACATGCGCTGTGCGGCAGCGCCTCGCGCTGTCGCTGCCCTCTTTGGGGGCGTTTCCTCCCTAGACTTGGGCCGCTTGTTCATTCAAGCGGCCCTTTTTTGTTTGCGTGCACGGGTATGCGACAAATCAACCCGACGGGCAAATCAGTTCTGATTTACGGAATTAGTGTCAAGCCCCGAAATAAAAAATATTTCTGTTTACCAGAAGGAAAATCAGAGGCATATTTCCCGCCATCCCGTCCTACTCAAAAGGGCGTCGGCCGTCGTCACGGACGTTGGACGGGTTGCGGTGGACGCTGGTTTACGCCTCGACGACGGCGTGGATAAGCGTACGGCAAAACCGTGTGGTCCTGGCGCCCGTTGCTGGCGTCAAGCCGTCGGCTAAGCGCAAGCTGAACCGGTGGTGACGGAGTCAATCAAGAACTCGTCTCCGGGGAGATCACGGCATAAGCCGTAAAGCCATTGCGCAGGGAAGGCCGGGTGTTCTCCGCTGCCCTGTATGCTCGTGTGCACTTTGTTTTGTGCAAACCGCACGCGAGACCGCGGGTGCAGCGCGCACCCGGTCTTCCCTGCGCCCTCTT
>NZ_JAFCMA010000064.1:0-16512 GCF_018130125.1 Bradyrhizobium sp. AUGA SZCCT0177 | reverse complement strand
TCGGCTGGGCAGCGTGGACTACGGCCATAGAGTTATGGCGAGGTCGGGCGGAGAAATCCGGCAACCTTGGTAACCCGCACGCTGAATAGATGCTGCAGCATTGTCCCCAGCCGATTCAAAATCCGTTGAGCAGCAGGAAAATCCGAAGCTGCGGCCTACTCTCGCAATCGAGGCACATGATGCAACACGCTTATCATATCGACGACGATGTCTTTCGCCAGGTTGACGGACCGCAGGGCCGCGATGTCGTCGAGCAGAGCAATGTCTATACGATCCTCGCACTGCTGCCCGTGGAGGCCGACGGGCGCCTTCGATATCGCGTCAAGAGCAAGGAAGAGAATTTTGAGCGGATCGTGACCGAAGAAGCGCTAAGTCGCTTGAGCTAGCGGCCTGCCGTCCCGTGCAATACAGAGCCCACATTCTTTGAGTATTGGCAGCGGCATCGACATCGCTTTCGCATCGACCGCAGCTTCAGAAAACGACAGCGCGACACTCCAAGTCTGATCAGGCATTGAAAATGCTGGCGGCACTTTCGACCGGTCTATGCCTTTCGGCTTACGGCGTTGCGAAAAGACGATCGGGTCTCGCCAATTCGACCGGGGCAACGCTCTCGCTCGCCGTGCTTGGGTTCAGAATTCGCGACCTGAACTCATAATCGCGAGGCCCACCAACTATCCCGTTCAACGCAGCCCGAGAAAGCTGGCGACGACGAGAATGACGACGATGACGCCGATGATATAGAAAATGTTCATGGTGTACTCCTATTGAAGCACGCGCGATTTCAGCATGAAAGCGCGGCGCTCCAACAAGGAACGTTCCTGTCTGCAAGTAGGTTCCAACGGCCAGGGAAGCTATTCGGCGACGAGGTGGTCAATTTTATACAGGCAGACGACGTCAATGAGCAGCGCGCATCAAAAGCGACCGAGATGACAGGGCTGCAGCGAAGACGCCGACCCGTCCTTGTTCAATGCTTGGTTTCGAGCCGATCAACCTGACCGGTACACGTCCGCGTCATCTGCAGCAGATACGGCTTGAGCGCCGGGCCAACTCTCACGCGATGCCCGACTTGGGTCCGGAATGCGCAGCAAAGCGGACGTCCGTAGACCATCCTGAATTCTTGGATTCACGCCCTAACTCACCTACGCGCTCCGCGAACTGAGTCGCCTCGTACGCAATAGCGATCTCGATACGGCGGCTGCGACAAAGTAACCCGACGGGCAAATCAGTTCTGTTTTTCGGAAATCACGTCAAGCCCTAAATTTCCGAAAATCAAAAATATTCCCCTTTCCTTCGATCCAAATCACCGGCACATTCTCACCCATCCCGTCCCACTCAGAGGGGCGTTGGCCATCGTCACAACGAGGGGCGGGTCGCGGTGGACGCATGGTTCACGTCTGACGACGGCGTGGATTAAGCGTACGGCAAAACCGTGTGGTCCTAGCGCCCGTTGCAGGCGTCAAGCTGTCGGAGAGGCGTGAGCGGAAACGGCAGTGACGGAGTCAACCAAGAACTCGTCTCCGGGGAGAGCACGGCATAAGCCGTAAAGCCATTGCGCAGGGAATGTCGGATGTTCTCCGCTGCCCTGTATGCTCATGTGCAGCATTTTTTGTGCTAACCGCACATGAGACCGCGGGTGCAGCGCGCATCCGGCATTCCCTGCGCCCTCTGATTCCTCGGAGGGTCGAACGGACGCAAACCTCGGGCGTATCGCGCCGCGAGAACGCGGATTCACATCCTCCGCTGTTCGACATGTAAGTCCGAATCGCCAAGGGCGCCCGGTCAATCGGGCTCGACCTGCCGGGCCCCGTATTCCAGCCGGGACCACGGCGAGCCGGCTTGCCGAGCGAAGGGAGACACTATGAACAACGGACAATATGACAGAACGGCATTCTGTTCGCCCAAGCCCTTGACCAACGGCGGATTCATCGGTTGAGATGCAACCATGTTCCGGGGCAAATCCATCCTGCTGATCCTTGCGCTCACGGCGCCGTCGCTGGCGTCGGCGCAGACCATCAGCTTTGGCGAGGGGGCCGCCATTCTCGGCAAGAGCTGCGCCCCCGACATCACCGCCAATTGCCGCGGCGTCAACATCGACTCCACCCGCCTGAAGGAGTGTCTCTATCGCAACCAGGACGTGATGTCGGCGGCGTGCAAGACCGATTATCCCCGGGCGTTCGATGCGATCCAGAAACGCATCGCGGCGCGCGCCACCGTCGGGCGGGAGTGCGAGTTCGAAGTGGTCAAGAAGTGCGGCGGCAAGGGACGCGAGGTGTTCAAGTCCCTGGCTTGCCTGCTGGCGCTGCCGACCGTGAGCGCGCGATGCACCAAGTCCATCGCCGATGTCGGCTACCGGGCGCAGGACGACGTCGCAACCAAGCTCAGCGGGCTGGAAACGCCGCTGGAGCTGGATATCCCCGCGCTGCGCCAGCAGGTCCTCGAGCGCTCGAAACAACGGGGCAAGAACGAGCCGCCGCCGAACAAAAGGCCGCCGATCGCGCCCGAACTGAGCAAGCTGCCGAGCTTCAATGTCGACATCCAGTTCGACACCGACACCCCGATCGTGCGGCCGGAATCCTATCAGACCATCGGACGGCTGGCCGATACGCTGGTCAACTCCGCCCTGCTGAACTACACGTTCCTGATCGTCGGCCATGTCGAATCGACCGGCAGGCGCGACCACAACGTCTTCCTCAGCCAGCGCCGCGCCGACGCGATCCGCGACATCCTGGTCAACACCTTCAAGATCTCGGCGAAGCGGCTGCAGTCGGTCGGACTGGGCGAGGAGCAACTGCTCGATCCCGCCCGTCCCAATGGACCCGTCAATGCGCAGACGCAGATCATGACGCTGGCGAAGGTGCCCGAGCAGGCCGAGCCGGCCGCGGCGGCAAAAGGCGCGGCTGCGAAAAAACCGGCCAAGAAAAAGCAGTAGCAAGAGATTATAATTCCATTCGCCGATTGCGAAGCGGCCCGCGCATTCCTATCTGAAAGTTCCCGCTGCCCCCGCCCGCGCTAACGCGGCCGCAGCGCTGCGCCATCTCAGTTGCCACAATTTCAGATCAGACTGCGACCATGCTCTCCATGTCCCCGATCATTTCCGTCGCCAACCTGTCCAAGACCTATGGTTCGGGTTTCAAGGCGCTGAACGGCATCAATCTGGATATCCGCCGCGGCGAGATTTTCGCGCTGCTGGGACCGAACGGCGCCGGCAAGACCACGCTGATCAGCATCATCTGCGGCATCGCGAATTTGAGCGAAGGCCGCGTCACCGTCGACGGCCACGACATCAACAAGGATTACCGCGCCGCACGCTCGCTGATCGGGCTGGTGCCGCAGGAACTGCACACCGACGCCTTCGAATCGGTGTGGGCGACCGTGAGTTTCAGCCGCGGCCTGTTCGGCAAGCCGAAGAACCCCGCCCATATCGAGAAGGTGCTCAAAGACCTGTCGCTGTGGGACAAGAAGGATTCCAAGATCGTCACGCTGTCCGGCGGCATGAAACGCCGCGTCATGATCGCAAAGGCGCTGTCGCACGAGCCGCAGATCCTGTTCCTCGACGAGCCGACCGCGGGCGTCGACGTCGAACTGCGCAAGGGCATGTGGGAAGTGGTGCGCGCCCTGCAGGCCTCCGGCGTCACCATCATCCTGACCACGCATTACATCGAAGAGGCCGAGGAGATGGCCGACCGCATCGGCGTCATCAACAAGGGCGAGATCATCCTGGTCGAGGACAAGGCCGGGCTGATGCAAAAACTCGGCAAGAAGCATCTCAAGCTGTATTTGCAGAGCAAGGTCGAGGCGATCCCTGAGGCGCTTGCCGCCTACAATCTCGAACTGTCCGAGGACGGCCGCGCGGTGACCTATAATTACGACACCAAGGGCGACCGCACCGGCATCACCAGCCTGCTCAGCGACCTCCGTAACGCCGGCATCCGCATCTCCGACCTCGACACCACGCAATCGTCGCTCGAAGACATCTTCGTCAGCCTGGTGAGGGCACCATGAACTGGCGGGCCGTTCAAGCCATCTATCTGTTCGAAATGGCGCGCACCTGGCGCACGCTGCTGCAGAGCATCGTCTCACCGGTCGTTTCCACCTCGCTGTATTTCGTGGTGTTCGGCGCCGCGATCGGCTCGCGCATCACCGAGGTCGACGGCGTCAGCTACGGCACCTTCATCGTGCCGGGACTGGTGATGCTGTCGGTCTTGACGCAGAGCATCGCCAACGCCTCGTTCGGCATCTACTTTCCGAAATTCGTCGGCACGATCTATGAATTGCTTTCGGCGCCGGTGTCGTATTTCGAGATCGTGCTGGGCTATGTCGGCGCCGCCGCCACCAAGTCGATCATCCTCGGCCTGATCATCCTCGCCACCGCCGCCCTGTTCGTGCCGCTGCACATCATGCATCCCTGGTGGATGCTGACCTTCCTGGTGCTGACGGCGGTGACCTTCAGCCTGTTCGGCTTCATCATCGGCATCTGGGCCGACGGTTTCGAAAAACTGCAGATGATCCCGATGCTGGTGGTGACGCCGCTGACCTTCCTCGGCGGCAGCTTCTATTCGGTGAACATGCTGCCGTCGGGCTGGCGCACCATCACGCTGCTCAATCCGGTGGTCTATCTGATCTCCGGCTTCCGCTGGAGTTTCTACGAAATCGCCGACGTCAGCGTCGGCTTAAGCCTCGGCATGACGCTGGGCTTCCTCGCGGTGTGCATGGTGATGGTGTGGTGGATCTTCAGGACGGGGTACCGGCTCAAGAATTGACGGACTCCCCCGCCCGCTCGCGAAAAAGTCAGCACTATCAGCGTGATTCAGCCCCCTCTCCGCCTTGTTTGCGCCGTGGGGCACATTAACGATGGGTCCGCAGGCCGCTGGAACGGCGACCGGATTCCGGGCATATTGGATGCCGGGGGACGGAGAGCCGCTTCGCTTGCATTCATGGCGCTGCGGTAAAACGGCCTGGAGGCCAAAGTGAAATTGCGTTCCTTCCTCGTTGCCGTCACCGGCCTGATGTTGTTCATGACCAGCGCCGCGCAGGCCAAAGTCGCCATCACCGTCGACAAGGATAGCCAGCAGATGACCGTCGCCGTCGACGGCGTCGAGCGCTATCGCTGGCCGGTGTCGAGCGGCCTTCCCTCCTATGAAACGCCGAACGGCAGCTTCCGCGCCTTCCGCATGGAAGCGGATCACTATTCCAAGGAATTTGACGAAGCGCCGATGCCGCATTCGATCTTCTTCACGAAGGTCGGCCACGCCATTCACGGCACCGATTCCGTCAACCGGCTCGGCTCTCCGGCTTCGCATGGCTGCGTGCGGCTGTCGCGCGACAACGCCGCGAAGCTCTATGCGCTGGTGCAGGAGCAAGGCGTGCTCAACACCACGGTGACGCTGACCGGCTCATCCCAGGTCGCCTTGGCGCGCAATCCGCGGCCGCGCACCAGCGCCGTCGCACGCCGTGCTCCGCCGCAGCAATATGAGCAGCAATCCAACGCCGCTGGTGATCCCGTCGTGATCACGCCGCAGCCCGGCATGGCGCCGCAGGGTCGCGCCGAGGACGGCTACATCTATCCGACCGACGGCAGTTCCAGCGAGGCGCGTTATCCGGCGCCGCGCGATCGCCGCCTCTACGGCGCCCAGGCCTATCCGCAGCCGCAGCCGCAATATTATGACAACCGCGGCTACGCGCCGGCGCCGCAGGGCTATTACCAGCCGCAGCCGCAGCCGCAGCCATATTACCAGCGGCGCGGGCTGTTCACCTATCAGGATTGATCGAGACTTGCGGTTGCAACGGTGGCCGCGACGCCTGCCATGTGTCGTGAAGCAGCATCCCGCTGGCCATCGCCACGACGAACACAATCACGCCCGGCGACAGCGTCGCCAGGCTCTCCAGCGCCGGTCCCGGGCACAATCCAACGAGACCCCACCCTACGCCGAACAGTCCTGCGCCCAGCACCAGCGGCGCATCGATGTCGGATTTGCCCGGCCAGAAATACTGCCCGGCCAGCACCGGCCGCGCGCGCTGCCTTGCCAGCATGAAGCCGGGAGTGGCGACAGCCAATGCCGCCGCCATCACCACGGCGAGGCTTGGATCCCACGCGCCAAAGATATCGAGGAATGCGAGCACCTTGGTCGGCTGCACCATTCCCGAAACGAGCAAGCCGGCTCCGAAGATCAGGCCACACAACAACGGCGCAATGATCCGCGATATGATTTCCATGGCTCAGCCTCCCAACATGTGGCGGGTGACGGCCACGGTGATCACCGCCGTCACCATAAAGACGATGGTCGCCGCGATCGAGCGCACCGACAGCCGTCCAATCCCGCAAATGCCGTGACCGGAGGTACAGCCGCCGCCGAGCCGCGTGCCGAAACCAACCAATAGCCCCGCCGCCACGATGACGGCCCAGTTCGCCGGCAGCTTGGGTGTCGCCATGCCGTAGCCGATCCATCCGGCGATAACGGGAACCAGCATCAGCCCCGCGATGAAGGCGATGCGCCAGGCCTTGTCCTCGCTCCTGATATTCAGGAGCCCCGCGAAGATGCCGCTGATGCCCGCGATCCGGCCGGTCAGCAGCATCAACAGCACGGCGGAAAGGCCGATCAGCGCGCCGCCGATCGCGGCCGACAAGGGAGTGAAATTGGCCATGGCGAAATTCCGTTCGTTTGGAAAGCGCCCCGAACCATAAACCCGCAACGAATTATCGCAATGGGCCTATTGGTCGCCGTCGCGCATCCGGCGCCAAACGGCCCCCAGCACGTTGGAGTAATCGTCTGTCCAGACCCGCTGGTGGTCTTCGGCTTCGGTCTCGGCCCATTTGTCCGATGATGCGAGCGTGCCGACATCGGCCTCGTGCCGCGCCGACACCACCACCGAGGTCGAGAAGATGTACTCACTGTCGCGGCCGGAATCCTCGCTGTAGACCCAACTCTTCATGTCGTTGGCGTCGGCAATGCCGACCACGACGCTGGACAGCTCCAGATGCCGGTTGGAAACGTGCATCGCGACCACACCCTGCGGCGCGAGCTTTTCCTTGTAGATCTCCATCGCCTCTTCGGTCGCCAGATGAATCGGAATTGCATCCGACGAATAGGCGTCGACGATGATCAGGTCGTAGACACCGTTCGGTTCGCGCGCGAAGGTCAGCCGCGCATCGCCGATCACCGGCTTCAGGTCCGGCTCGCACTTGCTGATATAGGTGAAATATTTCGGATCGCGCGCGGTATCGACCATGGTCTGGTCGATCTCGAAGAACTTCCAGTCCTCGCCCGGCAACGAGGCGCAGGTCAGCGTGCCCGAGCCAAGCCCGATCACCGCAACCCGCAGCGCGGCCCCTTTCCGCTCCCGCACCGCCGTGATCGCCTGCCCGATGCCGCCATCCTTGTGGTAGTAGGTGATCGGCTCGGGCCGGCCGGTCACTGGCGTGCCGTCATCGTTCTTGAATTTTTCGGCTCCGTGGATCGTGGTGCCGTGCATCAGCACATGATACTGGCCGTTCGACGTCACCACGATCTTGTGGACGCCGAAGAAGCTGCGCACGGTCTCCACCCGCCCGTCGTCGGAAGGGTAGGCGCGCAGCAGCACCAGCGCCACCACAACGGTTGCAAAGATCTTCCAGCGGCTGGCGTTCAGCCCAAGTGCCAGCAATGCCGAGAGCACGCCGACCGCGCCGATCATCCAGACGCGGTGATCGTCGAGCCAGTGCATGACCTTGCCTGGTGACCAGGACGGTGCGATCAGCGCCACCGCCAGCACGGCGAGGAACGGCCAGTACCAATCGCTCCAGCGCGGCAACCGTTCGTTACCCGTCGGCCGGCACAGTGCCGCCAGCGCCAGCAGGATCGGGTATTCGGCGATCCAGGAAAAGGTGAAGGGGGCGATCAGGCCCGCGAAGAGGCCGCCGACCATGCCGCCGAACGACAGCGCGACATAGAAGCCGGTGAGATACTTGGCGGCCGGCCGCGTCCGCGCCAGTTCGCCATGGCAGGCCATCGCGATGACGAAGAAACACAATTGGTGCCCGCCGAGCGTCAGCAGCAAATTCTGCTCGCCGCCGAAGGCAAGCAGCACGACGACGCCGGCGATCGCCAGCGGCTGCGCCAGCAACATCCATTTGTGCGGCAGCAGCGGCCGCGACTGGAACACCAGCACCCAGGTCAACAGATACAGCGACAGCGGCAGCACCCATAACAGAGGAGCCGCGGCGACGTCGGTGGAGATATGCGCTGTCACCGCGATCAGCAGACCCGACGGCACCGCTGCGAGGAAAATCCAGCGCGCGCGCGTCATCCATGACGGCGCCGGCGCATCCGCATCGTCGGCAGGCATGTTCAGGTCAGCCGCATTGGCCGGCGAACGCAGCAGCAACATTGCGCAGCTTGCGATCAGCACGATCAGCACGCCATAGCCGCAAGTCCATATCAGGTTTTGCGCGCGGAGCGTAAACATGGGCTCCAGCAGCACCGGATAGGACAACAGCGCCAGGAAACTGCCGATGTTGGAGGACGCATAGAGAAAGTAAGGATCGGGCCCGCTGGGATGGCCGGTGCGGACGAACCAGGCCTGCAGCAGCGGGTTGTTGGCGGCGAGCGCAAAGAACGGCAGCCCGATCGATACCGCAAAGAGACCCAATAGCCAGACCGCATAGCCCGAATTCGGCGGCTCGCCCCAGCCGCTCGAGATCGACAGCGGCAGCGTCAGCATGGCAATGACGAGCAACACCAGATGCACGGCCACAGGGACGGCGCGGTTGCGGAGCTGCATCAGAAAATGCGCATAGGCATAGCCGCCCAGCAGCAGCGACTGAAAGAACACCATCGCCACCGACCACACCGCCGGCGAGCCGCCGAGCCGCGGCAGCACCATCTTGGTAAACAGCGGCTGCACCGAGAACAGCAGCAGCGCGCTGACGAAGATCGCCGCGGTGTAGACCACCAGAACCATCCGGTTCCGGGAATCGGACGACAGGTCCGTGGCGGCGGACGGTTCAGAAAGGCTCATGAGAGCTCCGGCATGGACCCGGCGGGCGCCGGAGGGCGGAATTCCGGCATGGAAGCGCCAGAGACGTTTAATGGAGCATATGGCAACAAGGCTAGCAAGGAACCGCAAAATGGTGGATTGAGGGGACGCCGGGGCGGCGCAACGGCACGGCTTAGTCAAACTTTCTTGAAGCGCACATGAACGAAACGGACATCGTCATCATCGGTGCGGGGCATAACGGCCTCACCTGCGCGGCCTATCTCGCGATGGCCGGCCTGCGCGTGAAGCTGGTCGAGCGCCGCAAGGTGGTCGGCGGCGCCGCCGTGACCGAGGAATTCCACCCGGGATTCCGCAATTCGGTGGCCGCCTACACCGTCAGCCTGCTCAATCCGCAGATCATCACCGATTTGAAGCTGGCCGAGCACGGCCTGCGCATCGTCGAACGCCGCGCGCAGAATTTCCTGCCCGCGCCCGATGGCAGCTATCTCCTCACCGGCGAAGGCCGCACCCGGGATTCAGTCACCAGATTGAGCCCACGCGACGCCGATCGCCTCGTTGCGTTCGCGCACGAGCTGGAGGGCATTGCGGATGTATTGCGGCAACTGGTGCTACGCGCCCCGCCGAACATCGTCGAAGGCTTCAGCCTCGGCGCGATCCGCGAGACTTTCAACGCGCTCGGCACCGCCAGTATCCTGAACAAGCTGTCGCTGGAACAGCAGCGCAGCCTGCTCGATCTGTTCACACGCTCGGCCGGCGAGATGCTGGACGAACGCTTCGAGAGCGACCTGGTGAAAGCGCTGTTCGGCTTCGACGCCATCGTCGGCAATTACGCCAGCCCCTACGCGGCGGGCTCGGCTTACGTGATGCTGCACCATGCGTTCGGCGAGGTGAACGGCAAAAAGGGCGTGTGGGGCCACGCCATCGGCGGCATGGGCGCGATCACGCAGGCGATGGCGCGCGCGGCGCGCGGCCATGGCGCCGACATCGAACTCGATGCCGGCGTGCGCGAGGTGATTGTCGAAGGCGGCCGCGCGGTTGGTGTCATCCTCGACAATGGAAAGACCGTGCGCGCGAAATACGTCGTCTCCGGCGTCAATCCGAAATTGCTCTACACGCGCCTCGTGCCACAAGAAGCGCTGGCGCCGGAATTTCTCGATCGCATCACCCACTGGCGCAACGGCTCCGGCACCTTCCGGATGAATGTGGCGCTGACCGCCCTGCCCTCGTTCACGGCGCTGCCGGGCGAAGGCGATCATCTCACGGCCGGGATCATCCTCGCCCCCAGTCTCGATTACATGGACCGCGCCTGGCAGGACGCCCGCGAGCGGGGCTGGAGCCGCGAGCCGGTGGTCGAGTTGTTGATCCCCTCGACGCTCGATGATTCGCTCTGCCCACCCGGCCAGCATGTCGCGAGCCTGTTCTGCCAACACGTCGCGCCGCAATTGCCGGACGGAAAATCGTGGGACGACCATCGCGAGGAAGTGGCCGACCTGATGATCGCGACGGTGGACAAATATGCGCCGGGCTTTGCGGGAAGCGTCGTCGGCCGACAGGTGCTGTCGCCGCTCGATCTGGAGCGCCAGTTCGGTCTGCTCGGTGGCGACATCTTTCACGGCGCGCTGACGCTGAACCAGTTGTTCTCGGCGCGGCCGATGCTGGGCCATGCCGATTACCGCGGGCCGCTGAAGGGCCTTTACCATTGCGGCTCGGGCGCCCATCCCGGCGGCGGCGTCACCGGCGCCCCCGGCCACAACGCCGCCAAGGCGATCCTGGGCGATCACCGCGCGCTGTTTGGTTGAGGGGCGCAACACCGCTACCGGTGCCGCGCCCTGCTCGGTGGCTAGATGGCGTCGTAGGCTTCGGTCGGAAGCACCCGCGCGGTCTGCATCATCGCCAGCGGCGAGATCGTCTCCATCGCGGACTGGCGGCGCTCCTCAGCCGACGGATAGCTGACGAAAGCGCACAACGCACACATGACTGCAATAACTGCGGTAATCTTGGCCATTTCAAATTTCCCCCTTGTTATATTTATTTACGGCACCGATCCTGGCATGCGCCCGTTTAACGCCGGGTTCCCGCATCCCCGGTCGCGGCGCCGATCAGCAAACGCTGTGAATCGGCGGTGAATTGGCTAACAAGCCTTGAAAATTGCGATCGCTTCCGCCGTGGACAAGGTGTGGAAAAACTGTTGGACCACCGGTGGAGAAACTGGTGCATCGGCGGTGCAAACCGGCAGTGCTGGCCTGTGGAGGTCTCCTGTATGTTCCGGTGCATGACCTTGTGGAAAAGCGTTGCGTTCAGGGTCGATAACCTGTGCAAGCGCGACCGCACGCCAGGCGGCGACCGCTCAATCAATCAGGGAATGAGACGATGGGTGTCCTCGACGCAATTAGGAGAGTGGTTCTTATGCTGGAAATGGGGCTGGCAAGATCAGCCATGATTGGGGTACTTCAGAGAGGCCACGGAACCGGTTCCGCCGGCCGCCGCCAGTGGTAGGTTCTCCCGACCTTACGAACTGAAACTTGCTCAAGTTTGAGCCTTCCCGCTGTTTTCTCGTGGTTCCCCAATGACCTCCACCCCTGCTACCTCCCGTGCGGCCTTCGCGGTCGGCACTGAGACCGCCGCCAAGCTAGTTGTCGATATACTTACCGAAGTCTTTTTTGAGGGGCAGGCCGCCATCACCGCGTTTGAAGGTCCGGGCGGCCGCTGGGATGTCTCCATGCATTTTGCCGTCGCGCCGGATCAGGCGCTGGTGCGCGAACTCGTCACCAACGCCGCCGGCGCAGACATCGCCAAGAATATCGCCTTCGACACGGTCGAGGCCAAGGACTGGGTCAAGGCCACGCTCGAGGACCTCGTCCCGGTCCCGGCCGGGCGTTTTGTCGTGCACGGCCACCACGACCGCGCGCGAGTGCCATCCAACAAGATCGGCATCGAGATCGAGGCGGCGCTGGCGTTCGGCACCGGCCACCACGGCACCACGCGCGGCTGCCTGCTGCTGCTCGATCATGTCCTCAAAGCGCACCGCCCTCGGCGCGTGCTCGACCTCGGCACCGGCACCGGCGTGCTGGCGATCGCGGCGGCCAAGGCGCTGCAGGAGAACGTGCTGGCCAGCGACATCGATCCGCTCTCGGTGCGGGTTGCGCAGGAGAACGCCCGGCTGAACGTGTCAGGGCATCTGGTGCAGGCGATCCCTGCCACCGGCTTCTCGGCGCCGCAATTCGCGCAGGCCGGCCCGTTCGATCTGGTGCTGGCGAATATCCTCGCCAATCCGTTGCGGCAATTGGCAACGCCGATGGCGCGGCATCTGGCACCATCGGCGCTGGTTATCCTGTCGGGACTGCTGACGCCGCAAGCGGCTTCGGTGATCGCCGCTTATCGTGCGCGGGGTCTGGTCCCGGTGCGGCATCTGCGCATCGAAGGCTGGAGCAGCCTGCTGCTGCGCAACGTGGGCTAGAAACTCATTCAGGAGGCTTGTAGCGGGCGATGACGCCCTTCTCTTCTTCCTGCTTTGTGCGTTTGACCCGCGCCTCGACGAACCGGTCCAGTATCTGGACGATGACGCCACGCTGCTTCTTGTTGGCGATCGGAGGGGCTGGGCCGCGGCGGACGGGCGGCGAGATCTTCTCAAACATAAAGGCAGGCATCGTGTATCCCCTCTTCGTTGAGATGAAACACTCCTGGAATTTCCCCTGGTAGCATCACGTGAACGGCTTGCCCGGCAAACCGTTCCGTCCGATCTAACGCGGACATGGATATTGAAGCACAGATTATGCCAAATTATGGCTATGTTGTGCGGACCTGCACCCAACCCCTGAGTGAACCGGCCATGTTCGAAGCCCATTTCCAGACATTCGAAGACCTCGAAAGCAGCGTGGCGCTGGCCGCACGGCTGGCCGCCTTCCGCGAGGAACTGGCGCGGCGCAAGCTGACGGGATTCGTGATTCCCCGCGCCGATCAGCAGCAAAATGAATATGTGCCGCCGTCGGAAGAGCGGCTGGCCTGGCTCACCGGCTTCACCGGCTCGGCCGGCATGGCCGCCGTCCTGACCAAGGAAGCCGCTGTTTTCGTCGATGGCCGCTATACGCTGCAGGCCGCCAAGCAGGTCGACCGCAAGGCCTGGCATATCGAGCCGCTGGCCGATCCGCCGCCGGAGCACTGGCTGGCCAAGCATCTTAGCCCCGGCGATCGCCTCGGTTTTGACCCATGGCTGCACACGTCGGCGGCAGCCGAGCGGCTGGCGGCGGCCTGCGCCAAGGCCGGCGCGGAGCTGGTCGCGGTGGACAACAACCCGCTCCACGCGGTGTGGACCGAACGCCCCGCGCCGCCGCTCGGCCCGGTCGCCATTCATGGCGCGCAGTTTTCCGGCGAGATCGAAGCCGAGAAGCTCAAGCGCATCCGGCTGGAGATCGCAAAACTCGGCGTCGAGGCGCTGGTGCTGTCGGATTCGCACGCGGTGGCCTGGACTTTCAACATCCGCGGCGCCGATGTCTCGCACACGCCGCTGCCGTTGTCCTACGCGCTGGTGCCGAAGGACGGCCGTCCCACCATCTTCATCGACCACCGCAAGCTCTCGAACCTGACGCGCGACCATCTCGAACAATCCGCCGACGTCCGCGAGCCCGACGCGCTGACGCCGATGCTGACCGAACTCGCGCAAAAGGGCGCCGCAGTCGCCCTCGACAGCGCCACCGCGGCCGATGCGTTGAGCCGCATGATCGCATCCGCCGGCGGCAAGCCGGTGCGCGGCAACGATCCTGTCAGTCTCTTGAAGGCGGTGAAGAACATCACCGAGATCGAAGGCACCCGCACCGCGCATCAGCGCGACGCGGTGGCGCTGACGCGGTTTCTGGCCTGGATCGACCGCGAGGCGCCGTCGGGCGCGCTGACCGAGATCGACACCGTCGAGGCGCTGGAGACCTTCCGCCGCCAGACCTGCGCCCTGAAGGACGTTTCGTTTCCGACCATCGCCGGCACCGGGCCGAACGGCGCCATCGTGCACTACCGCGTCACCCGCAAGAGCAACCGGCGGATTTCGTCCGGCGACCTGCTGCTGATCGATTCCGGCGCGCAATATGAAGACGGCACCACCGACGTCACCCGCACCATCGCGATCGGCGAGCCGACGGACGAAATGCGCGACCGCTTCACCCGCGTGCTGCGCGGCCATATCGCGATCGCGCGCGCGGTATTCCCCGACGGCACCACCGGCGCCCAGCTCGACAGCTTCGCGCGGCAATATCTTTGGGCCGCCGGTCTCGATTTCGAGCACGGCACCGGCCACGGCGTCGGCAGCTATCTCTCGGTGCATGAGGCCCCGGCGCGGATTTCCAAGCTCGGCACCACGCCGCTGAAGCGCGGCATGATCCTGTCCAACGAACCCGGCTACTACAAGACCGACGCTTACGGCATCCGGATCGAAAATCTCGAACTGGTCGTCGGCACCGACGTTGCCGGCGCCGAAAAGCCGATCAACGCGTTCGAGACGCTGACGCTGGCCCCGATCGACCGCCGCCTGATCGACGTGCACATGCTGAGCCCGACCGAACTGAAATGGCTGAACGACTACCACGAACGCGTCAACCGCGAGGTGCGCCCGCACCTCGATGACTCCGCGACCAAGCTGTGGCTGGACGACGCAACGGCAGCACTGCTGCCGCTTTAATAGTCGCCCCGTCTCTCCGACTGTCGTCCCCCGCGAAGGCGGGGGACCCAGTACGCCGCGGCTTATCCGCAGATAACTCCGGCCTCTGGAATACTGGATCATCCGCCTTCGCGGATGATGACAGTTGGGGTTGTTGCACGAGACGAAACATCACCATGCCGCCTCCCGATCCCGGCATAGCCGCATGCCGAAACGGCCGTATTCGCCGTGAGCCATCCCGCTACAGTCCCATTCACACAACTGGATCGGACTTGAATGCATGGCGTGATGGGCAAGCCGCCCGGTGCTGCTGGCGACACCGGCGGCATCGCGACGTCGAAGATCATGCTGCTGATGCTCGTCGCGATGACGGGCGTCGCGCCGATCTCGCTTTACCTGCTGGTGCCGGCGCTGCCCGTGCTGGCGACGACGTTCGGGCGCGATATTTCGATCGCGCAGATGACGGTGTCGCTGTTCATGGTCGGCATCGCCTGCTCGCAGATCATCATGGGGCCGCTGTCGGACCGCTTCGGGCGCCGCCCGGTGCTGCTGTGCGGGCTCGCCCTGATGGTCGCGGCCAGCGTTGGCTGCATCTTCGCCGAGACCCTGCCGCAGCTGATCGCCGCGCGCTTTTTGCAGGCGCTTGGCGGCGCCACCGGCATGGTGGTCAGCCGCGCCATCATCCGCGATCTCTACAGCCGCGACCGCATCAGCTCCATGATCAGCCTCGTCATTGCGGTCATGATGATCGCGCAGATGCTGAGCCCCCTGACCGGCGGCCTGCTGGAAACCGCGTTCGGCTGGCGCGCGATCTTCTATCTGATCACCGCGGCTTCGCTGACGATCACGGTGGGCATCGCGATCATGCTGCCGGAAACCCGCCGCGAGCGCGCCGCCGGCAGCAGCTTTCGCCGCGACATCGGCGGCCTCATCACGTCGCGGGCGTTCATCGGATACGCATTGTGCCAGGTGCTGGCCTCGCAGATCATCTTCACCTTCGCCGGCGGCGGGCCCTATGTCGTGGTCACCCAAATGGGCCGCACCAGCGCCGAATACGGCGCGTGGTTTGCGACAACCGGCTTCGCCTATCTGGTCGGCAATCTCTTCTGCGTGCGCTTTTCGCCGCGCTATCAGCTGGAGAAGCTGATCTGGTTCGGGCTGGCGCTGCAGCTCGGCGGCAGCCTGCTCAATCTGGTGTGGAGTCTTGCGGGGACCAACCAGGCGCCGTCCTTCCTGTTCGGCACCCAGATGATCGTGATGTTCGCCAACGCCTTCGTGATGTCGAATTCGGCGGCCGGCGCGCTCAGCGTCCGCCCCGAAGCCGCCGGCACCGCATCCGGCGCGATGGGATTTTTGCAGATGGGGATCGGCTCGCTGGTGTCGCAGTTCGGCGCCTATCTCGGCGGCCATTCCGCCACGACACTGCCGCTCACCGCCGCGATCTTCGCGATTTCGATCGCCTGCGCCTCGACCATGATCTTCATCGTGCCGCGAAGGAGGGGGCCGTAAGCGCCTCCGCGTCATTGCGAGCGATTGCTTCGTCGCTTCGCTCCTCGCAATGACGCGGATGGTGTAGCTCCAATTGATCGTGTCATCCCCGCGCAGGCGGGGATCCAGTACGCCGCGGCCTATCGGTTCAATCATTGACGTCTCTGGAATACTGGATCACCCGCATGCGCGGGTGATGACAACTGAATATGTGTTAGCGTTCTCGCGACGCGCAGCGCCCGAGCTTTGCCAGTAACTTCCCGCCCTCTTCAAACAGAGGGCGCAGGGAAGACCGGGTGCGCGCTGCACCCGCGGTCTCGTGTGCGGTTTGCACTAAGTAGGCTGCACACGAGCATACAGGGCAGCGGAGAACACCCGGCCTTCCCTGCGCAATGGCTTTACGGCTT
>NZ_JAFCMA010000063.1:0-17610 GCF_018130125.1 Bradyrhizobium sp. AUGA SZCCT0177 | reverse complement strand
GGAGAAGCGCAAGCGGGAACGGCAGCGACGGAGTCAACCAAGAACTCGTCTCCGGGGAGATCACGGCATAAGCCGTAAAGCCATTGCGCAGGGGAGGCCGGGTGTTCACCGCTGCCCTGTATGCTCGTGTGCACCTTGTTTTGTGCAAACCGCACGCGAGACCGCGGGTGCAGCGCGCACCCGGTCTTCCCTGCGCCCTCTGTCTTCGAGGGCAAGGAATTTCTGGCAAAGCTCGGGCGCAATGCGTCGCGAGATCGCGAAGTCGCGTTTGGATGATGGTGCAATGACAAACACCGCTGTCGTTCCGGCCTTGAGCCGGGACCCATAACCACAGGAGGAAGTTTTGCGGATGGTCTCTGCTACCGAGCCTTCACCGAGAGATCACGCGGTATGGGTCCCCCGATGCGCAATTGCGCATCTGCGTTCGCCGGGACGACGAATAGGGCTAGCTGTTTGAAAATTGAATCAGAATATCTTGCGATGGACGCCGTCGCGAGGGAAGGGGCCAACCGATCGCCCAACAAAAATGCCGGCGATCGCTCGCCGGCATTTTGCACTTTGGACGATCCGCCGGATCAGGTCTTCTTCAGCATCGGGCAGACGCTCTTGTCCAGTGGAATGAAGGCTTCCTCGGCCGGGATGGTGGCGACGAGGTTGTAATAGTCCCACGGATATTTCGAATCCGCCGGCTTCTTCACCTCGAACAGATAGGCCGGATGGATCTTGCGGCCGTCGGCACGGACCGTACCCTTGCCGAACAGGTCGTCGTCGGTCGGCATTTCCTTCATCTTGGCGACCACCGCGCGGCCGTCATGCGGGTTGCCGCCGAGGGCTTCCAGCGCCTTGAAGTAATGGATCAGCGAGGAATAGACGCCAGCCTGCACCATGGTGGGCGGGCCTTTCTTGTGCTTTTCGTTGAAGCGCTTGGTGAAGGCCCGGGTCTTGTCGTTGGCGTCCCAATAGAACGTCTCGGTGAAGTTCAGGCCCTGCGCGACCTTCAGCCCGAGCGCGTGAACGTCGGTGATGAACATCAGCATGCCCGCGAGCTTCTGCCCGCCGGAGACGATGCCGAACTCCGCCGCCTGCTTGATCGAGTTGGTGGTGTCGCCGCCGGCATTGGCAAGGCCGATGATCTTCGCCTTCGAGCTCTGCGCCTGCAGCAGGAAAGAGGAGAAGTCGGCATTGTTGAGCGGATGCTTGACGCCGCCGAGCACCTTGCCGCCATTGGCGGTGACGACCGCCGCCGTATCGCGTTCGAGCGCGTGACCGAAGGCGTAGTCCGCCGTCAGGAAGAACCAGCTGTCGCCGCCGGACTTGACCAGCGCCTTGCCGGTGCCGTTGGCCAGCATCCAGGTGTCGTACACCCAGTGAATCGTGTTCGGCGAGCATTGCGCGCCGGTCAGATCCGACGACGCCGAACCGGAGTTCAAATTGACGACGTTCTTGTCCTTGGCAAGGTTGGAGATCGCAAGGCCAACGCCGGAGCTGGCGAGATCGACGAACACGTCGACCTTCTCGACGTCGATCCACTGCTTGCCGATGTTGACGCCGACATCAGGCTTGTTCTGGTGATCCGCCGAGATCAGTTCGATCTTCCAGCCTTTCGCCAGCAAACCGGAATCGTCGATCGCCATCTGCGCGGCGACGCTGGAGCCGGGGCCGCCGATGTCGGCATAAAGTCCCGATTGATCTCCGAGACTTCCGACCTTGACGACCTTGTCGAGCGTTTGCGCAAACGCTGCGCCTGCAAATACCAGGCTCGTGGTCATCACCAAAGCTGCAATGGATCGCTTCATTTCCCCTCCAAGGAATCGTTCAAGGATATTTTTGCAAGGATATTTGAATGTTTTGCAAAACTCGCCGAGCCATTATGCCCCGCATCGTGTTCGCCGCCTAGCTGTTGCGATGGATCGTTCGAAGGGAATATTCCATGCCGCGGTGAATTCGGCGCACGCGCCGGCGCTGCATGCCACTGAAACGCGAAAATGTCGCGAAGACGTATCGCGTCGATCAGCGCCAGATTCAAATCATCCCGCCCTGGAATAGAAAGCCGTAGCTCGGAGGCATCGTACGGCAGCGAAGGTCACCGTCATCCCGGCAATCACGCGTTACGCCTGCAACCGTATGCGGCGCCACGGTCAGCTCTCTTTCCCCCATGCCGCATTCTGCCCGATTGGCGTCAGGTACGGAGCGTCTCCGCGCATTGCGACGAGGCCAAGCTCGATCAGCTTCGCCAAATGATCCTTGTTGAACGATCGCCTTCCGGCAATGTCCCGCAACGTCCATCTGAGATCGACCGCGTCGATCCCGAACTGTGCAAGCGGATCTGCGTCGTTGCTCATTTCGCTTTCTTGCGCGAGGGTCGGGCTATCGCCAGTAATAGCGGATGCCGACATAGACGACGACAAGGCACGCAAAGATCAGCGCCACCGGAAGCCGCGGTTTTGCCTGTGGTCCTGATGCGGGGACCTTTGGCTTGGCAGGCGGCCTGCGAAAGGCGGTGACGTTGCCGGTGTCGGCCGGGGCATCGGCGGAGCGTGCGGGGATTTCCGGTGCGGTTCCGGCGCCGCCCATCTCCGCATAATAGCTCTTGTACATGAGCTGGATGGTAGCCTCGGAAGCATCCGCATCCGTCATCTTCTCAAGCAGCTGCTTGTAGCTGACGAGAAAACCTTGCGCCTCGGCGGGCAGGGCGGAAGCGCCATTAAGCTTGGCGAGCATTCTCCAGGTAGCAAAATCCGCCCTCGCGCGGGTGTCGGCGCGTCGTGCGATCAACATATCGGCGGCTTTGATCACCATGGCTCCAAGCCAACTCCTCCTTGTCCGGCGTTCTCTATCTCAGGTTTAAGCGTTGCCCGTGATAAAGAGAAGCGCTCGGATCACATAGCCGGTCAGTGTCCGCAGTATTGCCGAAATAACATCAAGATTTAGGCCGAGCTGGCTGCCCAGGATCGGCAGCAGGATCAGCAGGCCGATCAGGATCAGCATGCCATAGGGTTCCAGCCGCGACAGCGGGTAAGCCAGCACCCGCGGCAGTAGCCCCACCGCGACCCTTCCGCCATCCAGCGGCGGGATCGGCAGCATGTTGAAGATCGCCAGCACGATGTTGATCAGGAACGCATTTTTGAGGTTGTCCGCGGTCCATTGCGCCGCATTCGCGGGCACCAGGGGCATGATATGGAAGGCAAGGGCCACCAACACGGCCAGGACGATGTTGGTGGCCGGGCCCGCCAGCGCCACCCAGACCATGTCGAGCCGGGGATGGTTCAAATTGCGGAAATTCACCGGCACGGGCTTGGCGTAGCCGAACAGGAACGGCGAATGCGAAAGCAGCAGCAATCCGGGGAGAATGACGGTCCCGAACGGGTCGATATGCTTGAAGGGGTTGAGGCTGACCCGGCCGAGTTGCCAGGCCGTGTTGTCGCCGAGGCGATAGGCGGCAAAGGCGTGGGCGGCCTCATGCAGGGTGATGGCGAGCAGGACCGGCAGTACCCAGACCGATACGGCGTACAATGAGATGTTCAATCGATCGGCCCCGATTCACGCGCTGTGCTGGGCTCAGCCTAGCACGTCGGCGTCACTGGGGAACCGTCTCCTGGTATTGCGGTAGGCCGTCGTCGAGCCGTACCCAATCGATCTTTTCCGCGACCCAGATGTGCTCGGTCGGCGCAAAGGTGTTGCGGTCGTCGAAGGCGGCAAGCGCGACGCCGACCACCGTGCCGTTGGTCCGCCGGGAAAACAGCCGGGTGCCGCAGGCCTTGCAGAACATCCGGTCGAGTGCGTCCGAGGATAAATAACCCGCCGTGTCGCCCTCGACCGTCAGCGCGCGCTGGTCGAACAGCGCGCGGGCAAAGAACGGCGATCCCATCGACTTCTGGCAGTTGCGGCAGTGGCAGATCCGGATATTGACCGGCTCGCCGTCGGTCTTGAACCGGACCGCGCCGCACAGGCATCCGCCTTCCCGGATCGTGCCCATTTCAATACGTCGCCCGGCCGCCGGAGATGTCGAACACGGCGCCGGTCGAGAACGCGCAGTCTTCCGATGCCAGCCAGGCCACCATGGCGGCGAGTTCTTCCACCAGCACGAAACGGGCCTTCGGAATTTTCGACAGCATGAAGTCGATGTGCTGCTGCGTCAGCTGGTCGAAGATCGCGGTTTTCGCCGCTGCCGGCGTCACGGCGTTGACCAGGATGTCGTGCGCCGCCAGTTCCTTGCCGAGCGATTTCGTCAGCGCGATCAGGCCGGCCTTGGACGCCGAATAATGCGCGGCGTTGGGATTGCCTTCCTTGCCGGCAATCGAGGCGATGTTGATGATGCGGCCGTATTTGTTGGCGAGCATCGCCGGCACCACGGCCTTGCAGCAGATGAAGGGGCCGTCGAGATTGATGCGCATCACCTTGCGCCATTCGTCGAGGTCGGTTTCCCACACCGTCTTGTTGATACCGGCGATGCCGGCATTGTTGACCAGGATGTCGATCTTGCCGAACGCCTTCAGCGTCGCATCGCGGGAGTCTTCGACGGCGGCGAGGTCGGAGACGTCGACCTTGAATGCACTGACATTCTCGCCGATCTCCTTCGCGGTTTTTTCCGCAAACGGCAGGTCATGGTCCCAGATCGCCACCTTGGCGCCGGACGCCACAAAGCGTTCGGCGATCGCGCGCCCAAAACCCTGCGCGCCACCGGTAACGATCGCGCAGCGGCCGTTCAGATCGATCTTGTTCATGCTGGAATCCCTTGATCGCGTGGCCGTTAGAGCATGTAGCCGCCATCGACGACGAGGTCGACGCCGGTGGTGAATGCGCTTTCGTCGCTCCCAAGATAGATCGCCATGGCCGCGATTTCCTCTGCGGTACCCAGTCGGCCCATCTTCTGGCGGGCAACGAACTTCTCGCGTCCATCCGGGCCAGCGGCGGCCGCGCGATCGAGCATCGAAGGCGTCTCCACGGTGCCGGGGCAGATGCTGTTGCAACGGATGCCCTGATTGATGAAGTCGAGCGCTACCGCGCGCGTGAGCAGCGAAACCGCCGCTTTGGACGCACTATAGACATAACGGTTGGCCGGTGGCCGGAGCGCTGCGCAGGACGAGATGTTGACGATGCTGCCGCCGCCGCCTGCGATCATGGCTGGCAGAAACGCCTTGATGGTCCGGTGCATCGATTTGACGTTGAGGTCGAACGAGAAATCCCAATCTTCTTCGGAACACTCCATGATGGTTCCGTGGTGCACGAAGCCCGCCGCATTGAGCAAGATGTCGATCTTTCCAACGCGCCTGGCGAAGGCGTCGACGTCGGCGGTGCTGCGAACGTCGAGCCGAGCCGTCTCGGCGACGCCTTCCTTGCCCAGGGTGGCGATGCCGCTTTCATTGATGTCGGTGGCGATGACAGTGGCGCCTTCACGCGCAAATGCTATTGCGCAAGCACGCCCGATGCCCGCCGCTGCGGCGGTGACGACAGCGCGCTTTCCCTTCAGTCGATCAGACATCTTCTTCTTCCTTTGAACCTTAGCGAATTATCTTCGGTGTCATACGCGGGCTTGACCCGCGTATCCATCTTCTCAAGAGGGATGGATTGCCGGGTCAAGCCCGGCAATGACATTGCAGCCTAATGATTATCCCGCGCCACACCGACTGTGCCGGCGATATCCTGATAGCGCGTGGCGAGTTCCATGCAGGCGCCGGTGGCCTGTTGGCCGACGGTCGAGCGATAGAGTTCCTGCCACGGCGTCTGGTGCGCCGGGTATTTGAAGCCGCCGCCCGCCTTGAGATCGGCGTGACGCTGCTTCAGTTCCGCATCCGAAATGAGGATGTTCGCCGAGCCCTTGTTGAGGTCGATGCGGACCTTGTCGCCGGTCTTCAAGATCGCGAGTCCGCCACTGGCGGCGGCTTCCGGCGAGGCATTAAGGATCGATGGCGAGCCCGAGGTGCCGGATTGCCGGCCGTCGCCGATGCAGGGCAGGGCCAGGATGCCGCGTTTGATCAGCGCCGCCGGCGGCTGCATGTTCACGACTTCGGCGCCGCCGGGATAACCGATCGGGCCGGCGCCGCGGATGAACAGCACGCAATGCTCGTCGATATTGAGCGAGGGATCGTCGATCCGGTCGTGATAGTCCTCCGGGCCCTCGAACACGATGGCGCGGCCCTCGAATGCGTTCAGGTCCTTGGCGTTGCTGAGATAGCGGTCGCGGAATTCCTTGGAGATCACGCTGGTCTTCATGATCGCGGAATCGAACAGATTGCCGCGCAACACCAGGAAGCCGGCCTCCTTGACCAGCGGCTTGTCGTAGCTCCAGATCACGTCGCCGTCGGGTTTTGTCGCCTCGCGGCAATTCTCGCCCATGGTGCGGCCGTTGACCGTTTGGACGGCTTCATGGATTTTCTTGTGCGCCATCAATTCGCGAACCACCGTCGGCACTCCGCCAGCGCGGTGAAATTCCTCGCCAAGATAGAAGCCGGCCGGCTGCAGGTTCACCAGCATCGGGATTTCGTGGCCGTGTTTCTGCCAGTCATCGATCGAGAGCTCGACGCCGATGTGGCGCGCCAGCGCGTTGATGTGGATCGGCGCGTTGGTCGAGCCGCCGATCGCCGAGTTCACCACGATGCAGTTCTCGAACGCCTCACGGGTCAGGATGTCGGACGGTTTGAGGTCCTCCCAGACCATCTCGACGATCCGCTTTCCGGTCTCGTAGGCGATCTGGCCGCGCTCGCGGTAGGGAGCGGGAATCGCCGCGCAGCCCGGCAGCGACATGCCGAGCGCCTCGGCCAGCGAGTTCATGGTCGAGGCCGTGCCCATGGTGTTGCAATGGCCGACCGACGGCGCGGAGGAGGACACGATCTCGATGAATTCGTTGTAGTCGATCTCGCCGGCGGCAAGCCGTTCGCGTTGCTTCCAGACGATGGTGCCGGATCCGGTGCGCTCACCGTTGAACCAGCCGTTCAGCATCGGGCCGCCCGACAGCACGATAGCGGGCAGATTGACGGTCGCTGCCGCCATCAGGCAGGCCGGGGTGGTCTTGTCGCAGCCGGTGGTCAGCACCACGCCATCGAGCGGGTAGCCGAACAGGATTTCAACCAACCCGAGATAGGCGAGGTTGCGGTCGAGCGCCGCGGTCGGGCGCTTGCCGGTTTCCTGGATCGGATGCACCGGGAATTCCATCGCAATGCCGCCGGCCATACGGATGCCCTCGCGCACCCGGTGCGCCAGTTCGAGATGGTGGCGGTTGCAGGGCGACAGATCATTACCGGTCTGCGCGATGCCGATGATCGGCTTGCCGGACTGCAATTCTTCCCGGGTCAGGCCGTAATTCAGATAGCGCTCCAGATAGAGCGCGGTCATCCCCGGATTGTGCGGGTTGTTAAACCACTCGAGGGATCGAAGCTTCCGTCCCTTGCCATTGCTGGCACCATTATTGTCATTTTTTTTCATTGGTTCCTCCCGCACTGCAAACTGCTTAGGGCGGCTCAAATCACGGCAGCGGTTTCCACCATGCTCAAAATTTCATCCGCTGCAAACGCGGCCGCGCATCCAATTCCTGACTCTCTTGTTCGATCCTAGTTCGCGCCAAAAGACAGCGCTACCATTTTCTGTGCAACCCTGCATGAGCCGTGTGACACAAGGCTTTCAAGCCGTCTGCGGCGTCGAACTTTCGCGGATCATGAGTTGAAAACCAAGGTCGAGGACCGGTTCCCGCGGCCGGCGGCCCTCGATCGCGTCGATCACCATGGTGATGGCGTGACGGCCCATCTCGTAGCGATTGGTCCGCACGCTGGTGAGCGAGGGGACGGCGGAGGCCATGAATTCCAGATCGTTGAAGCCGACAATCGCCATCTCGCCGGGAACCGATATCTGGCGGCGCTGGCATTCGAACAGCACGCCGAGCGCAAGGTCGTCATTGACGCAGAACACCGCGTCGATATCAGGCGTCTTCGCAATGAGATCGGCGAACAGCGTACCGCCAAGCGTCACGGTGGTCGGCACCGTCGTTGTGACGACGAGGTTTGGATCGAACAGCGAGGCCGCCTTCATGGCGTCGCGATAGCCGTCGAACCGCCGCTGGACGCGGGGATCCATCCGCGCGCCGAGGAAGCCGATGCGCCGGCGCCCTTGCTCGAGAATATGCGAAATAGCCGCAAAACCGGCGTCGTAATGCGAAAAGCCGATCATCATGTCGACCGGGCTGTCCCCGATCTCCATGATCTGCGCGACCGGGCAATCCATGGTCTCCAGGATGACGCGGGATTCCGCGGTCTGGTTGATGCCGGTCACGATCAATCCGGCCGGCTTCTGCGCCCGGAACAGCCGCAGCATCTTCTCTTCCTGCAGGATGCTGTAGCGCGTATTGGTCAACTGGATGCTGTAGCGGCTCTGCTCGGTCGAATCGTAAATGCCACGCAAGACGTCGGCGAACACGCTGTTGGTCAAAGACGGAATCACGACGCCGATGACTTCGGTGCGATGCGAGGCCAGCGCGCGCGCCGCCAGATTGGGCACATAGCCCAGTTCCTTCACGGCGCTGTCGACGCGTTCGCGTTTGGCGAGCGACAGCGCATCCGGGTTTCTGAAGAAGCGGGATGCGGTGATTGGCGACACGCCAGCCAGCTTGGCGACCTCGGTGAGGCGGATTTTGCCAGACTTCGTCGGTTTTCGTGCCATTCCGCGCTCTTACCATAAGAAACCAGACAAATGAACAATTATTGACAGCGCTACCATCGCATTGCTAAAAACCGCCAAACTGCGGATGATAATGCTTGGCTGAATTCGGCTGGATGGCATTAGAGTCGAACAAGACAGCGTGGCGCCGGCCTCCGTCCGATGGCGTCAGAAAACAGAAAATGAGGGGAGAGAAGTCCGATGTCGTCGGTACAGATTCGCGACGTGCGAAAGTCGTTCGGTAATTTTGAGGTTTTGCACGGCGTTTCGATTCCGATCGAGGACGGCGAGTTCGTCGTGCTCGTCGGCCCCTCCGGTTGCGGCAAGTCGACCTTGCTGCGGATGCTCGCGGGCCTCGAAAACATCACCTCAGGCACGATTTCGATCGGCGACAAGGTGGTCAACAATGTCCAGCCGAAAGAGCGCGACATTGCGATGGTGTTCCAGAATTATGCGCTCTATCCGCATATGACGGTCGCCGACAATATGGGCTTCTCGCTCAAGCTGCGCGGCGCCAAGCCTGAGGAAATCTCCAACGGCGTCAAGCGCGCCGCGGAAATCCTGGCGCTGACCCCATTGCTCGAGCGTTATCCCCGGCAGTTGTCCGGCGGACAGCGTCAGCGCGTCGCAATGGGCCGCGCCATCGTGCGCGATCCCCAAGTGTTCCTGTTCGATGAGCCGCTGTCCAACCTCGACGCCAAGCTGCGGGTTGCGATGCGCACCGAAATCAAGGAACTGCATCAGCGCCTGCGCACCACGACGGTCTACGTCACCCACGACCAGATCGAAGCCATGACCATGGCCGACAAGATCGTGGTGATGCATGACGGCATTGTCGAGCAGATGGGCACGCCGCTCGAACTGTACGACACGCCGGCCAACCAGTTCGTGGCGGGCTTTATCGGTTCGCCGGCGATGAACTTCCTCAAAGGCAAGGTGAAGTCGAACGGCAGCGCCGGGTTCGAAGGCCCGAACGGTGTCAAGCTGCCGCTGATGTCGGCGCCGGCCAACTCCGAAGGCAAGCCGGCGGTCTACGGCGTCCGGCCCGAGCATTTCACCATCGCCGATGACGGCGCCGAAGCCGAGATTGTGGTGGTCGAACCGACCGGCTCGGAGACCCAGGTCTTCGCCAAGCTCGGCGGCGAACAGGTCGTCGCAGTGTTCCGCGAGCGACATCAATTCAATCCGGGCGACAAGATCCGGCTGAAGCCGGATCCTGCGCTCGTCCATCTGTTTGACGAGACCACAGGAAAGCGACTGAACGCCTAAAAAACATAATCAAAATCAAATTCACAGGGGAGGATCTACGATGCACGATTTTACTCGCCGCTCGCTGCTTCAAGGCGGCACTGCGCTGGCCGCGGCTGGCGCGCTGACCGGGCCTGCACTGCTGGATTTCGCCAAGGCCTGGGCGCAAGCCTCGCCTTGGAAGGCGGAGCCGGGCGCCAAGCTGACGGTGATGCGCTGGAAGCGTTTCGTGCCGGCGGAAGACGACGCGTTCAACGCCATGGTCGCCGCCTTCAAAGCCGCGACCGGCACCGAGATGAACGTGTTCAGCGAGTCCTTCGAGGACGTGCAGCCGAAGGCGTCCGTCGCTGCGAACACCGGCTCCGGACTCGATGTCGTCTGGGGCCTGCATACGCTGCCGCAACTGTTCCCGACGCAGGTGATGCCACTGAACGACGTCGCCGACTATCTCGGCAAGAAATACGGCGGGTGGACCGAAGCGGCGGCTGTTACCTGTAAGCAGGGTGACAACTGGCTGGGTATCCCGGTCGCCACCATCGGCGGCTACATGACTTACCGAAAGTCTGCCGTGGACAAAGCGGGCTTCAGCGAGTTTCCCAAGGACTTTCCCGGCTTCCTTGAACTGTGCAAGGCGCTCAAGAAAAACAATACCCCGGCGGGCTTCGCGCTCGGCCATGCGACCGGCGACGCCAACGGCTGGCTGCACTGGATCCTTTGGGGTCACGGCGCCTATACCGTCGACAAGAGCGACAAGGTGATCATCAACTCGCCGGAGACCCTGAAGGCGCTGGAATACACCAAAGCGCTTTCGGATACTTTCATTCCGGGCGCCGCGTCGTGGAACGATGGTTCCAATAACAAGGCGTTCCTTTCGGGCGAACTTTATGTCACCGCCAACGGCATCTCGATCTACGTCGCGGCCAAGGATGACCCGACCAAGAAAGAGCTCACTGAGGACACCTACCACGCGCTGTATCCGGTCGGTCCGATTGGCAAGCCAACCGAACTGCAGCTGTGCGTCCCGATCCTTGCGTTCAAGTTCACCAAGTACCCGAACGCTGCGAAGGCCTTCATCGCCTTCATGCTGGAGAAGGAAAACTACGACAAGTGGTTGTCCGGCGCGCGCGGTTATCTGACCCACACGCTCAACGCTTATGACTCGTCGCCGGTGTGGACGGCAGACCCGAAGAACGCGGTGTTCGCCCAGGCCAGCAAGCGCGCGCTCCCTGCGTCCGGCATCGGTACGCCCGGCGAAAAGGCGGCGACCGCGATCGCCGACTTCCTGGTGGTCGACATGTTCGCGAACTATTGCACCGGCCGTGAGACCGCCGCCGGTGCGATTGCGATCGCCGAACGGCAGCTGAAGCGCATCTATCGCTGATGACAACAGCTACGGGCGGCACGCAATGCCGCCCGTAGTTGCCGGATGCTTCGCTATCGAGGACGAGACGGCACCACGGCCGTTACACTTGCGGGATTTTGCCAATGGCTGACATCGCCCTCCAACCCCGGACTGCCAGACGGCCGATTCGCGAGGCGTCGAGGTGGGACCTGATCAAGGCCAATCGCAACTATCTCGGCTTCTGGTTCATGCTGCCCGCAATGGTGTTCCTGGTTCTCTTCCTGGCTTATCCGCTGGGGTTGGGAATCTGGATTTCGTTCACCGACGCGCGCATCGGCAGGCCCGGCGCGTTCGTCGGGCTGGAAAACTATGAATGGCTTTGGGGCGACTCGATCTTCTGGCTGTCGGTATTCAACACGCTGCTCTACACATCCGTCGCCAGTGTCATCAAGTTCGCGATCGGCCTTTATCTCGCGCTGCTGCTGAACGAGAACATGCCGTTCAAGGCGATGCTGCGAGCCTTGGTGCTGATCCCCTTCATCGTGCCGACGGTGCTCTCGGCACTGGCGTTCTGGTGGATCTTCGATTCGCAGTTCTCGATCATTTCCTGGTCGCTGAAGCAGATGGGATTGATCACCGACAATATCAATTTCCTCGGCGATGTGACCTGGGCGCGGATCTGCGTGATCTTCGCCAACATCTGGCGCGGCGTTCCCTTCGTTGCGATCACGCTGCTGGCCGGCCTGCAGACGGTCTCGCCGTCGCTTTACGAAGCCGCGACGCTCGATGGTGCGACCAGCTGGCAGCGGTTCCGGTTCATCACCTATCCGCTGCTGACGCCGATCATTGCCGTCGTAATGACCTTCTCGGTGCTGTTCACGTTCACCGATTTCCAGTTGATCTGGGCGATGACGCGCGGCGGTCCGGTCAATGCCACGCACTTGATGGCGACACTGTCCTATCAGCGGGCGATCATCGGCGGCGTTCTCGGTGAGGGGGCCGCGATCTCGAATGCGATGATTCCGTTCCTGCTGGCGGCGATCATGGTCTCCTGGTTCGGACTGCAGCGCCGCAAGTGGCAGCAAGGTGAAAACAATGACTGATCTGCCCACACAGAGGCTCGATCTCAAAGGGGTGTTGTCGGGATCGGCGCGAACCGCGGCTGCCGACGATCACACCGTCGGCATGAGCTATCTGGAGTCGCTGCCGCGGCGCCTGGTGACGCTTTATCTGCCGCTCGGGATCATCGTCGTTGTGCTGTTGTTCCCGTTCTACTGGATGGCGCTCACCGCCATCAAGCCGGACGAGCAGTTGCTCGACCTCAACACGTACAACCCGTTCTGGACCTGGAACCCGACGTTCAAACACATCCACAAGCTGCTGTTCGGAAGCTACTATCCGCTTTGGCTGTGGAACACGATGTATGTGGCGGTCTGCTCGACCGTGCTGTCGATCTTCGCCAGCGTGCTGGCGGCCTACGCCATCGTGCGGCTGCGCTATCGCGGCGCGCAATGGGTTGGCGGGCTGATCTTCCTGTCCTATCTGGTGCCGCCCTCGATCCTGTTCATTCCGCTCGCCACCGTGGTGTTCCAGTATGGTCTGTTCGACACGCCGTTCGCGCTGATCCTGACCTATCCGACCATCCTGATCCCGTTCTCGACCTGGCTGTTGATGGGCTATTTCAAGACCATCCCGTTCGAGCTGGAAGAGTGCGCGCTGATCGACGGCGCCAGCCGGTGGCAGATCCTGACCAAGATCGTGCTGCCGCTGGCGATCCCGGGATTGATCTCGGCCTTCATCTTCTGCTTCACGCTGTGCTGGAACGAGTTCATCTACGCGCTGACCTTCCTGACTTCGGTGCAGAACAAGACGGTGCCGGTGGCGATCGTCAACGAATTCGTCGATGGCGACGTCTACCGCTGGGGATCGCTGATGGCCGGCGCGCTGGCGGGTTCGCTGCCGCTGGTTATCCTTTACGCCTTCTTCGTCGAGCATTATGTGTCGGCCATGACGGGAGCCGTGAAAGAGTGATCGCGCCGGCCCGAAGCAAGAAATAACAAAAGCCATCGCTGTCGTCCCTGCCTAGGGCGCAATTGCGCTCCGGAGCAGGGACCCATAACCACCGGCAGCAATTGTTGAAACGAAGTCGTCAACCATTTCGTCTCAGTCACATCGGCCGGGGCGTATGAGTCCCGGCTCGAGGCCGGGACGACCAAAAATGAAAAAGGAGTAGGTCTTGCACATTCTTATTCTGGGTGCCGCCGGCATGGTCGGCCGCAAGCTGACCGAGCAGCTGCTGCGCGACGGCCGCCTCGGCAAGCAAGACATCACCCGCATGACGCTGCAGGACGTGGTGGCGCCCACCAAGCCGGCCAGCTCGATCCCGGTCAACGTCGTTGCCTCCGATTTTGCCGATGCCGGTGCCGCCGCGCCGCTGATCGCCGAACGGCCTGACGTGATCTTCCATCTCGCCGCCATCGTGTCTGGCGAGGCGGAGGCCGAATTCGACAAGGGCTACCGGATCAATCTCGACGGCACGCGGTATCTAATCGACGCGATCCGCGCGATCGGCGGCGGTTACAAGCCGCGGCTGGTATTCACGTCCTCGATCGCAGTGTTCGGCGCGCCATTCCCCGAAAAGATCGGCGACGAGTTCTTCCATACGCCATTGACGAGCTACGGCACCCAGAAGTCGATCTGCGAACTCCTGATCAACGATTACACCCGCAAGGGCCTGCTCGACGGCATCAGCATCCGCCTGCCGACGATCTGCGTGCGGCCGGGCAAGCCGAACAAGGCGGCGTCCGGATTCTTCTCCAACATCATCCGCGAGCCGCTGGCGGGCGAGGAGGCGGTGCTGCCGGTGTCCGAAGACGTGCGGCACTGGCACGCCTCGCCGAAATCGGCGGTCGGCTTTCTCATGCACGCCGGCACCATGGACCTCAACGCCATGGGCGCGCGGCGCAATCTCAGCATGCCCGGGATGTCGGTGACCGTCGGCGAACAGATCGCCGCCCTCCACCGTGTCGCCGGCAAGAACGTCACCGCGCGCATCAAGCGGGTGCCCGATCCGACCATCATCAGCATCGTCAGCGGCTGGCCGCGCGATTTCGTCACCGACCGCGCGCTCAAGCTCGGCTTCACCACGGCCGAGAAGACTTTTGATGACATCATCCGGATTCACATCGCGGATGAACTCGGCGGCAAATTCGCCGGCTAAAGCATGATCCGGAAAAGTGGAAACCGGTTTTCCCTCGACAAACGCGAAGCGTTTGCTCGGAGATCATGCTCAAACAAAAGGATAGAGCGAGATGACGAAGTCATCTTGCTCTAGCGTGCGTTCCGGCGACACCGTACAGATGCGGTCATGACCAGGGTAGCCTGCATCGGCGAATGCATGATCGAGCTGAAGCAGGCCGAGCACGGCCTGTTTTCGCGCGGCTATGGCGGCGACACGCTCAATACCGCCGTCTATCTGGCCCGGCTTGGTGCCGGCACCGATTACATCACGGCACTCGGCGACGACACGCTGAGCGATGAGATGATCGCGGGCTGGGCGGCGGAGGGCGTTGGCACGGCGCGGGTGTCCCGGCTGCCGGGCAAATTGCCCGGCCTCTACATGATCCAGACCGACGACAAAGGCGAACGCCGGTTCTTTCACTGGCGCGAGAGCGCCGCCGCGCGCAGCCTGATGGATTTGCCGGAGACGGCGGATATCCTGAATTCACTGGCGAGTTACGACATCGTTTATCTCTCGGCGATCACGCTATCGCTCTACAATGACGTTGGCCGGGCGCGGTTGTTCTCGGGGATCAAGCGCGCGCGGGAAAGCGGCGCGCGGTTTGCCTTCGATACCAACTTCCGCGCCCGCGGCTGGCCCGACCTGAATGTGGCCCGCGCCGTCTATCGGGATGCATTCGATCTCGCCGATATCGTGTTGGCCTCGACCGAGGATTTGCTGCCGCTCTATCCCGGTGAAAGCCACGATGGCTTGCTGGCGCGCATTCCGGGCGGGGAGGTCGTGCTAAAACTTTCCGAACCCGCGAGCATCCTCCGTCTCGACGGCGCGTTGCATCGGACCCGGGCCGAGCCGCTGACGAAACCCGTCGTCGACACCACGGCGGCGGGCGACAGTTTTGCAGCCGCCTACATCGCCGCACGGCTTGCGGGTGCTGGGCCAGTTGAGGCCGCGCGGGCCGGGCACCGCCTGGCCGGCGTTGTGGTATGTCACCCCGGTGCGATTATTCCGCGCACGGCGATGCCGGCCTGATATCGTTGGCACACCAGTAACCTCTCGCAAGGCGTCCCTATGAGCGTGAATGTAACAGCAAGGCAGGAAAAGCTCGCGGCTTTGGTGAAGTCCGCCACCGTCATACCGGTGCTGACCATCGAACGGCTGGAGGACGCGGTGCCGCTGGCCAGGGCGCTGGTTGCCGGGGGCGTACGCGTGCTGGAAGTGACGCTGCGCACGCCGGTGGCGATCGAGGCCGCCAAGGCCATGATCGCGGAGGTGCCGGATGCCATTGTCGGGATCGGCACCATCCTGAACGGCGATGATCTCAAGCGGACCGAGGCGCTCGGCGCCAAATTCGGCATTAGCCCCGGAGCGACGCCCGAACTGCTGAAGGCTGCTGCGGCCAGCGACCTGCCGTTTGCGCCGGGTATCGCGACCGCGTCCGAACTGATGCAGGCGCTGGCGCACGGTTTTGACCTCGTCAAATTCTTCCCGGCGGAACAGTCCGGCGGTATCAAGGCACTGCGTGCGCTCGCAGGTCCGTTCCCGAACATCAGGGTTTGCCCGACCGGCGGCATTGGCGAGGCCAATGCCGCGGCGTGGCTGGCCGAACCGAATGTGCTGGCCGTGGGCGGTTCCTGGCTCTGCCCGGCGGCGGATATACGGTCCGGCAACTGGGCCGGCATTTCAGCCATGTGCGCGCGGGCGATGAAAACGCTGAAACCGGCGTGAAGTATTTTTTCCGATAGGGTACAAAACCGTCCGAACCGGAACAGGGAGAACGACCATGACAGCCAGCATCGTGGGATGGGCGCACACGCCATTCGGCAAATTCGACGCGGAGACCGTTGAAAGCCTCGTGGTGAAGGTAGCGACCGACGCAATGGCCGATGCCGGCATTTCCGCTGAAGACGTCGATGAAATCGTGCTCGGGCATTTCAATGCCGGCTTCTCGCCGCAGGATTTCACGGCCTCGCTGGTGCTGCAGGCCGACCCCAAATTGCGCTTCAAGCCGACCACGCGGGTCGAGAACGCCTGCGCCACCGGTTCGGCCGCGGTGCATCAGGGCATCCGGGCGATCGCCGCGGGTGCCGCCAAGATCGTGCTGGTGGTCGGCGTCGAGCAGATGACGCGCACACCGGGTCCGGAAATTGGCAAGTACCTGCTGAAAGCGTCGTATCTGCCCGAGGACGGCGACACCGTCGGCGGCTTCGCCGGGGTGTTCGGCAAGATCGCGCAGAGCTATTTCCAGAAATATGGCGACCAGTCCGACGCGCTCGCAATGATCGCGGCGAAGAACCACAAGAACGGCGTCGCCAATCCCTACGCGCAGATGCGCAAGGACTTTGGCTATGAGTTCTGCCGTGCCGAGAGTGAGAAGAACCCGTTCGTCGCAGGCCCCCTGAAGCGGACCGACTGCTCGCTGGTGTCGGATGGCGCGGCAGCGCTGGTGCTGACGGATTCGGAGACCGCCAAGACCATGGGCAAGGCGGTGAATTTCCGCGCCACCGCGCACGCGCAGGATTTTCTGCCGATGTCCAAGCGCGACATCCTGCAGTTTGAAGGTTGCACGGTCGCCTGGCAGCGCGCGCTGCAGCAGGCCGGCGTTAGCCTTTCCGACTTGTCGTTCGTCGAAACCCATGACTGCTTCACCGTCGCTGAGCTGATCGAATATGAAGCGATGGGCCTGACGCCGCGCGGGCAGGGCGCCCGTGCCATCAAGGAAGGCTGGACACAGAAGGACGGCAAGCTGCCGGTCAATCCGTCCGGCGGGTTGAAGGCGAAGGGCCATCCGATCGGCGCCACCGGCGTCTCCATGCATGTGATGAGCGCGATGCAACTGGTCGGCCAGGCGCCCGAGGGCATGCAGCTGAAGAATCCAAAACTCGCGGGCATCTTCAACATGGGTGGCGCCGCGGTGGCGAACTACGTTTCAGTGTTGGAGCCGGCGAAGTAAGACGGTAAATTCCGTGTCGTCCCGGCGCAGGCCGGGACCCATAACCACCGTCGTTCGTTGTTTTGCCGAGCCGTAGGCTCCGTCTTTCGACTGCAACTTCACGGCGTATGGGTCGTAAGTCTCGGTGCCTCGATTAAGATGGGGCGATCGAGGCGGGCGTTGCGGGGTTTATGGGAGGTCGTT
>NZ_JAFCMA010000062.1:0-22426 GCF_018130125.1 Bradyrhizobium sp. AUGA SZCCT0177 | reverse complement strand
CACGGCATAAGCCGTAAAGCCATTGCGCAGGGAAGGCCGGGTGTTCTCCGCTGCCCTGTATGCTCGTGTGCATTTTGCTTTGTGCAAACCGCACGCGAGACCGCGGGTGCAGCGCGCACCCGGTCTTCCCTGCGCCCTCTATTTTTCGAGGGCAAGGAATTTCTGGCAGAGCTCGGGCATATTAGGCCGCGAGATCGCGGATTCATGTCCGCGTGTTCATGCTGGGCAATCTGTTCTCTACAGTTTCGAGCCATTCAAATTTGAAACGCAGGCGATCGCTTGATGGCAATCACGTCAGGGCGTATCGATTGTCCGGCGCTGACGTTGGTCGCGCAGGGTGCGTTTCTCTGAGCACATTGTGGCCTTCGCGGCCGCCCGCCATGGGCGCGAACAAGGAAGAGGATCCGAGCAGTCATGCAATCAGACACGGATAGCGAATCTGCCGGCGCAGAGATGCATCGGTCCATTATGACGGCCTTCTGCGATGTCCTTCGTACCACCCAGCTGCCGCCCATGACCGTCATGAGCCTTGCCGCGTCCGCGCTCGGAGCCGTCTACAGGGAAGTCGCCGATCAGCATCGTTGTGATGACGGTTGTCCCTGCGGCTGGAAGCCGAATCTGCGTGCCGATGTCGAGGCTTTGCAGGCGGCGCTGGCAGCGAGAACACAGACTGTCCCGTCCAGTGACTTGCGCGTCATGCAAGCCGTCGGACGTGCATGAGTCATGCGCGACCCCGGCCGACCTTGTGCGTAGCGGTTGGCTTTGAACGCCGCCGTCTACGCTGATCCCGCCGTCTGCTTCGGAAATATTGTCATGTTCACGGCCGGTGATCGACGGGGGCGGATCGAAGGCGCGCCCCGAGCTTGTGCTCGCCGGTGTGCCTGCGCCTGGCGCCAAAATGGCAAATGACGGCATCGAGGCTTTCGCCGGGCATTCGCAACCTGCGCCCATGCTCGGCCAGCCAGACCTCGATCGTTGCGATCGACGCCTTCCCAAGCCCGGGTATTTCCGAAAGCTCGTGCTTTGTGTGCAACGATAGTATTTCCGGCAGGAAAGCAGCGCGATCGGCCGTGTGCCGTACCACCAACGGTGCGTACGGCGCATTTTCCGTCAACTGAATGATCCGATCCGGCAAAACTGGTTCAGGTTTAACGGTCGTGCTCTTTGTCTTGGCCATATGAGACAGACTCACCTTTGACATGACGGGCAGGCTGAATTGGATCGCTTCTAGGTCTGCTCGCAAAAAAGCGCGGTTGCGTCAAATCTCACGGCGCATTCATGCGTGTGCGTTGCAGGAGAGGTTTGGAATATTTCTAATGGTGACAGGATTTCGGCTTGTTGCTCCAATGACTGGGTTTTTAAGCAAGGCGAGCGAGCCGTCTGGATCGTTTTCGATGGTTCTTTCAAATTGTTCTAAGCTTGGTTCGATACCAAATTTTGATCGATTCAAGATCGACTTCACCCGATGCGATTGTCCTGATGTGATGACAACGATCAGGTTCCTGTCCTTGCGACTCGTTCCTGGTGTTATGTGATGTCATGATCAACGCCCGAAATCGGGGCCTATTGAGCTGAACGTGATGAGCATGAGCATGAGCATGTTTTTGGTTGAGCGGGAATTGACGGAACTGATTGCGTGGCGGCACCAGCTCCACAGCAAGCCCGAATTGTCAGGGCAGGAAGAGAAGACCGCGCAAGCAGTGCAGGCGCTTCTCAATGCAACTGGTGCCGACAAGGTCGTCACGGGACTTGGCGGGCATGGCCTGCTCGGGATCTACCAAGGAGATGCACCTGGCCCGACGATCATGCTTCGCGCCGAGCTGGATGGATTGCCGATTCAGGAGATCTCGGCTCTGCCGTATCGGTCGTCGGTACCAGGAAAAGCGCATCTTTGCGGTCACGACGGTCACATGACGATTTTGGCGGCGGTGGCGCGCGGCTTGGATCGTCAGCGCCCGCAACGAGGGCGGGCCGTACTGCTGTTTCAACCGGCGGAAGAGGATGGATCTGGCGCCGCTGCTGTCCTCGCTGACGAGAAGTTTGAGCAGGTGCAGCCCGATTTTGTGTTCTCGTTGCACAATTTGCCGGGACTTCCTCTTGGGCAAGTTTCGATCGCCGAGGGGCTGGTCAACTGCGCCTCTCGCGGTATGCAGATCAAACTGTCCGGGCGAACCTCGCACGCGTCGAGCCCCGAACTCGGTGTTTCGCCGCAGGCAGCCATCGCGAGGCTGTTGGACGAGATCGATGCGCTCGGACGGGGCGGGGCGCTCGACGAAGAGTTCTCCATGGTGACCGTCACCCATGCGAGGTTGGGAGAACCGGCGTTCGGCATCTCGCCCGGTCATGCCGAGGTCTGGGCGACACTCAGGACGTTGACCGATTCGAAGATGGACGCCCTTCGCGCGCAGGCCGAAAGCCTGGTCCAGAGCGTGGCGGCAAGCGAAGGACTGAAGGCGGAGATCATCTATCGCGATGTGTTCAATCATTGCATGAATGACGCGGAGGCCGTCGTCCATCTCCGGAGCGCGCTGGAGGCAGAGGGCGTGCCGTATTCCGGGCAGAGGCTGCCGATGCGGGGGTCGGAGGATTTTGGACGTTTCAACTACCGGTCAAAGGCCGCGATGTTTTTCCTGGGGGCGGGCACGCGGCATCCCGGCCTGCATCAGCCGGACTATGATTTTCCGGACGAATTGATCGAAATCGGCTCGCGGGTCTTCATCCGTGCATTACGTAATCTGTTGGGATGAGATGGCGCGCAGCTGACGTCACGCACGTGATTGAATTTCGCGCGCAGCTTGCAAATTTAGAATGCTTAAAAATTAGAACGATTGGAAACTGCGCGGTGTTGCTCGATCGCCACTGATGCAATCTGTTGCGCGCGCATAGCGTTACCTTAGATAGCTTCTACTCGCTGTTTCCACTCGCGAAGATAGAACGGCCTCAGGGACCTGCTTATGGGCTTTGGGGTGGAAGTATGACGTATAAGATTGCGACCAGAAATGTTGTGCGCGCTGTTTCGTTGGGCGCGGTAAGTTATCTTGCTCTTTCGCTCGATTTTGCCAGCGGTCAGAAAGCGTTCGCGCAGAGCTTGCCGCCCGTCACGGTAGATGCTCCGACCCAGCAGCGCGCGCGGCCCGCGGCACGGAGAACGCAACCGTCCACGTCGCGCGTGCAACGCCGCGTCGCCGCGCCCGCGCCTCGCCGCGTCGAACCGGTTCCGTATCTGACACCTTCGACCGGAACACTCGGTGCGCCGCCGGCCCCCTATGCGGGCGGGCAGGTGGCGACGGGCGGAAGCCTCGGCCTTCTCGGCAACCGCGGCGTGATGAATACACCGTTCAACCAGACCAGCTACACTGCGGAATTGATTGCGAATCAGCAGGCCCGCACGATTCGTGACGTGCTGGCGAATGATCCTTCGGTCAGAGTGATACAGGCGGCAGGTGGCGGCGCCGACGGTCTGTTCATTCGCGGCTTCTATTACGACAGCGGCGATTACAGTTTGAACGGCCTGGCCGGCATCGCGCCATACTACTCCACGGGTGCAAATTTCGTCGAGCGCGTCGAGGTTCTGAAGGGTCCGAGCGCCTTGCTCAACGGCATGACGGTTGGCGGCACCGGTGCGACGAGCGGCGGCGCTGTCGGCGGCACCGTCAATCTCATCACCAAGCATGCTCCGGATGTCGATATTACGCGGCTGACGGGGACCTACGTTTCCAGATCGCAGTTCGGACAGATCACCGACGTCAGCCGGCGCTACGGCGAGCACAAGGAGTGGGGCGTCCGGCTGAACAGCACCTATTCGAACGGCGGCACCCCGTGGAATCGCCAGACCGACGAATTCGGCAACGCTGTCCTGGGCCTTGATTATCGGGGCGAGAACGCGCGCGTGGAAGTCGATATCGGCTATCAGGCCGACAATCTGAATCCGCCGCTGCGCTTCTTCAACACGCCTGGCGCCACGGCCGCACCCGCGACGCAGTTCATTCCCGCGCCGCCGAAGGCGGGGCTCAATTTCCAGGTTCCGTGGGCCTATTACACGCCGACGGACTTTTTCTCGACCGTAAGGAGCGAGGTGGATCTTGCCGACAACCTAACCGCCTATGCGGCTTTTGGTTATCACGACAGCAACATCAACTATGCCTACCCTTCGCCCAACATCTCCAATATCGCGCCGGGTGCCATAACGATCCCTCCGGGAACGTTGCAGGCGGGAGGCTTGTGGTCGCGACCGCTGATGGGGAGTGAGAGGTTCGAGACGCTCGCGGGCGAGGCTGGCGTTCGTGCAACGGTGGACACCGGTCCCGTTAGACATGCCTTGAACTTCAACTATTCGGAGAACGACCGAACCTATGACCAGCAGGTCCGGACGCGGTCCGCTAATGCCCTGACCGATATTATTTTCTGGAACCTCTACACCGAGCCGACCAATATTCCCAAGCCCAACTTCACGACATTGTCGGCCAGTCAGGTCACCCACGTGAATCTGTCGAGCTTTGGCGTTTCCGATACGATGTCGACGTGGAACAATCGCGTCCAGTTGACCGTCGGTGTCCGTCGCCAGACCGCAGGGAGTGAGATCAACAACGTATTTGCTACAGTGGCCAATCCGAACCGGCCGTTCCAGTCTGAAAGCGTGTGGACCCCGGCCTATGCCCTCGTGGTCAAGCCGGTCGAGAATATCTCGCTTTACGCAAACTACATCGAAGGACTCCAGACACCGACCGTCGTTGGCGGCGCTTTCACCAACGTGGGTACCGTATTCCCGCCCAGCAAGACCACCCAGGCCGAGGCCGGTGTCAAGTTCGATACGGGCCGCCTGACCACGACCCTCAGTATGTTCGAGATCGAGCAGGCGAGCATTATCGCGGTGGGAACGGGCGTGACGGCGACCCAGCAACTTAACGGCAGGCAGCGCAATCGCGGCACTGAACTCAATGTGTTCGGCGAAATAACCCCCGAATTCCGGGTGCTTGGCGGCGTGGCGTTGATCGACGGCAGGCAGGTTGCCACGCCCACCGTGGCCGGCGTGAATACCGACGGCAGGAAGGCGGTCGGCGTGCCCGGCTTCAACGCCAACATCGGTGCGGAGTGGGATACGCCGTTGCGCGACCTGACACTCACGGGCAGGGTGATCTATACCGCCTCGCAGTATGCCAACGTGACCAATACCCTTTCCATCCCGGAATGGACGAGGGTTGATATCGGAGCGCGTTATACCCTGACGTCTCCGTGGAACGGCAAGCCGATCGTGATCCGTGCCAATGTCGAGAACGTCTTCAACAAGACCTATTGGGCGTCGGCCTACAGCGGTGTGATCACGCTTGCCGCGCCGCGCACCTATCTGGTGTCGACGACGTTCAACTTCTAAACGTTGCGCCGTTTTCCGGCAGTGCGTGCCGTCGCGGATTTCATCCGCGGCGGCATTGTCTTGTTCGGGGGTCGTTCTCATTCCGACGGAATTGATGACAATGCGATGAAAAAAACTCGAGAGCTGGTGTCCGATTTCCAGAACGAAAAATGTTCCAGCTTGGATGATTAGAATTCGACAAAATATGGATCGCCTTGCAAATCAGTCACTTGCCGCGTACGCCCGATCGCTGCGCAGAGGTTGTATTTTCCACTAACGCGCCACCTTGGAGCTATTAAAAACTGCGTCGCCGATATTGCTTTGACCATCATTTGCTTCTGACCTAGTCAGACGCCGTTGCTTCGTTTTTCTGAAAGGTGCCGGCCATGATGGTTTTTGACAGAGAAGACGTCACCTTCACCGTCGTCATTAATCACGAAGAGCAATATTCGATCTGGCCGACGTTCAAGGATATTCCAAACGGCTGGACGGCAGTCGGCAAGACCGGCACCAAGAAGGAATGCCTGGATCACATCGAGCAGGTGTGGACCGACATGCGTCCCCTGACGCTGCGCAAATTCATGGACGAAGCGCCTCCTGCGCCGAAATCGGCTTAGCAAGCGGAGCCCGTCTTCCGATGCGGCTTTTTTGTCTGCCATACTCCGGCGGCAGCGCCATGTTCTATGCGCGGTGGCGCAGGCTGCTGCCCGCTTGGATCGACGTCCGGCCGGTCGAGTGGCCCGGACGCGGCGCGCGGATGGACGAGCCATTGGCGACCGATCCCCGAGCGCTCGCCGTGCAACTCGCCGCAGAGATCGACGCACAGCTTGATGGTCCTTATGCGCTGTTCGGGCACAGCCTCGGCGCGCTGATTGCGTTTGAGGTTGCCCACAGTCTGCTCGATCGCGGCGCATCCGCGCCGGCCATCTTCTTCGGGTCGGGCACGGAGGCGCCGGCCGTTCGAGACGGAAGCAAATGGCGCCTGCCGCTGAGCGACGAAGCGCTGCTGAAGGAACTGCGCAATCTTCAGGGGACGCCCGACGAAGCACTGGCGAATGCGGAACTCATGCGATCGGCGTTGCCGGTGCTGCGCGCCGATTTCCTGATGTGCGGCGCCTATACCTATCGGCCGCGGCGTCCGCTGCCGTGTTCCGTCCACATCTTCGGCGGCATCGACGACGAGACCAGCCGCCAGTCGCTGGAAGCCTGGCAGCAGGAGACCTCAGCCGAGTTCGCGCTCGACATGCTGCCGGGACATCACTTCTTCATTCACACGCAGCAAGCCGAACTGCTCGACCTGGTCGGATCGGCCCTGGCCCGGCAATCGGGACGGTCGATTGGTTCGCATTGGAGCAAGGATCATGAGCGCATTCTCCGTCCTGCCACTCGTTGAAGGCAAGAGCCTTCCGTTGTTGCTGAAGGCCGACAAGGCCGGGCAGCCGCTCGGCGCAGCGCTTCCGATGCTGCGAGATACCATCGACCGGCATTTGACCGATTGCGGCGGCATCGTATTTCGTGACTTCTCTCTCGATGGCCCCGACGCGTTCCGGGCTTTCGCGGCCGATTTTGGCCATCCGCTGCTCAGCTACGAGTTCGGATCGACGCCGCGCTCGCAGGTCACTTCCGGCGTCTACACGTCCACCGAATACCCGCCGCACCAGCATATCCCGCTGCATAACGAGCAGGCCTATACCAAGGACTGGCCGATGAAGATCTGGTTCTATTGCATGCAGCCGGCACAAGAGGGCGGCGAGACGCCGATCGCCGACAGCCGCGCGATCCATCGAGACATGCCGTCAGCCATTCGGGAGCGTTTCGCCGAGAGGGGCGTGATGTATGTCCGCAATTACGGCAACGGCTTCGATGTCGACTGGCAGCAGGTGTTCGGCACCGAGTCCAGGTCGGAGGTCGAGGCCTATTGCGCCCGCCATGACATCGACTGTGAATGGAAAGAAGACGGCGAACTGCGGACGCGCCAGATCTGCCAGGGCACGGCACGTCACCCCGTAACGGGCGACTGGGTCTGGTTCAATCAGGCTCATCTGTTTCACGTCTCGAATCTCGAGCCGGAGGTGCGTGAGAGCTTGCTCGACGTTGTCGGCGACGAGGTCGAGCTGCCGCGCAACGTGTTCTACGGCGACGGGGCGCCGATCGACGACGAGACGCTGACCACCGTGCGCAACGTGCTGGAGGCGCACAAGATCAGCTTTCCCTGGCAGGCCGGCGATGTCGTCATGCTCGACAACATGCTCACCGCGCATGCGCGCGCGCCGTTCAAGGGCCCGCGCAAGGTGATCGTCGCCATGGCTGAAGCGCATCGGCAGAGCTGATCGTCCCTCGCTGCCCGCGAGGCGGAGATTTCCGGACTGGATTTCGAGAAAATGTATCAAGACAATCTCGTCGAACGACTACGCGGCTACGCAGCGTTGCGTCCGGATCGGGTGGCGTTGCGCTTCCTCGAAGGCGATGATGTCGCCGGCCAATTGACATTCGCCGCTCTCGATACAAGGGTTCGCGCCGTCGCGTCCCGGTTGCAACAATTGGGCGGCGCGGGCGAGCGGGCGGTCATCCTGCTGCCCAGCGGGCTCGACTATGCCGTGGCATTCTATGCGTGTCTTTACGCGGGTGTGATCGCGGTTCCGGCGTATCCGCCTGAAGGTGCTGCCGATCGCTATGCAGGTCGCCTCAACGGCATTCTGCGCGACGCGACGCCGCGCTTCATTCTGACGGAAACAAATCTGCGTGCTGCCGTGGAAGCGGCGATCCCCGAACAGGCCAATGTCCGGATTATCGAGGTTGATGCGGTTTCGTCTGAACTCGCTGCGCAATGGCGAGAGACAAGTCCTGCGGCGAATGCTGTCGCTTTCCTGCAGTACACGTCGGGGTCGACGTCGCAACCGAAGGGGGTTTGCGTCTCGCACGCCAATCTGACGGCTAACGAGAAGGCCATCCAGGCCGTCACAGGAGGAACGCTCGACGATGTTTTCGTCAGCTGGCTGCCGCTCTATCACGACATGGGACTAATCGGTGGACTGCTGAATCCATTGTTCACCGGCTTTACCGCTGTCTTGATGTCGCCGCGCAATTTTCTCGAGCGGCCTCGACGGTGGCTTGAGGCTATCGACCGTCACGGCGGAACGTTGAGCGGTGGCCCCGATTTTGCCTACGCGTTGTGTGCCGATCGGGTTTCCGATGACACGATCGGCCGGCTCGACCTGAGCCGTTGGAGATTCGCATTCTCCGGCTCGGAGTTTGTCCGCAAAACCACGCTTCAGAGATTCGGCGAGCGATTTGAGCGGACCGGTTTTGATCGACGTGCGTTAACCGCCTGCTACGGTCTGGCTGAGGCGACGCTGCTGGTGACGGCAGGAAGCCCAATGACCGAATCCGTCAGCCATACGCTCGATACAGCCGCGCTCGCGGCGGGTCGTATTGCGAACGCCGGTGAAGGCACCGACCTGGTGGCCTGCGGTCAAACGGTCGGCGATCATGTCACGCGCATCATGCGCACGGATGGATCGACGGTCACAGAGGCTGACGAGGTCGGCGAGATCTGGGTCGCCGGTCCCAGCGTTGGGCTCGGGTACTGGAATAATCCGGAAGCCACGTCCAAGGCATTCGTCGAGCGGGATGGCATGCGCTGGCTGCGCACCGGAGATCTCGGCTTCATTCGAGACGGCACGCTGGTCGTCACCGGCCGGCTCAAGGATCTCCTGATCGTCCGCGGGCAGAACGTCTATCCGACGGATGTCGAGCAGGCGGTGGAGGCCGCCGTCGAGTTGGTTCGCAGCGGCCGGGTGGCCGCTTTTGCGGTCGAGATCGACGGACGGGAAAGCATTGGAGTCGCGGCCGAGTTCAGCCGTGTTGTTCTTAGGCGCAGCGATCCCGGGGTTCTTGCTCAGGCCATCGGCGAGGCTGTGCTTCGACAGGCTCAGGAATATCCGGCTGTCATCATCCTGTTGAACCCGCAGGGGATGCCGCTGACGACCAGCGGGAAGCTGCAGCGTTCCGCCTGCAGCGCGCGTTGGGCCGACAACACGCTCGACAGTTTCATGGTCTTCGAAAGAGGGCGTCGTCGCGATGGCGCCGCATTGGCGGCGCCCGCGGGCGATACCGAGCGTGCCCTGGCGTCGATCTGGCGCGACGCGCTCGGCGTGCAGGCTGTCCACCGAGAGGACGATTTCTTCGTATTGGGCGGAAACTCGATCACGGCCGGACAAACGGCCGCCGCGATCCGCGAACGCTTCGGCGTCGAGCTGGAACTGCGCAGCTTCTTCGATGCGCCGACGCTCGCAGCCTTCGCAGGGCGGATCGATACCCTGGTGGGTGAAGGCGCGGGGCGGACTCTCCCGCCGATCCAGCGGGCGGCGCCGGCAAGCCGCATGATCTTGTCCCATGCCCAGGAACGGCTGTGGTTTCTCTGGAACATGGACCCCGGCGGAACGGCCTACACGGTTGCCAGCACCGTACGGCTGAAAGGAAAGCTCGATCATGCCGCCTTGTCGCGGGCGATTGCGGAAATCGTCCAGCGCCATGAGGTGTTGCGCACCACGTTTGCCGCGCACGAAGGCCGCGCAGAGCAGGTGGTTCATGGCTCGCTGAGTGTTGCCATCCGGCACAAGGATCTCCGCTCATATCCCGCGCACGCCCGTGCCGAACACGCCGCGGGGCTCGGTCAGTCCGAACTCGCCAAACCGTTCGATCTCGTCAATGGGCCGTTGTTGCGGGCGGCCCTGTTGCAGTTCGCAGACGATGAGCACGAACTGTTGCTGCTGGCTCACCACATTGTCGTCGATGGCTGGTCGCTCGACGTGATGCTCCAGGAGTTGGCGGGGCTTTATCGCAGCTTCATCCGGGAGGGCGTCGGTCCACCGCCGGTGCCGATGGTTCAATATGCGGATTTCGCAAGCTGGCAACGCGATTGGCTTGCGGGAGGTGAGGCAGACCGGCAGCTAGCTTATTGGCGTTCAAAGCTGGGTGACATGCACCCGGTGCTGGCTCTGCCCCATGACCGGCAGCGTCTGGCGGCGCAAAGCCATGGCGGAGATACGATCGGCGTTACGATCGACGGCGCGTTGGCCGCCCGGCTCCGCGAGATCGCGGGAAAACATCGCGCGAGCGTCTTCATGCTGCTGCTCGCGGCGTATCAGGGGCTGCTATATCGCTATGCGGGCCAGAGCGATGTGCGCGTCGGTGTGCCCGTAGCCGGGCGTCGTCACGCGCAGCTCGAACGATTGATCGGTTGCTTCGTCAATACGCTGGTGCTGCGTGCCGAGATCGTCGATGGAGCGACGTTCCCGGACCTGCTCCAACAGGTCAAGGGAGCGGTGATCGATGCGCTCTCCCATCAGGATCTTCCGTTCGAGATGCTGGTTGATGGTCTGCGGCCTGAACGCAGCGGTGGTCATAACCCGCTGTTCCAGGCGAAGTTCAACTATATGAAGGCGCCGAGCGGATTTGACGGCGTCGAAGGACTTGCTGCCGAGATCGACATCCTGGACCTTGCGGGTTCGCATTTCGATCTCGCGCTTGATATCGTCGATGGCGCCAATGGCATGAAGGCGACCTTCAACTACGCCACCGATCTTTTCGACTCCGCGACGATCTCGCGGCTGGCGACACAGTTCGGCTCGCTGCTCCGCCAGATCGCGGAAGACGCAGAACGCCTTGTGTCGGACTTCGTCATCGACGATGCGAATCGGCAGCTGGTGCCGAGCCAGACCGCTGCGTTCCGATGCACCGATGTGGTCAGTCTTTATCGCGCCTCGACGGCCGATCGACAGACCGCGGTTGCCATCCAATGCGGCAGCGAGAGACTGACTTTCGCGGACCTCGAGCGGAAGTCGGAGGGTATCGCGCGCATGCTCGCTGCCGGGGGAGTGACACGGGAAACGCCTGTTGGGCTCTGGATCGAGCGCTCGCCGGCCTTCGTGACGGCGCTGCTCGGCGTGCTCAAGGCCGGCGGTGCCTATGTGCCGCTCGATCCGAAATGGCCGGTGGAACGGGTCCGAGGCATCCTGGCGGATGGCGGGATCGAGATCGTGTTGGCGTCCGGTGAGAAGCTGGCCGAGGCGCTTACGCTTGATTGCCTTGTGCTCGATGCGGACGCCGACGCCACCTCTGAAGAATTGTCGAGCGCGCCTCCGGGCAGCACGATTCATCCGGCGCAGACCGCTTATGTGATCTACACGTCGGGATCGACCGGGGCGCCCAAGGGCGTCGCCGTGTCGCACGGTGCGCTGGCCAATTATGTCCAGGCCCTGCTGCAACGCGTGCAGCCGTCGCCGAGTGCAAGCATGGCGATGGTTTCTACCGTCGCGGCCGATCTCGGCCACACCGTGCTGTTCGGCGCACTTGCCTCCGGGGCGACGCTGAATCTATTGGTTCCGGAAGCCATCCTCGATGCGGATTTGTTTGCGAAGGCGATGCGGGATGGTGACGTCGGCATTCTCAAGATCGTGCCCAGCCATCTGCGCGGCCTGTTGCAGGCGTCACGCTCGGCCGATCTCTTGCCCCGCGATGTCCTGATTCTCGGCGGTGAGGCCTGCGACGCTGATCTGTTGAACGAAATCCGTCAATTGCGGCCGCAATGCCGAATTCTCAATCACTATGGTCCGACGGAAACGACGGTCGGGGCGGTTACGCATGAATGGGAGCCTGCAGGGGAGGCAGGTCCGGTTCCGATCGGCTTGCCGCTCGCTAATTTGCGCGCCCATGTGCTGGACGACACGCTAAGCGAGGTGCCGATCGGCGTCACCGGTGAACTCTATATCGGAGGTGCCGGGCTCGCGCGGGGCTATCGTGGTCAGCCTGGCCTGACCGCCGAACGCTTTGTCCCGAATCCGTTCGGACCGGCCGGAGAGCGGCTCTACCGGACCGGGGATCGGGTTCGTTGCGATCAGTCGGGGCGGTTGGTGTTCCTCGGCCGTGGCGACGATCAGATCAAGCTGCGCGGCTATCGCATCGAGCTTGGCGAGGTGGCGCGCGCGGTCAAGGCGTTGCAGGAGATAGACGACGCGGTGGTGATTGCCCGCGCCATTGGGAGAGGCGCCGAACGGCAGGAACTCGTCGTGTACTGCGTTCCCCGCTCCGGCATGGCGCCGACGGCGGAGGCAACCAAGCAGCAACTGGCTGCCGTCCTGCCGGAATACATGGTGCCGTCGCGCGTCGTTCTGCTGGAGCGCCTGCCGCTCACGCCAAACGGCAAAGTGGATCGCAAGGCGCTGCCGGAGCCGGATCAAGACACGGTCGTCGCGAACTACGCGGCCCCCGAGGGAGAGACCGAGGAGGCAATCGCTGCGATCTGGCGCGAGGTGCTCGGCCGGGAGCAAATTGGCCGCAACGACAATTTCTTTGAACTCGGCGGCGATTCAATTCTCAGCCTGCAGATCATCGCGCGGCTGCGCAAGCGTGGCATTCGTCTGACGCCGAAACAGGTCTTTGGACAGCAAACCGTGGCGCGTCTGGCAACGGTAGCGACGATCACAGTGGTGCCTGTCGCAAGGAGAGAGAAGTCGAAAGCGGAGACCATCGCCGGGAGCGACCGGGTAACCGGCGGGCATCGCCTGCTGCCGATCCAGACCCGTTTCTTCGATGAGGACGCCGGCAACCGGAATCACTGGAACCAGGCCGTGCTGCTGGTGCCGCAGTCGCGGCTGGACTGGGAGCTGCTGCGACGTGCGCTGGCTGCGGTCGTGGATCATCATGATGCCCTGCGCTTGCGGTTCGAGCAGGTAGACCGCTCGTGGCGGGCAGAATATGGCGCAGCGCCTGCCCCGTCGGAATTGGTGTGGGTTCGGACGGATGTCCTCGACGCCGCGCAGGTCACGGCGATTGCGTCAGCCGCGCAAGAGAGCCTGTCGTTGTCATCGGGTCCCTTGTTGCGCGCGGCAGCAATGGATCTTGCCGATGGCAGTCAACGACTGCTGATCGCGATTCATCATCTGGCGGTTGACGGCGTGTCGTGGCGGGTTCTGCTGGAAGACTTGGCCGCAGCCTACGGCCAGCTGAAGCAGGGCGCTGCCACTGTCTCGCTGCCGCCGAAGAGCGAAACCTATGCGTCGTGGGGGGAGCGGCTGCACGCCTATGCGGCCACCCCGGAGCTTGCCGATGAGCTGTCGTTCTGGCTCGCGCGCGGAGCGGGTGCCGACCTGCCATGCGATAATGATCACGGTGATCTGGATCTCGTCGGGGACGGCGAAGAGGTGCCGCTGGTACTCGATACCGAATTGACGTCGAGGCTGCTGCAGCAAGCGCCATCCGCCTATCGGACGCAGGTCAATGATCTGTTGCTGGCGAGCCTGGTGCGCGCTGTCTCGCGCTGGTCCGGGCTCGAAGATTTGACGATCGAACTCGAGGGGCATGGCCGTGAGGACATTTTTCCCGTGACGGATATTTCCCGCACGGTGGGCTGGTTTACAACAGCGTTCCCGGTGCGGCTCCATGGTGGATCAAGCGACGACGCATCACTGATCAAATCGGTCAAGGAAGAACTCCGCGCCGTCCCGAACCGTGGAATTGGCTACGGCGTGTTGCGCTATCTCGGTTCCGAGGAGCAGCGCAGTGCGCTGGCGCGGCTGGCGGAGCCGCGGATCGTGTTCAACTATCTCGGCCGGTTTGATGGCAGCGTAGGTGCTTCCTCGCTTTTCGACTTCGCACCTGAGAGTTCAGGCCCATCACGTAGTGATGCAGGTCACCTCAGAGGTTGGCTGAATATCACGGGTCAGGTGCGCGAGGGATGTTTGCTTCTGTCCATTGGATACGGGCGCAAGCGTTATCGGCGGGAGACGGTCGAACGGTTGGCGCAAATGTACGAGACTGTCCTGCGTGAACTGGTGACGCATTGCTGCAGCGGTGCATTCGGCATTACGCCGTCCGACGTTGCGTTGTCCGGCCTTGACCAGGCCGATCTCGACAGGCTGGGGACTGCTCTGGACCTGCGCGGTGTCGAGGACATCTATCCGCTTTCGCCGATGCAGCAGGGCATGCTGTTCCACGCGCTCCGGGATGGTGCTGACGACGTCTATGTGAACCAGGTCGGGCTCGAAGTGTTTGGCTTCGATGCCGGCAAGCTGAAAGCTGCGTGGCAGACGGTGAGTGACCGGCACGCCGCATTGCGGACCGGCTTCGTCTGGGAGCATTTGTCGGGCTCAGCGCAGCAGGTGGTGTATGGCCATGTGGCGGTGCCCTTTGTCGAGGAAGATTGGCGCGATCGGGCGGCGGCGCTCGATGGCGGCGGCGAACGCGCCGAGCTGGATGCCGCGCTGGCCGAAGTATCTCGGCGTGAGCGCGAAAACGGTTTTGATGTCTCGCGACCCCCACTGCAGCGGGTGCGTTTGATCCGGCTCGATGACGTCAGGCATTGGCTGATCTGGACCCATCATCACATCTTTATCGACGGCTGGAGCTCGGCGCGGCTGGTTGCGGAGGTGCTGCAGCATGTGAGCGGCGGCACGCTGCCGACGGTGCAAGGCAACTATCGCGACTATATCGCGTGGCTGCAGGGCAGGGATCATGCAGCCGCAGCCACGTTCTGGCGTGATGCGCTGGGAAAGCTGGATACGGCAACCTTGCTGGCGAATGCGCGGGCATCGAACGGCATGGCGCCGGAGGCCAAAGGTCATGCCAGCATCGCGCTTGCGGTGAGCGCAGAGCTGACCGAACGGTTGAAGTCATTTGCGAAGCGAGAGCGCGTGACCCTTAACACGCTCATTCAAGGAGCGTGGGCGCAGCTGTTGCGGCGGCGTTCGGGGCAGGGCGCGGTCTGTTTCGGGGTGACCGTATCGGGCCGGCCGGCGGAACTGGCAGGCTCCGAGGAGATGGTCGGCCTGTTCATCAACACGCTGCCGATCGTCGATGCTCCGAACCCGGAAGCCGCTGTCGGCGATTGGCTGCGCCAGTTGCAGGAGCAGAACCTGGCCTTGCGCGAGCATGGCTGGACGCCGCTGTACGAGATCCAGCGTCTTGCCGGTCATGCCGGGCAGACGCTGTTCGACACAATCCTGGTGTTCGAAAATTATCCGATCGATGAAGCGTTGCGGAAAACAGGGGAAGATGGTCCTCGCCTCGGGCGCGTGGAGCACGTCACGCCCACCAACTATGCGTTGGCTGTCGCCGTGTTCGCCGGAGCGGATGCGCTCAATCTGGAGTTCAATTACGACCGGGCCCGCTTTGACGGAGCCGGGATCGGGCGTCTGCGCGACAGCTTGCGCGGATTGCTGGAGCAGATCGCGGCCAATGCCGAGCGGCCGGTGGGTGATATCGGATTGCCCGACCATGATGAAGCAAGGCGAATTCTGGACTGGAGCTGTGCCTCGAACTTGGCGGCATCGCGGTCTTCCTATGTCGGCGTCGTCGCGCAGATCGAGGCGCGGGCCGCGCAGGCGCCTTCGTCGGTCGCGCTGGTGTGGGGCGATGCGTCAGTCAGCTATGGTGAGTTGAACGCCCGCGCGAACCGGCTGGCGCGACGGCTTCGTCGGTGGGGCATTGGTCCGGATCGCCTGGTCGGCCTGGCGCTGGCGCGCAGCCCGGACATGATGGTCGCGCTGCTGGCGGTCCTGAAGGCCGGCGGCGCCTATCTTCCACTCGATCCGGACTATCCGGGCGATCGCCTCGCCCACATGCTGCGCGACAGTGCGACGAAGTTGGTATTGACGGAAAGCGCGCTGCTCAAGCGTTTTGCGCCAGTGCTCCGCGACACCGGGGTCGAGGCCTTGCGCCTGGACGAGCCGCAGCAGTGGCGCGCCGGTGACGATGCAAGCAATCTCGATGTCGAAATCCACCCGGACAGCCTGGCCTATGTGATCTACACCTCGGGTTCGACGGGAACACCGAAGGGCGTGACGGTCTCGCACGGACCGCTCGCCATGCATTGCGAGGCGATCGGCCGGCTGTACGGCATGAACTCGGGCGATCGGGAGTTTCAGTCGGCTTCGATCAATTTCGACATCGCCCACGAAAGATGGCTGGTGCCGCTGATGACAGGCGGGTCGCTCGTCCTGCCGTCCAGGCCAGGTCTGCTGATCGACGACCTGGTCGGCGAAATCGAGCGTAATTCGGTCACGGTACTCTTCCTGCCTCCGGCCTATGCCGACCAGTTGAGTGAAGCGTTGCGGCACAGCGGCCGACGCCTTTCGCTGAGAGTCTGCATCGTGGGCGGCGAGGCCTGGTCGGATACGGGAATCAAGGCGTTTCGTCGAGCAGTCAATGTCGGGCTTCTGATCAACGCCTATGGTCCGACCGAGACGGTGATCGCGCCGACGGCATGGACTGTCGACGAGGCTGCGTTGACGCCGGGTCAGTACGCGCCGATCGGACGGCCCGTTGGCCTCCGGTCCGCCTACATTCTCGACGCTGAACTCAACATGGTCCCGGCCGGCGTAACGGGCGAGTTGTTCATCGGTGGTATGGGGCTGGCGCGGGGCTACCTGAAACGCGGCGCACTGACGGCGGAACGGTTTATTCCGGATCCGTTCGGTGGCAGCGGCGAGCGTCTCTACCGGACCGGCGATCTGGCGCGGTGGCGGGCTGACGGCGTGATCGAGTATGTCGGACGCTCGGACCATCAAGTGAAGATTCGCGGTTTCCGGATCGAATTGGGGGAGATCGAAGCGCGTTTGCTGGAGCAGCGCGGCGTAAGCGCCGCCGTCGTGGTGGCACGCGAGATAAGAGCGGGACGTCAGCTGATCGCCTACGCAAGCGGCGAGCGGACGCTCGACGGCCAGGCGCTGCGCCAGGCGTTGTCGGCCATGCTGCCCGACTACATGGTTCCCACGACAATCGTGGTGCTCGAGCAACTGCCGCTGACCCCGAATGGCAAAGTCGATCGGCGAGCACTGCCGCCGCCAGACGAGGACGCAGCGGCGCGCCGCCGCTATGCGGCGCCCGAGGACGAAATCGAGATCGCGCTGGCGGAGATCTGGACCGAGTTGCTGGGCGTCGACCGGATCGGACGCAATGATCATTTCTTCGAACTCGGCGGACACTCACTGCTCGCAGTGCGGCTGCTCAGCCGGGTGTCGCAGGATCTCGGCGTGTCGATCCAGATTTCGGATCTGTTCGTTCATCCGGAGCTCGCCCAGTTCGCCCGGATCGTTTCGATCAGGCTGATCGAACGCGAGTTCGATGCAGAAGAACTTCAAGATCTGATCGCGTCGGGATTGTGACAATGGCAGATTTATTGAAACCCGATTTGCGGGAGCTGGATGCAGAAGGATTGAAAAAACTCCTGGCGTTGGCCAAGGGCCGGAGCCGCAACGCCAACAGGGGAGAACCCGTCTCGATACCGGCGGTGCCGCGCGACGGGCCGCTTGCATTGTCCTTTGCGCAGCAACGGCTTTGGCTGCTGGCGCAACTCGACGGCACCAGCACCAACTATCACATTCGCGGCGCGCTGCGCCTCTCGGGCGATCTCGACGTTACCGCCTGGCGTCGCAGTCTGGACCAGCTGTTTGCGCGTCACGAATCCCTGCGCAGCATTTTTCGTGTTGCCGATGGACAGCCCAGCGTCGAGCTGTTGCCTGCCGGTCAGGGCCTGCCTTTGCTCGTACATGATTTGCGGGGCGAACCGGAGCGCGAGCAGGTGCTTGAGCGCCTGTGCGGCGACGAGGCGAATACGTCCTTCGATCTCTCCGAAGGGCCGTTGATCCGCGGTCGTCTCATCCGGATTGCGGAGAGCGACTATCTGTTTCTGCTGACCCAGCACCATATCGTTTCGGACGGCTGGTCCATTGGTGTGCTCGTGCGTGAGCTGAGCGCCTTGTATCGGGCTTTCATGGCCGGCGAGGGCGATCCGCTACCGGCGCTGCCGATTCAGTATCCTGACTATGCCGCCTGGCAACGCCAGTGGCTTGCGGGCGAACGATTGCAGCGGCAGGTCGACCATTGGCGGCAGACGCTGGCGGATGCGCCGGCCTTGCTCGAACTGCCGACCGATCGGCCGCGACAGCCGGTCAGGTCTCTCGCCGGCGTGTCATTGCCGATCGAGATCGACGCCGAGCTTGCACGTGGCATCAAGCAGCTAAGCCAATCTCATCGCACGACCGCATTCATGACGGTGCTGGCGGCATGGGCGGCTGTGTTGTCGAGGCTGTCAGGTCAGAGCGATGTCGTGATCGGTGCGCCGACGGCCAATCGCAACCGGCATGAAATCGAGGGTCTGGTCGGCTTCTTCGTCAATATGCTGGCGCTCCGCGTCGATTTGTCGGGCGAACCTGACGTGGCGGAGCTGCTGAGCCGCGTGCGCGGTGCGACGCTGGCGGCTCAGGACCATCAGGATTTGCCGTTCGAGCAACTCGTCGAGATCATTCAGCCGCCGCGGCGTCTGGACCATGCCCCGGTGTTTCAGGTCGTGTTCGCCTGGCAGAATAACGAGTCGGCAACGTTTGAATTGCCGGGCCTGAAAGCCGAGATCACGGACACTGCTCTGAGCGAGATCAAGTTCGATCTTGAGCTCAACCTGACTGAGGCCGACGGCTGCATCGTCGGGGCCCTGAACTACGCGACGGCACTGTTTGACGAGGCAACCGTTGAGCGTCATCGGGACTATCTGCTTGCCATGCTGCGAGCCATGGTCGCTGATGTGGGTCAGGTCGTCGACCGGATCGATCTGGCTGATGTCGAAGAGCGCGAACTCGTTCTGGAGACCTGGAACCAGACCGCTACGCCGTACCCGTCCGAACATTGCATCCACGAATTGTTCGCCGAGCAGGTCCGAAAGGCACCCGATGCCACTGCGCTGGCGTATGAGAATCTCCGCCTGAGTTACGGCGAACTGGATGCAAGGGCCAACCAGCTCGCGCACTATCTGATCGAACGAGGCGCGGGTCCGGACCAGCCGGTCGCGATCTGCCTGGAACGCGGCATCGCCATGGTCGTCAGCCTGCTGGCCGTACTCAAGGCGGGCGCCGCCTATCTGCCGCTGGATCCCGTCTATCCGTCCGAACGGTTGCGGCAGATCGTCGATGACGCAAAGCCAAAATTACTGATTTGCGACGATGCCGGGCGCGCGGCGCTCGCGGGAACAGCATGCGATATCGTTGATCTGGAAGCGGACGCACCTGTTATCGCCGGGTTGGCGAAATCAAATCCAGAGGTCGCGGGCCTGACATCGCGTCATCTTGCCTACATTATCTATACGTCGGGTTCGACCGGAACGCCTAAAGGCGTGATGGTCGAGCATCGCGGTGCGGTAAACCTGGCGCTCGCCCAACGGGCGCTGTTTGAAGTTTCCGCGGGCAGTCGCGTCGTTCAGTTCGCTTCCTTCAGCTTTGACGCCAGCACCTGGGAAATCGTCATGGCCCTGTGCTCCGGGGCCGAATTGTTTCTGCTCGGCCCGCGAGAGCATCGCAACGCGGCGGAGCTGCTGGATTATCTGGCACACAACGGCATTACGCACGCGACCCTGCCGCCGGCCTTGCTCCAGGGGCGCACGGACCTTGATCGCCTGGCATCGCTGCAGGTGCTTGTCCTCGCCGGTGAATTGCCCAAGGCCGAGTTGATCAAGGGTGTCCCGTCAGGTGTGGCCGTTTTCAACGGTTACGGCCCCACAGAGATAACCGTCTGTGCCACAACCTGGCTGCGGCCGATGGACTTTGAAGGCGGCGTCGTCCCGATCGGTCGACCGCTTCCGAATGCGCAGGTTTATCTGCTGGACAGGTTCGGTGCGCCGGTTCCGCTCGGGGCGATCGGCGAGATCTATGTCGGCGGAGCAGGGGTCGCACGCGGGTATCTCAATCGCGCCGATCTGACCGCGGAACGCTTCGTGTTCGATCCCTTCAGCGGTGATGCAGGGGCACGGATGTATCGCACCGGCGATCTCGGCCGCTATTTGCCGGGTGGCAATATCGAGTTCCTCGGCCGCAATGACCATCAGGTCAAGATCCGCGGCTTCCGCATCGAGTTGGGCGAGATCGAATTTCGCCTGAACGAGCACGCCGGCGTGGCTGATGCGGTGGTGCTGGCGCGCCAGGATCATGACGACGACCAGCGGCTGATTGCTTATGTGGTGCCAACTGCGCAGGATGACGACGGCGGCGATTTCGCGGCTGCAATGCGCAGTCACCTCCGCGCCTGCTTGCCGGAATATATGGTGCCGTCGGCTTTCGTGCGCCTGGAAGCGTTGCCGCTCACGCCGAACGGAAAGGTCGATCGAAAGGCGCTGCCGTCGCCCGAGGACGATGCCTTCGTGCGCCGAAACTATGAAGCACCGCAAGGCGAACGCGAAGAAACGGTTGCCATGGTCTGGACCGAGCTGCTCGGCGTCGAGCGCATTGGGCGGAACGATCACTTCTTTGAACTCGGCGGCCACTCGCTGCTCGCAGTCCGCATGCTGGATCGGTTGCAGCGGCATTCGCTCAGCGCGGACGTGCGCACGCTGTTCGCCAAACCGGTGCTGGCTGATTTCGCGGCGAGCCTTGATGGTGGCGGCGCGGCTGACGTGCCGGCCAACCTGATCCCGACGCAGGCTGCTGCGATCACGCCCGATATGCTGCCACTAATCAGGCTGGAGCAACCCGACATCGACAGGATCGCGGCGAAGGTTCCTGGTGGCGTTGCCAACATCCAGGATATCTACGGATTATCGCCGCTTCAGGACGGCATCCTGTTTCACCATCTGCTGGCAGTGGAGGGCGATCCTTATCTGCTCGTCGGGCAGATGGCGTTTGCAAACCGCGATTTGCTCGAGCGCTATCTCGCAGCCGTGCGGCAGGTGATCGATCGTCACGACATTCTTCGTACCTCCATTGAATGGGAGGGCCTGTCCAGCCCGGCTCAGGTGGTCTGGCGACAGGCTCCTTTGATCGCCACCGAGGTAGAGCTGGACCGCGAAAGCCCGGCGCACGAACAGCTTGCGCAGCGTTTTGATCCGCGACGAAACAGGATCGATCTTGGCCAAGCGCCGCTGTTGCGCTTTGCGGTGGCCCGGGATGCCGGCAAGGATCGCTGGCTGCTGCTGGTCTTGCTGCATCACCTGATCGGCGATCATTCCACCCTGGAGGTGATGCATGACGAAGTCCGGAAGATATTGTCCGGGCGTGGTCATGAACTGGCGGCTTCGTATCCGTTCCGAAATCTCGTAGCCCAGACGCGGGGAGCGGAAGCTACGGCCGGGCATGAGCGTTTTTTCCGCAGCATGCTGTCGGATATCGATGAACCGACCACGCCGTTTGGTTTGGACAGGGTGCACGGCGACGGCCGTGGCGTGACGGAAGCCCGACGAACGTTGTCGCAATCGCTCAACGGACGGCTGCGGGTTCAGGCGCGTCGTCTGGGAGTGAGCCTCGCCAGTCTCTGCCATCTCGCCTGGGGTCAGGTGGTGGCGCGGAGCAGCGGTCGCGGGCGCGTCGTGTTCGGCACGGTGCTGTTCGGCCGCATGCATGCCGGCGCCGGTGGCGACCGCACCATGGGGTTGTTCATCAACACATTGCCGCTGCGGCTGGACCTCGACGACACCGCGGTCGAAGACAGCGTTCGCCGTGCGCATGCCCGGCTCGCCGAACTGATGGCGCATGAGCACGCCTCGCTGGCGCTTGCGCAGCGATGCAGCAAGGTTGCGGCGCCGGCCCCCTTGTTCAGTTCGATCCTGAACTACCGCCATAACGCCATGCCGGCCGGCTCGACCGTGGGTGAGACCGCCGCTGGCGTCGACGGCATCGAGTGGCTCGGCGGCGAAGAGCGTACCAATTACCCTTTGATGCTGTCGGTCGAGGATTACGGTCAGGCATTGGGTCTGACGGCGCAAGTGATCCATCCGCTGTCGCCTGAACGCGTCTGCGCGTTGATGCAGCATGCGCTCGAGCAACTGGCCGATAATCTGGAGCGACGGCCGCAGTTTCCTGTCCGGCAACTCGACATTTTGCCGCCTGAGGAGCGCGAACTCCTGCTCGATACGTGGAATCGGGCGGACGCCGGGTATCCGCGAGACCGCTGTCTTCATGCGCAGTTCGAAGAACAAGCCCGCCGGTCTCCGGATGCAGTGGTGCTGGTATTTGGCGATGCAGCGCTGAGCTATGGCGAGCTGAACAAGCGGGCCAACAGGCTGGCCCGTGACTTGCGGGATTACGGCGTCGGGACGGA